>NZ_JAMYPT010000040.1:0-22561 GCF_040320505.1 Mesorhizobium sp. M0678 | reverse complement strand
CCCGACCAGCTCCGCCGATCGCCCGTTGCTCAACCCGCGCCATACGGCGTACAACCCGCCGAGGCTCTAATTGCGGCTGGATGAAAATTCGGTGGCAGGTCACGGAATCGAAGCTGGCCGTTGGAAAATCTGCAGCTTGGACAATCATCTCGATCAAAACCGTTTCAAGTTGTGGCGTGCTACCCATCCAGCAACGTAGTCGGGAGACTCCCGCATAAATCAAGCAGGCGTCGTGGCGTATCCCCGGAGATCATCGGCACAGGCGGTCGGGCAATGAGTTTTTGTGTTGGCAGGGGAAGCATTCCAAGCAGGCGAGGTTCTACAGCTTGTCTCGGCCCCGAACTCGCTCTGGTGTTGGCGCAGGCCCGGCAAGAAGCTCGCCCCTTGCTCGGCCCGACCGCAACCAAGAGCTTCTGCCGGAAATCACTGCGGAGCACGTTCGCCGCGCAATGTGCGATGCATTTCCTTCACTGCTCGATAAGGTGACAGGTGACGAACGAAACGTCCTACTGACACTCCACATCGGGCCGGATTCTGATTCAGGGCTTACCATGAGCCGATATGGTCTGACAGAACTTGAATGGTGATCGAGCCGCTGCTACCCAACAAACCAAGAGGTGTGCCGCGTGTTAATGATCGGCGCGTGCTGAACGGCATCTTCTGGGTGCTGCGCTCCGGTGCCCCATGGCGTGACCTGCCTCAGCGCTATGGCCCGCGCACCACCGGTTGCAACCGCTTCGTCCGATGGCGAAAAGCAGGTGTGTGGCTGCGCAGTGGCTGATGCGCCTGTTCGCAGACCCAGCGCGCCTTGATGGCGCCTGCGATCTGCTTGAGCGAGGTGTCGGCGGGCAAGTTGGAGAGGTAGTATTTGCGCTCGCCGGTCGAGCGGTGCTCGCCGATCACCCAGACCTCCTCGCCAGGCAGATGCTGAGCGCCCATGTCGCGGATGCGCTGGGGTGGGCCATCTGCAACCCGGACACGGACAGCGGCGAAGCGGGCCGAGAGGCGGCCTTTGGTGCCACGCCGCCAACTGACCGTCCGCCATTGGGCTTTTTCCAGCATCGCCTGCGCGGTCATCGACTTCACATCGGGGATATGCCGGCGGCGCGGGCGGCCGTGTCCGGCAACGGGGAAGATCATCGCCACGTCGGCGGCATAGACCTTCTGCTTGAACGGGATACCGACGGCCCAGGTAAGGCCGCGCTCGGTGAGCGGCTGCCGGAAGGGGGCGCTCAAGCCATATCCGGCATCGGCGAGCACGCAGCCAAAGCGTAAGCCGGCTGCGCGAGCCCGGTCGATCTCGGCCAGCGCGATTTCGGGCTTGGTCCTGTAGGCACGATGGTCCTCGGGCACACCGGCACGGTCGAGCCGGGCGGGATCGGAAGTCCAGCTCTCGGGCAGAAACAATCGCAGCCCCACCATGACCGGCACTTCGCCAGAGGCCAGCGTCGGCGACACCAGCGTCTGGCAGTTGGCGTTCTTGCCAAGCGCCGAGGCATATTGCGGCGCGACGCCGACCGAGTGGCGCCCCTTCTTGGGGAGCGCGGTGTCGTCCACGATCAGCCACGCATCGTTCCCGCCAACTTGTTTGTCGGCCTCCGCGAGCAGCACCTTCTCCAGCGGCGCAGCATCCCACACGCCGCTCGCGATGAAGTGGTGCAGCTGGTCATAGTTGACGCCTGCGTCGCGCGCCGCCATCGGTTGGACGCTCTTGCGATCCCCAAGGCCAATCAGCCCAGCAATATAGGCCGGACACATCCGCGCACGCGTCTTGTGCCTCAACGCCGAGACGAACGGCTCAAGCCACCGCTCCAGATCGAGTTGCCAATCCCTGTTCATGGCGGGCCCCTCCAAAAGCCGACCTCTCATGAATCACGCAAAACGGCTCTTGGGAATCCTCGAAACGCTCCCGGAGCTAAAAATCTGCCAAAGTAGTGCTAAGGTTTGCGGAGCCTCACGCCGGCGCCGCCGCCGTTCTCCGGGATGAACTCGACGCCGGCGGCCTAGAGGGCGATGCGCAAGGCAGCAACGGTTCGCTCTTGCGCTCGCGACTCCCGACCCTCAGTTTTAGCAAACGTAGGTGTGTTCAAACTCCGGGCGCCAAATCTCGACGCTGGTTTTGATCTCGCAGGTCCGGCCAGTTTGAGCGAGGTACTGCAGGGCGACAGCCTGGTGCGCCGCAACGACTGGATCGAGCTTTACCAGACCGACCGTTGCTCCGCTGATGATCGCCGGCGCGGCGATTGTCCCTGGCGACGGCGTTGTCATGATCTTGCCAAGGTCCGGACGATCGAAGACCCAGAATGAGCCGCCAGCGGTCTGGACGACGTGCTTGGGTGCGACAGAAGCGCTGTATGTTTTGAGCAAGTACCCGCTGTTCTGGCAACCGGCAATCACCAGAGCTGCGGCCAAAACCGCGATCATTCTCCCCTGCCCATAGCGCTTTTGGATAGAAGCATAGGCTATTTCCCAAGTCGATAGAACGGTTGGGCGTCAGCCGGGACAGGCCCCAAGCGCCTTGCAAATAAGCGAGACCAGTCTGTCGCGCGCCCGCTGGTGGAGAGCATCTTTTGGGCGCCGTGCAAGGAAGTCGTCGAGGCTCATCCAGTCGACGGGATTTGTGCCGGCGCCTGGCCGATTGAACTCCACATAGAGATGCAGCTCTTCAGGCAAGAAGACGACCCGCCACATTCCGCTGGGGTCGCTGGCGAGGCCATGGGCAACGGTCATGACGATCACTCCTCTGGCCCAGCTTCGCCGATCTGCACGCGAGATTTCCATCCTCAGAAATGAGTATTGACTTCCGTCTGCGGATGCCTGCGCCGGCAAGTGGCCGGTAGCGATAAGGACGGTTCTCGCTAATTTGAGGACCGCAACGCGTTGGCGAGTCTAGTCAGAGCGATCAAGCCCGCGCTCTGGACGAGGTCCCATCCTCACAGAATGTTCGCCCACCGGGACAAACGTGACGCAACGGAATGGAGGTTTCGACCGTAAGCTCTTGTGGGGGTTGCGGAAGGAGACCTGTTTATGACCAGCGAACGAGACGTCGGCACGTTCGAAGAGCCCGTGACCGTTTTGCTGTCCTCGGGCAAAGTCAGTGTTTCGAGCACCCGCGAAGCCGCCGAAATGCTGCTTTACCGCTGGCCCATTGGAGAAACCGGGCGCCGCATCCAGGCTCGCATGGCGTGCATGAAGGTGTTCGGCGGCGGCAGCGCACCGGAGGTAGCGCGCGTGGCATTTCTCAACGCCGCCAAGGAAGCGAAAATCCTGAATGCTTGACATCTCGTCAACGCGTGCCCCACCACTGTCCATCGTGCATCACTCTTGCAGCCGCCATTACATTTGTGCAAACATCGTGCGTCGATCGTGCGGAGACGCCGAATGCTTGCGCGAGAAGGCTGGAGCCGCGGATCTGCACTCTACGTCGACCCGCGAGTTGACGCGCTCTGTGGCGAATTCGACGTAGAGATCGTCCCCAAGGGCCGCTATCCGTAAGAAGGCCAGACGCGCGCCGTCGGCTCCATCCGCCGGCTGATCGACAATCATGGCGCTGAGCATGCACGGTTGGTCCTGTGTGTCCTGGCTGAGGGCCGCGGCGAACCACGCGCTCACCGAAGAAAGCAGCCTGACGGCCGTCTCTGACTTGCTGCACGGGATGGCGGCCGATCTTTTGAGATCGGAAGTTGCCAATGCCAGGCAGCGCATCCACCGGACCGAGGTCGCGCTTCAACGCACTGAAGAAATGCCGGCCGAAAATCTCGCGCTGTGCAGCAGGATACGAAACTGCGGTCGAGGCCGCAGACCGCTTAGTGAAGATCGATCCCCCCAGCTTTGAAGGACGTCGCGCGGGTTGAACTGGGCCGGCGTTTCATTCGTCGCGACCTTGCGGCACCCTGCCGCAAGACCTTTATTGGCATCATCTACCGGCCCGGCCGAAACGATTGCAAGCGGTACGCAGCCGTCCACTCTGAACGGGCGGAAATGGCACAAATTTTGAGGTGCCTGTGTACGAAGCGACGAAGGCGGTCGCATAATGGGCCTCGAGGCAACATATTGCGGCGCCCGGTCCATGTCAGCGCCGCTGAAATCGTCGCTTTTGTGGCCGATAAATGGTCCCCATAACGAATGGTCATTTACTGGTCCAACCTAAGACCTGCTTCTTGCCCCATTTCCTTCCGGAGTCGGGCTTATGTAAGTGTGGAGCAATGCAAAAAATCATTCATATAACAGACCCCCATTTTGTCGCACCTGGCAAGATGCTTTACGGCATCGATCCGGCGCAGAGATTATGCGACACCTTGGACCACGTCTCGCGCGTACACGCAGATGCGAAACTCATCCTTATTACCGGAGACCTTGCTGACACCGGGGATCCGGCCGCCTACGTGCTCTTGCGCGAGATTTTGTCCGACGTCCGGCTCCCCGTCTATCTGACCATCGGCAACCATGACAACCGCACCGCGTTTCGAGGCGTCTTCGGCGGAGAAGGCTTCGTTCAGGCGGCTGTAGACCTGCACGAGTGGCTCGTCGTCTTGCTCGACACGAAGGACGACATTAGTCCTGGCGGTTGTCTCGACGGTGGCCGGTTTGAATGGCTCCAAGAGCAGCTTGTCCGTGGCGCCGGCCGACCAGTCGTGGTTGCTATGCACCATTCACCATCGGACTTGCATGTGCCCTGCTTTAGGACATGCGACATGAAGGAGACCGAGCGGTTCTTTTCCATTGTTAAGAAAAACGCATCGGTCCGCCACATGCTCTTTGGTCATCGGCATGTCGCTGCAGCAGGCAGTCTGTCAGGAATCTCCTTCACTGCCAGCCGTGGCACGGCGCAGCATATCGTTCTGGACTGGGAACAATATGGCAAGCCCATATTCGTCGCGGCTGCACCCTCATACGACGTCATCATGTTGGACGGAACGGATGTCGTCGTCCATCGTCACGAGGGACTTGATTTGTTGCCCGTTATTCGTCCGGGTGACCCGAAATGACGGTCGCATCCTCAATCACGACCTCCGATCGGCCTCGGCCTGGACTGATCATCTTCGATTTTGACGGGCACCCTTGCGGAGACGAAAATCATAGCATCCGAGGTGTTCGACAAAACTCGCCGCAGAAGGTGTCCCGGTACATCCGGGAGGAATCAGGCAACGCTCTCCGGAATTGAGCGAAACGATCAACAACCGCCTATACTAAGCGTCATGGCGTGTAAGCTGGCCGGAACACTTAATGGAAACAGTCGAGGTTGAGATCCAGCTGGCCCCTCGATGACTGTTGGCGACACCTGCTCAATTGAACTGCTCCACTGGCTTACCCATTCCCTTTGTGTCGTATCGAGTACATCAGTTTCGACTCATCCACCGCATGAGAGCCGCTGACATTGGGGCTTGTAGGCTCACGGCTCTTCTCCTCCGATAACATCGGTGTCCGCAAGCCCCACCCTTCCGTGCTGCTGATAGCCTCGAAGTTATGGGCGTGTCTGCGAGCGAGCGCCTTCTCATTCAGGACGGCTTCATCGGCCTTAATGCCGCGCGCCTCCGCGCATAATGCGAGCAGTCTGCTGTCCCAGAGGTTCCATGCTATCGACGAGCCGAGAATGCACCTCCAACCATCTGCCTTCGGACAATTCTTCGCGCTCTCAACGTACGTGCCGGATTCGCGACGCATGGAACCTCTTGACTACAACCAATGGAAAGCCAGCCACTTCGCCCAGGTGATAGAGGATGTTTTTATCTCTACATCAGGATGGCTCCATCGCGCCAGTACCGAAAGGCGGGTGCGTACCCTTTGATGGCAGGGGATACCGGCAACAATTTCGGGTTGGTAGCGGCACGGTCTTTTGCGGCGGGCTCTAGTTTCCGGGCCTGAGTTCGGGAGCCATCAAGGCTTGAGATGAGCAGAGCCCGGCTCCGATGAGGCCTGGAAACCGTTCAAGACGGTTTTCGATTGGTGACCCGCACGAGAGTCGGATTTCCGCCTCGGTGCATTCGATCAAGAATGAAAAAAATCGTCTTTTATATACATCGCGATGATGGTATCCATCATACCTATGGTCGCTACCGCCAAATGCCTGAGAACACATAGCAGGAGAACTCCATTGCATTCTTCAGAAACAAGTTCGCCGACACTCGGCCCGAGCTTGATTTGGCGGAACTGGGTGAGCAATCAGGTTTGTCGGGTAAAGCATTTCGCGATGCCAAGTTCGGACGATGACGTCTGCTGTACGATCAAGGCAGCAGCCTTGAACAACCTGCGCGTCCGCGTCGTGGGTACGGGGCACTCTTATACGCCAATTGTCCCCACGGACGGCGTTCTGATCTCCGCGGAGCGCCTATCCGGGATCGAAAACATCGACCACGCCAACGGCAAGGTGACGCTTCGCGGCGGAACGCGGATTTGTGACGTCGGCTCTGAACTGCGCTCTGCAGGTTGGGCGTTGCCGAATCAGGGTGATATCGATCTGCAAACCATAAGCGGGGCCGTATCGACGGGTACGCATGGCAGCGGAGATAGTTTAAAATGCTTAGCAGGGCCGATAGTTGGAATGCGGATAGCGACTGGCGACGGATCGATCGTCAATGTCGATGCCTCACAAAACCCGGATGCCCTCAACGCTGCAAAAGTCTCCATCGGAATGTTCGGCGTGGTACTTTCCGTCACGATGAAGCTTGTTCCCGCTTTTGATCTTCATGACAAAATATGGCGTGAGGATTTCGAAGAATGCATGGATCACCTGGATCAGCTATGCCAAAAAAATAGGAGTCTCCGCGTTTTCTGGTGCCCGACCGAACACTCGGCCTCGTTATACAGCCTGCCCAACACGTTTGGCATGGGACGTACTCGCAGCAAATCCGATGTCTGCGAACTGAGGACGCTGAACGTCACGGCTCAATCGCCGGAGTCTGTCGAAGATCGGGTCGGCGAGAGAATAGGGCCGAGCTACCGGATATTTCCGGGTTCAATTCCGATGCCGAACCATAATGAATGCGAGTACGCGGTGCCCTACGGGGACGGTCCGTCGGTATTCCGCGAAATCCGGAAGCTCATAAAGACAAAGTATCCGTCGCAGATATTCCCGGTGGAGTATAGAACCGTAGCGGCTGACGCTATTTGGCTGAGTCCATACTTTGAGCGAAAGACTGCGATGATATCCGTGTCCGGCGCAGCAGGAGAGGACTACTGGGATTTCATCCGTGATTGCGAGACGATCTTTTCCTCAGCGAACGGTCGTCCGCACTGGGGCAAACTTCACAGTCTGGGGCGGCCGGAGATCGAAGGCTTGTACCCAAGGTACCGGGATTTTGTTTCCCAAAGGGCTCTCTTTGATCCCGACGGTCGTTTCCTTAACGACTACCTGCGCGAACGTTTCGGTTAAAAGCTTTTATCTATGGTGGCTTCTGCGGTTCGCTGCATAGCCGCCTGGAACTTGCTGCCATCTTTAGCGATCATGTTGGCGAGGATGTCGATAATCAAATATTGTCCAGCGACCCGGGAGAATGCTCCTCGCATGATGGGGGTGTCCGTCGAGGATGCTGCCAGCACAGCGTCCGCCTTGGCAGCGATTGGACTGCGTATGTGACATGTGATTGCTATGGTGAACGCGCCAGCAGCCTTGGCTGCCATGAGTGAGTTGATGGTATCCTTGCTCGAGCCAGATTCCGAAATTGCCAGTGCCACGTGCTTGGGTCCGAGATTCACCGCACTCATGACGGCGAGATGCGGGTCGTCCAGCACGCGCGACATCAGTCCAGATCTAATAAACAAGTAATGCGCATATCGGGCCACATTCGCAGAGCCGCCCAAACCGTAGAGATCGATACTTTTCGCTCGTATGATATGTTTTACCGCCAATTCGAGAGCGGCCTGGTTCAACAGGTCCTTTGTCTGACTGAGTGCCGTGACGGCCATGGACAGCGTATCGTCGATGATGTCACCGGACGGGCTGGCATGTCTGATTGTCTGGTTAGTTGAGAGTTCGATTCCCAATGCCAGTTTGAAACGCTGAAAGCTCGAAAATTTGATGTCTCTGCAGAACCGCAAAACGCTCGCTTCGCTCGATCCAGATCCGTCAGCGACCTCCGTGATGGTCTGGTGCACGACCTTCGCGGGATCCTTGAGGACGTACTCACTGATGCGAAGGAGTGCCGGACTGAGGCTCGGCTGAGACGATCGCAATCGCGCTAAAATGTTTTCCTGCATTAAAACGATTCCCTTGAGATCACGGGGCTCCAGCTCCTCTGGGTTTGATTTGACGCGGGCAGCGAGAGCAATAGGAACTTTTCAGCACATTGCCAAGCAGTGAACATAATTTTCGTTAGGGCTCTAGCGCCTGCCTCCCTTTTTGCACCTGACATCCGACATCCCTTCGTCGACGGCAAGATAACTCGAGATGATGAAAAAAACCATCTTTTGTGAATGAGAAAATAGTGATATTCCTCTAGAAATAGACTGGAACCGCGGCCGCTACATGCTAATGCGAACAGAGTGAAGAGATGGGTTCTATAACAATTGGTGTCGATATCGGTGGCACCAAAACGCATTTGAGGACTTGCCTGGACCAGGGTATGGCCCGCGACTTGGTCGTGCGAACCAGTGAATGGCGTTCTGGCGCCTATGACCACGATATCCCTGGACTTATCGCGCTAATTCGCAGATTTGCTGCTGGCGCCACGCCCAACAGCATCGCGATTGGCTCTCATGGATGCGATGATGAGGAAGAGTGCGCCGTCCTCCAACAGCCACTTTCCAATCATTTTGCCTGCCCCTTAAGGGTCGTCAATGATGCAGAACTTTTTCCCCTCGCCATGGGGCTTTCCAGCGGAATTGGTGTCGTCGCGGGCACTGGCTCAATCGCCGTCGCTCGGGACCAGAAAGGCAAGATGCATGTCGCAGGCGGTTGGGGCTGGGCAATCGGAGACGAAGGGAGCGCTCCAGGTTTAGTACGCGAGGCCGGCCGAGCAGTGCGATTGCATATTGACCTGGGAGGGGCGAGGTCAGAGCCGCTTGTCGAAGCGCTTTGTGAGGCATTCGGACTGAATAGCCCCACGAACATCGGCACCGCGATTGCGAAGGAAGGCAGCGCCTCGGCTCTGGGGCGATACGCACCCGTTATCTTCTACGCCGCCAATGAAGGTTCGTCCTTGGCTAAACGCGTTATTGACGAGGGCGCAGCGGCCCTGACTCAGTTGGTCCACCATCTGATGTTAGGCGGCGTGCACGACAAACATGTTGTGGTGGGCGGTGGGGTCATTCTTGCTCAACCCCTTTTAGCCAACGCATTTTCTCACGAAATTGCCAGCCGCTTCGGGGCCACCCTAGCCGTCACTTTCCTTAACAGGCCGCCGGTCTTGGGAGCCTGCGTCATGGCGCAGCAACTTCGCACGGGTGGCGCCAGCACTGAAGGTCCAATCATGCCTCAACACAAGGATGTTCAATGACTTACAGATCGGCGATTGCCCGTCAGCCTGATCAGTTTCGCCATGCGTTGGAAGTTGTCCGACCGCAGCTTCGGAAACTTGATCTTTCCCAATTCAAAAACGGAACTTTGGTCGTTACAGGGATAGGCGCGAGTTACGAAGCTGCGGCGGTGGTGACCGGCGAACTTCAGCGTCGCGGTAGGCGGGCAAATACCTGGCGCGCTGTCGATCTCGTTGAGCCGGGAGATCCTGGCGATTCCATTATCGTGCTTTCTGTCGGAGGAAGGAGCGTCGAGCCCATTGCTGCGCTTAACGTGCACAGTCAGTTGCCGTCCCTTGCAATCACGAATGAAGGCAATGACCCGCTATCGCGCGCCGCTTCAACGGCAATTCGGTATGAGTCCGGGCTGGATTCGCTGCCATCAAGTACCGGCTTCACAGGGTCGCTTTTGGCAGGCGGGCTGCTGGTTGATGCTCTTGGCGGTGGAGAGAGCTTTAATTGGAACGACATTCCCCACATCGCAAGCGAGGTCCTGAAGACCTCGGCGAAGAAGATGGCTCGTGCTGGCGAAATTTTCCGTGACCAGCGAGCCATCGACTGCGTTGGCGCAATATCCGCCTTTGGTACAGCGGGCGAAGCTTGTTTGCTTATTCGTGAGGCTGTCAGGGTTCCGGCAGGCGCCAGCGACACGCTGCACTACTTGCATGGTCCGATGGAATCTATGGATCAGGCGACTGGGATATTGATATTCGGCGATGGTCGCGAAGTGCGGTTGGCGCAGGAGTTAGCCGAAATCGGCTGTGCAGTTCTTCTAGTAACCGCGAGCGAATTGCCTCACGACCACAAAACCCTGACAGTTGTGAAAGTGCCTCCACTGCAGAACCGTGTTGCCCGGGCCATCGTAGACATTCTGCCCGCCCAGCTGCTGGCGGCCGAGCTGTCCGACGCGGCCGGACTTACGGATGTCCCGTTCCGTTATAGCCAAACGGACACAAAGGTTGCGATGGACGAAACGGAAACGCAGATCTGAGCTCGCACGTCCGGACATAACAACGTTCCGGACCTCCTTCCTAGCCGGACTTTTGACGCACTCGGTCCCATTCAGCTCGCCAATGCCAGCCAGGCCAGGCTTTCAACATGGGCATAGACATCAAGGAGGAACGGACCCATGGCATATTCCCGGCTTAATGTGTCCTGGGCGCTGGTTACCCCCGCGATCGGGTTCCTATGCCTTGCGACGTTCGTCCCGATTGCGGCTGTCGTTGCGCTCTCATTCGTGGATTTCAACATCGCCTTCCCCGGAAAGACGACCTTCATCGGCATTTACAATTACACACGCTTCTTGTCCGACGGCCGATTTATCAACGCTGCTTTCGTGACTTTTGCCCTAGTCGTTATGCCCGTCGCGCTTCAACTCCTGTGTGGGTTGGCGCTGGCATTAGCTTTGAAGGAGAAGCTCATCGGTACACGGTGGATGCGAGCAGCTTCCCTGCTTCCCTCCGTAGTACCGCCAGCGGTAGGCGGAATTGTGTGGAAATTGTTTGTCATTCCTGGTGTGGGCGGCCTGTCTTATTTCGCAAGCTTCTTCGGACACAATTTCGACGCCGACTTGCTGGGAGGCAAGGCCTCAGCGCTTGCTACCGTGATCATCGTGTCGGTTTGGTTTGGGGTTCCTATAGTTGCTTTGCTGCTTCTTTCCTCCCTGGATTCAATCCCCGACGAGATTTATGAGGCGGCCAGCCTCGACGGTGCAAGCTGGGCTCAGGCCCAACGGCATATCTCCATACCGCTTGTCTTACCTGCAATGGGAGCCGTTGCAGTATTTCAAGCCTTGGAGGTCCTCGGCATTTTCCCGGTGATTTTCGTGCTGACTGGAGGCGGGCCTGCAGGGGCGACGGAGCCCCTTAACTTCTACGCTTTCCTGAGCGCATTTACATATCTTGACCTCGATTATGCCGCCTCAATTCTCGTGGCGTTCACAGCCACAATCGTCGGGGCTTGCTTTTGGTTTGTTCGCCGAATCTCGGCTGGCCGAGTCGGGGGCTGATCATGCATCGAGACCTTGGACGATACATCTACGGATATGTCATCTGTGCTGCATTCGCGCTATTCCTATTCTCTCCAATCCTGTGGACACTTTCGACATCTCTCAAAGAGCCGACAGAGATGTTTCAATGGCCGCCGGTGATCGTGGGAGAGCCGTCCATTCAGCACTATACCGCGATAATCGCCGACAAGGACTTTTCTTCGGCGCTCATCAATTCAATTGTGGTCTCATGCAGCACCATTGTAGTGACCATGGCGCTTTCGGTCCCGGCGGCATTTGGCATCTCCCATCTGCCGAAGACTTCCATGCGCAGGCTGTTGACGTTGGTATTGGCGCTCCGGGCTGCGCCAGCGATGATTTACATCATCCCCTATTTTCTCTTTTTCCGCCAAGTAGATTTGGTCGACACGAAGATTGCGCTGATCATCGTCAACACCACGTTCGCTATCCCGCTCGCGATTTGGTATTTATCGGCGTTTTTTGACCAAGTTCCTCGTGAAATCGAAGAGGCCGCTACCATAGATGGCGCGTCAACGCTGCAGGTGATGACACTTATCTCGATACCTATTTCCAGGTCCGGCATCTTAGCAACGGCTATATTAGTCTTTATTGGTTCTTGGAACGAGTTTCTTTTCGCGCTGACGCTAACACGCGATAACGCAAAAACTGCAGCCGTCGCAATTCTGAATTTCATGCCGTTTGAGGGAACTGATTGGGGCAAAGCGGCAGCCGCCTGCGTGCTTATGCTGGTTCCGATCGTGGTTTTCGTGCCGTTCGTAAAGAAGTACGTCGCCGGCTCAACAACGACCGGTTCCGTGAAAGGGTGAAACGTTAGCTCAAGGAGAGAAGCAATGAGGTACATCGGAATTCTTGCTGTCGCATTAGGTGTTGCCATTGGCGGGGGAGCATCGGCTCAGCAGCGGTACGACGGCGTAAAGATAAAGATCCTATCGACAAACTCAGCATACGATCTTGAGCTCAAAAAATTTGCGCACGAGTTCACAGAGAAGACCGGCGCTGAAGTGCAGTTCGATCTCTTCGGTTATGCGCCGACCGTTCAGAAGGTGTCGGTCGAGCTCTTGACACGTTCAAACAGCTACGACGTGGTCTACTTAGGGAGCGAGGAGTTCGGGCGATACGCATCTGGCGATATCCTGGAGCCGCTCGACAACTACATCGACATGAAGAGTGCCGATGTACAGGATTTCATCGCTCCCGTGCTTCGCCTGTACAATAAGGACGGCAAACAACTGGCATTGCCGCATTTCGCGGCGACGCAGCTCCTTTACTATCGTCCCGACTTATTGGAGAAGGCCGGTATCAAACAGCCACCACAAACGTGGGAGGAATTCCGCGATGACTGCGAGCTGTTGAAAAAGGCTGATATTCAGTGCACCGCACTAAGAGGGCAACCCGACACCGGTGAGAATATCTGGTTTTGGGGCCAGGTCCTGTATGCTTTCGGCGGCAAATATTTCGCGCACGAACCGGCGGATCTGACGCCCACGGTCAATACACCCGCCGCTGTGGAGGCGCTGAAATGGTACACAGACGTGATGACCAGGTTCACCGTGCCTGGCAGCACCTCAGCAACGTTTGACGACGTCGTCATTGCGATGCAGCAGGGCCGCATTGCAATGACGGTGGAAGGCGCTCCTACTGCCGGCCGCATTCTCGACCCCAAGCTGTCGAAAGTCGTAGGTAAGCTTGGATTCGCTTTGCCGCCCGGCGGAGTAAGTGGGAGGTTCCCGCCATTTGCGGGACAGGCCTATGTCATCCCGGCGGCATCAGAAAACAAGGCAGCCGCAGCCGCATTCCTTCAGTGGGCGACAAGTAAAGATGTGATGAAACGCATTTCACTCGATAGCACCTTTGTCGCGATCACGAGATCGTCCCTGTGGAACGATCCGGAGATACTTGCCAAGCACGACTACAATTATGGCCACGGGTCGTTCGCGGCAACATATGCTGAAACTCTTCGGGTCGCGCCGGAGTGGTATTATCCTCGAATCCCTGAATTCAAGGAGATCGGCGACCGCCTCGGTCGAGCCCTGCAGGAGGCGGTTGTTGGCAGCAAAAGTGCCCAGGCCGCCTTGGATGATGCTCAGACTGAGGCCGTGGATATCTTAAAACGGGCTGGATATTTGAAGTAGTCTTCACGCACCCGGCCACCGGCGCGATTGACGCGCCGGTGGCGAACGAATTAGACCTCTATTGCGTTTGAGGATCAGAGTTGGGCAACTTTAATATTGTCTGGATTTGCAGTGATCAACAACGTTGGGACACGCTGCGGTGTCTCGGGTTCAAGGGCACGCAAACTCCCAATATCGACCGTCTGGCCGCGAGGGGTACAGCATTCGCTCGTGCGTATTGTCAAAGCCCGATCTGCACGCCGAGCCGAACGAGCTTTCTGACGGGGTTGTATCCGATCGCACACCAAGTGCATCAAAACGGCGCCGGCACGTTTCCTTCGCATCTCGTTTTGCTCCCAAAACTGATGGCGAATGCCGGATACTACCCGGGGCACATAGGGAAGCTGCACCTATCTGCCACTCGTGGCATGATAGAAAAGCGCCCCGACGATGGATTTGCCGAGTTCTACTGGAGCCCTGAGCCATTTCCGGAGTGGTCAGGCAACCATGACTATCATGCGTGGATGTGGTCAAAAGGGGTCGATCCCGTAGCCTACTTCAAACCGTATCTTGACCAACATTATGGCCCGGGACCGGCCGCAGAATATCGGCAGGCGCGTTGGGCAGGCGATCGGGCAGAGCGTTTCATCAAGATGCATTCTGGTCGTAATTGGTATTTAGGCATTAATATCGACGCACCTCATCCGCCTCTCAATCCCCCGCCTGACTACCTCAGGCGTTTCAACCCAAGTGATATGCCTGATCCTGTCTTCAGGCCGATCGATCTCGAGCATCAGAAGAAATTTGAACGAGTCGATCAGCAGGCAAAATTCGCGGTGGATCCGTGGCAGGCCGCAGCAGCCGTCGGTCAGGCGCACAATGACGAGATCGCCGGGCCCACGCATGAAGCGCCACCCACGAACTTCGACATTTGGGAGATGAGAGCGGCATATCATGCGGAGGTGGCTCAAGTCGACGATCTAGTCGGCCGGGTACTGGACGCTTTGACGGAAACCGGCCAGCTGGATCGCACCATCATTGTCTTCATGAGCGATCATGGTGACATGATGGGTGACCACGGCCTGCTCTACAAAGGCTGCCGTTTCTATGAGGGTCTGGTGCATGTCCCGCTTATGATTTCCGTGCCCGGCAGCTCAGCCCAAGGATCGGTGTCGAATGCACTCGTCGAGCTGGTTGATATTGCGCCCACATTGCTCTCGTTGTCGGGTCTTGAGATCCCCAGCGCTATGCAGGGGCTGTCACTCGACCAGATGCTGCTTGGCAACACCTCATTGGAATACCACAAGCCGTACGTGGTCAGCGAGTATCACAATTCTCTCCGATTCCACGGGAGCCGGGGGTCACGCGCATCAATGTACTATGATGGACGCTATAAGCTAAATGTATATCATGATGTTGGAATAGGAGAGTTGTTCGATCATAAAGAAGACCCCAATGAGCACTATGATCTCTGGGATAGCGCCCATCAGAGGGGCTTGAAATGCGACCTTTTAGGGCGCAGCTTTTCCGCTATGATGCTCAGAAGTGGATCCGGCCCGAACAGAATTGAGGACTACTAGTCTTCCCAGTCGGGCGAGCACTGGCTAGTCCTGTTCTCCCAATCTCGAAGTCGGCCCCTGGTCGCGCGCGCTTCGGAAGCCAATCGTCGGACGGGTCGATGGCATCTGGCTCTCTTTTCTGCGGCTTCATAAGGTATGGGTATCATGACGATGAGCATTAACTCACCCGCCGCGACAGCGGCAGAGCGCGAGAGCATCTTATCTGGCTTGCAGGAAGACATCGATCATCTGCCGAATGCGCTCGCTCGGATCGCCAAATACATCCTGGAAAATCCTGAGAAAGTGTTGCACCACTCGGTCGGGGAACTAGGCGAATTCGCGGGTAGTGGGGAAGCCAGCATTTTGAGGCTTTGCCGCCAGATCGGCTTTTCCGGCTTTCGCGATTTCAAGCTGGCGCTGGCGGCAGAGATTGGCCGCCCCAGGCCTCCATCCACCGCCGCGCAGCAGCCCAACGCCGCCCTGCAAACCTTGCACGACACGATGGCTCGGAATCTAGGGATCGCACACAGCAATGCCGATCTCGAGGCCCTCGAGAAGCTCGCAGAAGTGATTGCGGCGAGCAGAAGGATAGATCTTTACGGAGCAGGAATGTCGGGCGTGACGGGAGAACTGCTCGCCTATCGGCTCTTGCGAGTTGGGCTTACGGCGCTGGCGTTCAGAAACTCCAACATGGCTCACGAAGTCGCCAACGGACTCAGTCCCGGATGCGTGGCGATCGGCCTTTCGATATCCGGCCTCACCGTTGATACGGTTCAGTTCCTCAAGGGCGCCCGCTCCGCAGGGGCACTGACCGTCGCCATCACCAACCGCGCCCGTAGCCCGCTCGGCAAGTCGGCGGACTTCATCTTGCAGGCCTCCGGCCTTGACGACCATCCGATCGGCGGCACGCTGACCCCGATGATCGGCAAGATCTTCGTGATCGAAAGCCTGATGCTGGCACTGGGAAAGGCGATGGAGAAATCGGTTGCGAAATGAAATTAAACTCCGTATTGTCATGAAAATGAAATAAAGCTCCATTAAGCCCTGTCGCCAACCGAAAGGGAACTCGGAATGGCTGCGTTGGATCTCCACATTGACAATGTCGGCAAGCGGTATGGCGCGACTGATGTGCTTCGCGGCGTCTGTCTAAGGATCGCTGCCGGGGAATTTGTGACACTGCTTGGGCCCTCCGGCTGCGGCAAGTCCACGCTTCTTCGCATAATAGCAGGGCTGGAGCGGGCGGATCAGGGCCACGTGCGTGCAGGGGGCAAGGCGCTGGATACCGTGGCGCCGAAGGACCGCGACCTGGCCTTCGTGTTCCAGAGCTACGCCCTTTATCCGCATCTAAGTGTGTACGACAACATCGCAGCCCCGCTGGTCATGCGCGAGCTGACCAGCTTGGAACGGCTTCCGGTGATTGGCGGCCTGCTGCCAGGGGCCGGCCAACGCAATCGCTCGATCGAGGAGCGGGTCCGTCAAACATCGGCGCTGCTCAAGCTCGATGCGCTGCTCGACCGCCGGCCGGCGGAGCTTTCGGGTGGACAGCGCCAGCGCGTGGCTTTGGGACGCGCTATGGTGCGCAAGCCGAAGATCTTCCTGATGGATGAACCCTTGGCAAATCTGGACGCAGCGTTGCGCATTCATACGCGTGGCGAAATCGCGCGGCTCCACAAGGAAATGCAAACGACGACTATCTTCGTTACCCATGACCAGGCCGAGGCGGCCGCACTTTCCGACCGTGTCGCCGTCATTTTTGGCGGCGAGCTGCGCCAAGTTGCAGCCCCTGCCGATCTTTATCGCGAACCCGTCGATCTCGATGTTGCCCGGTTCCTGGCCCAGCCATTCCTGAACGAGGTCGAGGTGGCCGCCCCTGTCGGCGGCGCGCTCATCATCGACAGCAGTAGGATCATCATTCGCGATGCGCTCGGATCCGGACAGGCCGGAACGCTGGCCTTTCGGCCGGAGCATGCATCCCTCGTCGACAGGGACCGACCGGGCGCCCTGCCGGTTTGCGTCACGCGCATCGAGCATGCAGGGATGGACGCTCACGTCTTTGTCCATGCCGGGGCAGGCGCTGAGTTCGTCGCCCGGATTTCGGCCGAGCGAGCACAATCACTGCGTGGCGGCGACAACTTGGGACTGACCATCGACTCGGAAAAGGCATGGTTCTTTCCTTGGGACGGCTCGCGCCAGAGTCGCGATCACAGCAGGGTAGCCTGATATGGCCGTGGTCGACGACAATCCGATCGGTCGCTTGGCTCAGAACATTTCAGGCGGCTACCGCCCTGCTCGCGCCCAGGCACAAGCCGGAATGATCCTGGCCACACCCGCGACGCTGCTGCTTGCCGCTCTTGTCATCGGGCCCACCGTTCTAGTTTTCTTTCTGTCTTTTACAGATGCTTCGCTTGGTTTGGCCGGTGTCCGGTTCATCGGGCTTGCGAACTATACGCGCATGCTGACGGACCCAGGCTTTGCTCAGAGCCTGCGCAACACCGCGCTCTATGTGGTTGTGGTCGTGCCGACATCAATCGGGTGGGGCCTGCTGGTTGCTCTCTTGATCGCGCGGTCACGATTTGCCATCGTCTATCGCACCGCCTACTTCCTACCGGTGGCCGCGACCCTGGTCGCTCTCGCAACCGCGTGGGAAGCGATCCTGCATCCAAGTCTCGGCTTCGCCAACTCATTGCTGCAGCTTTTGGGCGCATCGCCGGTCAGCTTCCTGTCCGATCCCTCGACGGCCATGTATGCGCTCTCGGCGATCGGCGTCTGGCAGCTGGTCGGCTTCAACATGATACTTTTCGTGGCCGGTCTTTCAACCATTCCGGAGGAGCTCTACGAAGCCGCGGCGATCGACGGAGCGGACACGGGGCTGAAGCGCTTCCTGCTGGTGACTTGGCCGATGCTGGCGCCGGTGACGCTGTTCGTCACCGTAATGACAATCATCCGCGCCTTTTCGGTCTTCGAAACGGTTGCAGTCCTCACACAGGGCGGCCCGATGAAGTCCACCTCCGTCATTCTCTACACATTCTATGAAGAGGGCTTCCGCTTTTTCCGGGTGGGGTATGCGTCAGCGATCTCCGTGTCTTTCTTCGTCTTCGTGACTTTCCTGTCGCTCGTCCAGATGCACGTCTCCGAGCGCCGGGCGCGCTGGAAAGCAAGTGGAGGTCGATGATGATGATCCTGGCGCAATCTTCCGCATCCCGCATTGCCTTGCATGCCGTGCTTGTGACCGGCGCGATCATAATGGTCTTCCCTTTTGTGTGGATGATCCTTGCCTCTATGACTCCACAGAGCGAGATTTTCGACGGCAGCCTGCTGCCAACCCCGACCCTTAACGGCGCGATTGACAATTACAGCACCGCGCTTTCGGCAATTCCGCTTCTTCGGTTCATGGGAAATGGCTTTGTCGTGTGCCTGACAATTCTTGTGTTGCAGGTCGCGATCGCCATCCCGTGTGGCTATGCGATGGCCAAGCTATCCTTCCCCGGCCGCCCAATTCTGCTTGCGGCCGTCCTTCTCGGTCTTCTGGTGCCGGTGCAGATACCAACGATCCCGATCTACATAGCGCTGGCGAAATCCGGGCTGCTCGACAGCTATGCCGCGCTGGTTCTGCCCTGGATCATTTCGGTATTTGCCATCTTCCTGTTCCGGCAGTTCTTCGTGACCTTTCCCGACGAGGTGCTCGACGCGGCGCGGCTGGACGGTTTCAGCGAGCTCTCGATCGCCCGGCGGATCATGCTGCCTGCAGCATGGCCGGCCGTCGCTTCCTTCTCGATCTTCTCTGTCGTGGCCCATTGGAACGATCTCTATTGGCCACTGGTGGTGATCACCACTCCCGACATGATGACGCCTTCCCTTGGAATTGCCTATTTCCGGCAGGCGGGCGAAGGCGCCGGAAATGTCGGTGCGCTTATGGCCGGGGGCGTTCTCGTGACCGCGCCCTTAGTCGCTCTTTTCCTTCTCATGCAGAAACACTTCATCCGGGGCCTGGTGCTTGGCCGACACTAGCTCCGTTTCCAAACCTCATCTCGAACCTCAGGAGAGCAATGTGAAAACCCTTGCAATGATCCTCGCCGCCGGCATCACTGCCGCGCTGGCAGCCATGCCGGCGCAAGCCGACACAAAACTCGATGTCTATTACGCCTGGCCCGAACACGAAGTAATCCATAAGCCGATTGCCGATCGCTTCATGAAGGACCACCCGGACATCAAGATCAACTTCCGCGTCGCCGCGCCGAGTTATGATGAGGCTGTCCAAACGTTGATCCGCCAGAGCATGGCGGGCGAGTTGCCGGACGTCCACTACGTCGGCTTCAATGTGTTGCGTCCGCTCGTGGCGCGTGGGCTCGTGAAGCCCATCGACGATCTCGCTGCCGCGGATCACCTAGCCGAGAAAGGCTACACGGATCAGGTCCTTTCTCTCGCAACAATCGACGGCCATCTCTACGGTCTTCCGTTCGCCATGTCGACGCCGGTTGTTTACTACAATGCCGATCTCGTGAAGAAGGCGGGTGGCGATCCTGACAAGATCCCAGGCGACTGGGATAGCTTCGTCGAACTTGCCGGCAAAATTGGAGCGCTCGGCAATGGAACGTCCGGTATGTATTACCAACTTGGCTCGGACGACTGGACCACGCAGAACCTGGTGCGCAGCTTCGGCGGACGGATGATGAACGACAAGCAAAGCGACATCGCTTTTGACGGTCCTGCCGGCCAGGCCGCAGTCAAGCTGTTCAAGAGATTCCATACCGCTGGTGCTCAGCCGACGATCGACTCGCGCGCTGCCCAGCAGCTCTTCACTTCCGGCAAACTTGGTTTCTTATTCGCCTCTGCCGGCAGTGTGAGTGGCTTTGAAGCTGATGTTGGAGACCGGTTCAAGCTCCGCACCGCCAAGCAGCCGCTAGGCGTTGAAGATGCGACGATGCCGACGGGCGGCATGGTCGCAGTAATCCTCACCGACGATCCCGCCAAGCGCGCCGCCGCCTGGGAGTACGTCAAGTTCGCGACTGGTCCTGAAGGCCAGAGCATTGTCGTACCTAATACCGGATATATGCCGACGAACACGCTTGCCCTCGACAAGGATCATCTCGGCGCGTTCTACGACAAGCATCCGAATTGGTACACCAGCGTGCTCCAGACGCCCCGCGCCCGCCCGTGGTTCTCTTGGCCCGGTGACAACGGTGTTCAGATCGGCGAGGTCCTACGCGACGAAATGACGGCCATCGCGCTTGGATCCAAGGAACCGGAGGCCGCCCTCGCAGACATGGCGTCCCAGGTTCGCGCACTCCTGCCGAAAACCAACTGATCGTCTCGTCCGGGACGCTGCACGCCGTGCGGCGTCTCTCCCTTTTTCGCGGATTTACCAATGAAACTGATCCACTTGACTGATCTCCACCTTGTGCCGGCCGGCGCTATGCTCTTTGGCTTCGATCCGGCCGAGCGAATGCGCAAGACCATCGAGCGCATCAACCGCGATCACGCCGATGCCGAGCTTTGCGTGCTGACCGGCGACCTCACCGACGAGGGAGACTTCGCTTCCTACGAACTGTTACGCGAATTGCTTCAGGAGATGCGCGTGCCCATCCGGCTTCTGCTCGGCAACCACGACAGTCGTCAAAACTTCTTACGCGCTTTCCCCGGCGAGCCGCGCGATAGGAACGGTTTTGTCCAGTCAGTCCATGACACCTCGGTCGGGCGCCTCATCTTCCTCGACACCCTGGTGGAGGGTCTTGGGCATGGCGCGCTGAACGAGGGACGACTGGAATGGCTGTTAGAGCGGCTCACCGAGAGGCCGCAGGCGCCGGCGTACCTCTTCGCCCATCATCCGCTACAGCCGATCGGCCTGCCGCACTTTGAGCCTTGGAATACGGAGAACTGGCGCCAGACTATGCGGGCGATGGTGGGGGCCGGCAATGTGCGGCACGTCTTCCATGGTCATGTGCACGTCGATGTCAGCGGCACCTGGAGCGGCATTCCGTTCAGCGCAAGCCGTGGGGTTGCACATCAGATCATACCACACTTAGCGCGCAGGGATGCGGATTTTGTCGAGGACGCCCCGGCTTTCGACGTCGCACTGATCGACGATGATAGCGTCCTTGTCCACCGTTTCGAAGTCAACGACCGACATGTGGTTGAGGTCTCCGTTGCGGGCCCGGTTCCGAAGGACGTGCAATGAAACAACAGAACCCTTATGAACTGGTCATCTTCGATTGCGACGGCGTTCTGATCGACAGCGAGACGCTGGCAAGTCGCATTGATGCCGAGGAACTTACCCGCATCGGCTATCCCACGTCGTATTCTGATGTGGTTCTGCGCTTTACCGGCCTGTCCTCAGCCACCATGCGGAAGATGATCGAAGAAGACTGGGGCCGCCCTCTCCCCAGCGACTTCGACACCATCGTGCAATCCCGGATCAAGGAAAGCTACCGGACGGAACTGCAAGCCATCAGTGGTATTGACCGGCTCCTGCATCAGTTGTCGTTACCTCGCTGCGTCGCCTCAAGCAGCGGCCCCGACAAGCTGCGACTGGGGCTTGAACTGACGGAGCTTTGGCCGCACTTCCATCCGTACGTGTTCAGCTCCGTCATGGTAAAGGCGGGCAAGCCTGCACCGGACCTGTTCCTGTTCGCTGCGGCTCAAATGGACACTGAGCCGGCGCGCTGCGTCGTGGTGGAGGACAGCATTGCCGGCGTCGGAGCCGGTGTGGCCGCTGGGATGACAGTGATCGGTTTCACGGCGGGCGGCCACTGTTTCGAGGACCACGGTCAACGATTGCTCTCAGCCGGCGCTGCTGTCGTCGCGCGATCAGCTGAAGAACTTGGCGTATTGCTGATGACGAGCGAGGTTCAGCCGCGTTCAAAGATCGCAGAAGGGACCCGGTAGTAGCGTGTGCTGCAACGCCTTCGTGGCTAGGGAACACACTCGGCCTCCACGAACGTCCACCTTTCGACGCTCATTGCACCCCGGAACGGCTAATAAGCGCGACAGGATGAGGCTGGACCATATCTATTATTCCCGAGCAATGTTTTTGACGCGCCATGTGAGCATCGCGGCAACGCAGATCTGAAGGTTAGCGTAGGGGAGGGGAGGAAATATCCAGATCCCCGTTCGCCACCGCCTGACAAGCCTGGTAAGTAAGAATGAGCGAGGCGGCCACGAGCGGCACATCCCAAACGAGCAGCCAGCGGTCTCGAATGCGGGCATACCGGTGTAGTGCGTCGCCGCGATGCCGCCTACCAGGAGCGCACCACCCATGTGGACGCGTGGCGAGATGTCGATCGTGAGACCCCAGGGATCGCGACCAGCAACTGTCAATGCCGCTCGAATTTTCCCCAAAAGTGCCGAAGTAAAATTCCCCAGTTTCGCCGCTCAGGCTGTTGCGGAAGGGTGTCCATTTTTCGGCGGCCGGC
>NZ_JAMYPT010000039.1:0-22626 GCF_040320505.1 Mesorhizobium sp. M0678 | reverse complement strand
CGGCCGGCCGCCGAAAAATGGACACCCTTCCGCAACAGCCTGAGCGGCGAAACTGGGGAATTTTACTTCGGCACTTTTGGGGAAAATTCGAGCGGCATTGACAATCGTGGTCAAATTCGAACTGAGCCGCATAGCGGGCATCAGCAGCGCCTAGGTAGGGCGGGAGGAGCTGCTTTCTGACGAGATGGCCCCGTGGCCTACGGCTAGCCGGTCCAACAGCTTACGGGCCGCTGCGATTACACGGCGGGTTTCGCCGATGGTCTGCCGAAGGTCTTCGATGTCTGCGCGGGCGCGGCGCTCATTCAATCGAGCAGTTACTATGTCAAACTTGTCCCAGGCGGAAACCATTTGAAGACCCCTAGCGCTCCCGCAGCTCAAACTTGAGCACTGCGTCTGCGAACGTCTGGTCACTCTCGTCGGGTACCTTCATCACAAACTCTCGATAGGGGCCATCCGGCAGCTTATCTGTGGTGATCTCGACCAAGGCTCTCACCGCCTCTTGTTTTGCAGCTTCGAGATCGGGCAGATCTGTGCCTTCGACGTCGCGGAAGACTTGCCCGGTATCGGTGAAGTCGAAGAAAAAGCGAGGCATCCCTCCAAACACAATAATGCGGGAAAGGTTCATCTTGCTTCACGATTGGCTATGCAGCCGGCGCCCGCCGCTCGAATGCACGCAACCGCTAACGAGCGTGATCTGACGTCCAATGATGTCCGCGCATTTGGTTAAAAACGTACGCCGCCAGACTCATCGCCCTGATCGGCTTAGAGTTACTTCCGAAAGGAGTGCTCTCATGCTGCCATTGCCCCACGTCGTCGATCCAAAGGTAGTTGCTGAGATCAATAGTCTGCTAGCCCATCACGCCGGGGCGGTACCGGTCCCCGTTCACAAACTCGCGGCGGTTGTCCGGCTGCGCCTCAAAAGCCATCTTTCCATCGCGACTATTGAGGAGCTGATCGTGGACGAAGCCGAGTGTCGCCATCTGCCCATGCTGTTCGAACTGCCGGGAACGGAAGCGGCTGTAGTTTCATCCGCTCTGGGTCGTGCGACTTGAAGGTTAGGGGCACGGGCATCGCTGTGTGATTGGCGAACTAGGTCCATTCATATCACAGCGGCCGCTGTTCGCCGCGCCTCGGCTACCAACGCGGCAATCTCTTTGCGCTGCTCGATCGCCTCGCAAGTGAATCGCCAGTGGCGGCAGAGGCCATGAGCACTACCTTTGGGCGCGTCAGACCGGCGGTAGGCTCGTTCGGTTTCATCCCCGACCTTGTGAGCCAGGGCGGCCTCCGCAACTTCGCGCGAGAAGCTTGTGGCGTCGCCGCACCTATCCCGGAAACCAGAGCGGAAACCGTGAACTGTGATTTCCGTCTGCTTCATGCGCCGAAGCAGCATCATCATGGCCATATTTGACAGAGGGTTCTCACCGTCACGGGTGAAGATGAATTCCTGTCCCTCCTGCCGTTGCTCGTGCAGGGCTTCCAGAATCGCCAGGGCCTCGATCGATAGCGGAACGGTATGCGGGGCGCCGGCCTTCATGCGCTCTTTCGGCACATTCCAGAGCTTTCCCTTAAAATCGTTTTCTTTCCACGTCGCGCCAAACGTTTCGCCGGATCTGGCCACAGTCAGGATTGTGAACTCTAGCGCACGAGCTGCCATCGCCTATGCCTCCCGCAAGCGAGCCGTGAACGCGGGGATTTCAGCATACGGCATTGCCGGCTGATGGCCTCGCTGCAACCGCTGGCGCTTCGGCAAGAGGTTCCGCAAGTTGCCGCGCCATGCCGCCGGGTTCTCTCCCGAGCGCCAGCCCTTCACCTTTGCGAACTCTAGAACGCGCTCGATACGCCCGCGAAGCCTCGATGCCGTCTCGGCTTTGGCCTGCCCGATGGGCGCAAGAACTTCTAGAAGGTCTTCGGTTGTGATTGTCGAAACCCGCTTCGGCCGGATGCTCTCGCAGAAACTGGTGAGCGTCTGATTCCACTGATATTCGTGCTTGTCCGCCATTCGGACTTGATGGTGGCGATGTACTTGTCAGCGCAGTCCCCGAAAGTCGGCTCTGCTCCTTCGCTTTCTCTGCAATTGGATCGCGGCCTTCCTCAACCGCAGACCTGCACTCGGTGGCCTTCGCTCGTGCCTTTGCAAGTGTGACGACGGGATAGGCGCCCAAGCCCATTTCACGCCGCTTGCCGTCACGAGCCCACATGAGTACGGGACGGGGCCGGACAGTGCGAGACAAATAAATCCAGAAGCCCAATATTTTCAAAGAAGCAGGGGACGGTACGGAATAGCTGAAACGCTAGTTAGGTGGACCTCAAGAACAGCTGCGCCAGCGCACCACGAAAACCGGCGGCAGCGCTATGACGAAGTCTTGGGAGGCTCGTCCGTCTCCGGCAAACGATCGCGAATAGCTTCCTCGGTTTTGCTTGCCGTCTTCTTTACCAGTTCGCCGACGCGGTCGACTAGCGTCTCGTCGCCGCTGGCGCCCTGGCGGTCAGCCTCTTCCTTTACGGTCTCATAGGCTTCGGCGGCGACCTGCTTGGCTTGCTCCATGCCAGTCTCGAGGACGACCTCGGCACTCTCACGGAGCTCGTCGCTGTAGCGGCCAAGTTGCTCGTCTTCCGAGGCGGTGTGGGGCAGCATCACACCGATGGCGGTGCCCACGGCGAGGCCGACCGCAGCCATTGCCAGAGGTTCGCGCTGGAACAAGTCCAGCGCAGACTCGCGCGCCTGTGCAGCCGCATCACTAACGCCCGAGGCGACTTGTCCGCCCGTGCTTCTCAACTTTTCTCTGGCCCCGCTCGCAAGGTCTGCAACAGCTTCGGTAGCACCGCCTGCTACCGAAGCCACCGAATCAGCGGCATCTGAGAGCATGGAGCCGCCTCCGGCAGCTTCGCTTTCGGGACCATTGTACTCGCTGCTCGACTCATGCCAGCCCTCGCCGAAGCTCTGCCGGTCGGAGAAATTGCGGGAGCCCCCAGATGGCCTGCTCCGATACGCGCCTGGCGCTGAACTGTCTAGCGAAGTGCCTTTGCCGAGCATGAGCCACGCCAGGCCGGCGCCCACCAATGTAAGGGGCAGGGGATTGTCCCTGACCTGAGCCTTGAGGTTGCTGAGCATGGCCGCCCCCTCACCGGTGAACATCCCGGTGAATTCGTCGATCAGCTGACCCGGTGTCATCTTGCTGCGGATCGAGTCTGCGGTGTCCGTTATCTTGGCTCGGGCAATGTCGGCATCGCGTTCGAGTTCGGCTGAGGATTTGTCGATCATCTTATCTGGTCCTTGATCACGCGTGCGTCGCGCTTGAGTTGGTCTTGCGTGCGGTCGGGCGTCAGCTCCGAGGGAGCCATGCTTGCCGTGCCGGTGCGCAAGAGTATGATCCCCAGTATCGCCACCATGATTCCGACCAGCAGCGAAGACCAACCCGCCCCCAACCCGGCGCTCGCCAAAGCAATTACCAGCGCCTGCAAGAGCACAATCAGGGCGGCGAGCAGGCAAATGGCACCTCCCAGGACCTCAACCGCGCCAGCGCCCGCCTTGGTCACTTTTTCCGAAATTTCAGCCCGCAACAGCCTGCTTTCGGTTTGAAGCAGCGTCGTGACCTGCTGTGCGAGATCCCCCACAAGTGTTGTCAGGCTGCGACTGTCCTGATTGTCGGTCATGGGTTTTGCTCCACCCTTGCATTGGCCCAGTCGTCGCCGGACTGATCGGATCGTAGCGGCGTCGGCTCTAGTGCCTCAGCCGATCGCGAGTTCGAACCCGTTTCGGATGCTTGGCCTGTTCCCGGCTGGACCGGTGTCCCGGTCGAGGCAGATGGTGGCGAGCTCTTGATGAACCGTCCCAGCGCCAGGCCCGCCAATACGGAACCGGCGATCAGCGCCCCCGAGTTGTCGCGGCCGAACGACCGAATCTCACCAAGCACCTCGTCGAACGGTTTATCCTTCAAGGACGACGAAAGCCGCTCGAGCCCGCCTGCGGCGTCAAGGGCCAACTTCGAAGCGGTCCGTTGATCGCTATTGGCAAGATGCTCGCTGGCCGCGCGCAAGGCGCCGCTGAAAGCCTTCAGATTGGCGCTCACGTCGCGCTGCGTTCCCTCCGCCTTGTTGAACAACGCTTCCTTTGCTTCCGAGGCGTAATCGGCGGCTTTCCTAGTGATTTCGTCGCGAGCATCGTGGAGCGCCTCTGTCGCGGTCTGCTTTTCCCGTTGTAGTCTTTCCGAAAGCTCGCTTTTGGCTGCCTCGAAATCGGCCGTCTGACGGCCCTGGTCGTCCTGGTCCTGCATGGTATCTCCTAGTGGAATCCGAGAAAGGAGAGGATCGCAAGCACGATGACGACAAGGCCGATGAGATAAATGACACTGTTCATGGCGCAATCTCCTCCACTGCCCACCGAACTTGCCTGCGCTTTCTGTGTTCCGTTCGAACAGCACTTTTTTGGTAAGCTCCGCCTAACCAGCCTGAAGGGGGCCTTATGCCCACGGCAGTGAGCGCCGTTAGAATGATATCGGCGACCGGACTCCGGTGCGACTAACGGGCATTTCTCTCAGAACAGCAAAGCCGGCGGCGCGGTAGACATCTGCGGAGAACGTCATCACCGTTAACGCGAGGGTAATAGGCCCGTTCCGGCGGATATTCGCTCTGCATGGGGCGGGAATTTTCCGCAAATGCTTTGACTGCGCGTGATCGCAGCATGCCCTGCCTGCGACTCGATTGCTGGGCGAGCTATTACCAGCCAGAAGATCCCGAGTACGGCAGCGAAGGCGGGGAAGCCGAAGGCGACCGACAGCCAGAAAAACCGATGATAGCGCGGCGGCCACGGTGCGCCTGCAGCGGCGGCTTGCGACGCCAGCTTGTGCATCTTTTGGCACCGCTGGCGACCAGCCCTGTCCCTGTGAAGAATGCCCACATCCCGATTGTCCTGACCTAAAAGCTCCTTTCTACGAAGGAACCAAGCCATCGTGGCGGCCGGCCGCGGGGTTGCTCAGCGCCAGCGGAACAACAATTCCTTCCGCCCGTTCAGGTAAGTAGCCCCGTGCGGGACCATCAAGCACCGCAGCGGAAGGTTGCCTCGTTTGGAGGACTATATAGGAAAGCAATTTTTATCTGCTGCGACAGGAATCCTTCTTTTCGTAGGTGTCGGAGCGGTCGCCGCTCAGGATGTCATCATTCAGCCTGAGCAGGACACGGTGATCCGGGAGTATGTAAAGAAGAAACCGATAGCATCGCTGAGCTTCCCGGTGTTGAGCTCAAGATTGGCGCCGCTCTGCCCGACACAGTCGAGCTGTACGAAGTCCCGGACGTTCAGTACCGCTATGTAGTCGTTGAGGGACGAACCGTTCTGGTTGACCCAGGTACCCGCAGGATTGTTAAGGTCTAGATTGATTTTTCTACCAAAGCCCGCCGTGCCGAAGGTGCGGCGGACTTTCGCGTGGGTCCGGGATCGACGCGGTCGTAAGCAGAATGAGAACATGGAATCGGGGTTTCATGCATTCCGCCAACGAATTTCCGGCATGCCAGCAGCCATGAGGAGATGAGGTCGACAGCTTCGTCATTCTGACGCATCCAGCGCGCGCTCCGACGCGGCCTTGCGAAGTCGAGGCCGTCCTGCCCGGAATTCGATTTCCTGGCCATGGCGAAGCTGAGTCGTTCGAAGGCGACTACTAGGCCATACCGATATGCGACTAGCGAAAGGGCCGAAATCTGGATGTTGCGCCACACCCGTGAAATCAGAGATGTTTCGGCTACGATCAAGATGCGGGCGAGCGCACTGCCTTAATTCATGGATCGCAAACGGCACATTCGCCAAGATCCTTTCATCGGGGCATGACGACTTCCACTGGCTGCCAAGCGCAACGAACTGAGGCGCCAGCGAGAGGCACGGCAGAAAGCGGTCCGAACACTGCGAGCCTAGTAGGATCTGACGGCGGCCGAGGTGAGCACTTTTGCGTTGCGGATCAACTTGAGCGCCTCGTCCGTCGTCAGCCCGCATTTTCGCGCATAGAAGGCGGCCTCCTGAGTCTCCTCTGGAGAAGGTGGCACCTGACGCGCATCGAGCTTTCGTTTCTGCTTTGCCATTCAGTCTGACTGCGTGAATCAGTTAGTCAGCTAATCTGTCACTTTTGGGGGCGCGAGAGCAAGCTTTCGTGCTGTGAGTTCCAACCGATCCCGGCAACTGCCGGCAATCACCGCCTCCGGGCACGAAGTACAAAAGCGGAAGCAGGTGACTAAGCAATCTGCACGAGGTTGGTTCCGGCCGCGGAACTTTGCTCCTCATATCGAGTTGGCGTTTCTCAATGGAGAGAGAGCCATGTCGAAAAACACCCGTTTTGAAAAAGAGCTGGCCGGCAAGCCGCAACCAGAGGCGGACGCGAGGGGCCAGTCCGAGAAGAACCACAAAGGGGGAATGAACGACGGCGTCTCTCGTGCCAACCCTCGCGTCCTATCCGGAAAGGATGACGTTCCCGCATAAGTGGAAAAAGTAGGGACGACTGCACAGCAACTGTTCATGCGCAGTCCCGGAGCCTCATTCCGCTGGCTCATAGGCGAGAGCCGTCCGCATCTCGGACCGCATTGACGAGCACCCAAGATCGAGGCCCAACCGGGATTCACATGAACCGATTTCTCTTTGTAGTTGCTGACTTTTTGTCCCGGCCGCCCGGCTTTTATCTGATCATCGTGGCCATGATAGCCTGCACTGCGATGGTCCCTTTCGGCCTAACAAGCGTAATCACCTATGCGCTTTCAGTAGCAGCGATTGTGATTACCGGCGTTGTTCTGATCCAGGGTTATCGCGACACTGCTGCCATCCATGCCAAGCTCGATGAGATTATCGTTGCATTGAAGGAAACGAGGAACAATGTCGTAGGGCTGGAGCACGCCGAGCCTGAGGAAATCAAGGCCCATTTGGCGCGGCTCGAAATGGAAGCGGCTGCGGCTGATCGAGAAACCAAGCACGGGGGAGTCTCTGGCGCGTGAGCGCTACTCAAAAGCCATCATGGGCAAGCTGAGTCCAGCAGGACGCGGTCGCTCAAGGTCCCGCCAGCGGCGGCCAAGCGCCACGAGATGCGCGGCAGCGGTAAGCGTAAGCGGAGGGCGGTTAATCTAACGTATGCGCATTGTTTGGTAGTCGGCAAGAAAACTGGCTGTTGCAAACCGGGATGGACGCGAGCGGGCTCGCCGGACTTGCCGCTAGGGCGCAGCTCGACTGGTTGTGCCGCGGTCGCAATGTCGAAAATCATAGCGGCCTATCGTATTCGGTGGGAGTGCATCTTTCGCCGACCTGGCGGAAGCACTTCCAAGCCATGTTCAGGTCTCCCGGCTTTGACCGCGCCATGTGGAAGCGCACCGCCGTCGAGCGCTGCCGCATTCTCAAGAGAATGCCGACGCCGCGGAATTCGTCGGCATAGCGATGGCCGGCGAAGCCTGCCAGCGGTCCAGATGGCGAGAGCAGTATGGGCTCACACCATGTCTCTAACAACCGCGTCGAATTTCGTGAGGCCTACGCTCGGAGGCCTTTGGGTAAAAAGTCCCTGTTCGATTGCGGCCGCCTTGAAGGCATCGATCGCAGCTTGTTGGTTGCAATGACCGGCCAAGCATTCCTTGATCATTCGGACGGCTTCGAGCCGCTGCGGCTTGGCCACGTGTGGCCAGGGTTGTTCAAGGGCTTTCGCAGCATCGGATATTGATGCAACCACCATCGGCTTGCAATTCAGGTAAATTGTAATCGGAATGAACGCCGGCATTTTCTCGCTCGCCAGGGTTGAACGCGGCTAAACGCGAAGAAAGGGCGGAGGTTGCATGAACGCGCATCTTCGCGATTTCAAGCCCCGCTACCCGATGCAATTGAGACTGAACAGGCTCTTCTCGGGGCAACCTAAACTCAAATGACGCCCGTTGGCGGGTCGCTCGGCCTTGGCAAAATCAATAGGGCTGGGGCGCAAGGCAGAAACGCCTACAACAACTGCGGCGGACAAACCAAAACGAGCTGCTCGCGCCGCAGCCGTGACAACAATTCCATCGGCAGTCAAGTCACCGGAGAAGAAGGCGCGCAACGCGCTCGTGAAAGCACAGCGTGCTGCATTCGACAGAAATGTGAGGCCGCTTGGGTTGGGTAAGCCACCCTGCCGCATCGGAACTACTCTGAGGATGCAGCGAGGCGCAATGCTCCACATATGCAGCGGAGGAATCTCAGACGGGCCTTCCGTCGCGTGTGGGCTGCGAGCGCAAGTTGGCGGCTCTCGACACGCTACGCTGCCCTTTTCTTGGCCGCCGTGAAGGGATGGCTGATCGTGAAGGCGTCCGGCTTAATGCCACGCTCAACCTGGCTCCAGGTCACAGGATGCGCGATCGGGAAGCCGGGCCGCACTCGCGGGGAGAAGGCGCCAGCGGCCGTATTGCCACGTCCGTTCCGCAGATAGTCGATGAAAATCCGGCTTCTTCGGGCTGCCGGATCGGCCGACAGCAAATAGCGATCGGGATCAGCATGCACAAGGCACTGAGCAAGGGACTTTGCGAGCTGCCGGGCGCGCTCGTGGGTGATCTTCGTTTGAAGCGGGGCCATCAGGTGGATCCCCTTGCCGCCTGTGACCTTTGGCCAACTCTTCAGACCTGCCCCCTCCATGATGTCGCGCAGCGCCAAAGCGGCATCGATCACTTCACACCATTCGACGCCTTCGCCGGGATCGAGGTCCAGAACGACGCGATCGGCATGCTCGATGTCGTCCACCGTAGCGTTCCAGGGATGAAGCTCCACGGCGTCCATTTCGACCAGTCCGAGCAAACCGGAAAGATCATCCACCCACACGCGCACCCCTTCACCACCCTCGCGCTTCTGGACCCGCAATTGGTGCACTGCTGCGGGAATGTCCGGCAGCGGTCCCTTGTGATAGAAGATGGCCCCCAAGGCATGGCGAACCAGCTTCAGCGGCCTCCGGCCAAGATGAACCAGCGCCTGATCGGCAACCCGTTCCCAGTAGCCGGCGAGCTCTTCTTTGGAGGGTGAGACCGCATCGGGCAGCAGTTGCAGGATGTTCTCGCGCGGGACGCCATGGTTCCGGTCCAGCCGTCGCTTCGACCGTGCGGGCGGTTTTGCCGGGATAGGCACGAGGTCTTCGCGCAATCCCTTGAACACCGCCTCGCGCAAGATGCCGCGATCCGTCACGCCAGTGAATTGCACCTCCGCCAGAACGTCTGGTCTGACCCAGGTCGCTTTGGGCTTGTCGACAGGCAGTGACAGCGGCGACTTGTCGATGATCAGGGGGTTGAGCCGCTCGCGAAGACGTTGAGATGCTTCAAGCGTATAGCCGGTCTGGACCTTGCCTGCATAAAGCAGCCGGTCGTCCTGTCGCCTGCCAATGTAGAGCGATGCGATGCGGCGCGGACGGGCGCCGAGCTTCTCGACGAAAGCCACAATCGGGAAAGTGTCGCTCTTGATGCATTTGACCTTGACCCAACTCGTCTGGACGCCGGAGCGATAGGGCGCATCCGCGCGCTTGGACACGATCCCCTCCAGGCCCATCCTGCAGGCCTGTGCGAACATGGCGCTGCCGCTTACCTTGAGGTGCTCGGCATAGATCAATTTTGGCGCTGTATCGCTCAGCAGCTTCTCCAGTGCGGCCTTGCGCTCAACCAGCGGCTGCTGGCGAAGGTCGCGCCCGTTAAGGTGCAGCAGATCGAACGCATAGAAGATAAGCCTCGGCGAGTTCGGGTTGCCCAACTCCCGCTCCAAGGCTTGATAGTCCGGCAGACCCGTTTCGCCGAGGACAACGGCTTCGCCGTCGATGATCGCAGACTTCACCGGCAGGTTCGCCGCGGCCTGGACAATGCTCTTGTAGCGATGCGACCAGTCGTAGCCGCGACGTGTGAAGGCTCGTGCTCTTGCTCGCTCGACGATGAGTTGGGTCCGGTAACCATCGTACTTAATTTCGTGAAGCCATTCGCCGTCTTCGGGAGCTTTGGCCACCAGGGTGGGTGATTGAAACTCGATGAAGGAAAGCCGGTCCCTTGCGCTACTCATGAATCTGCGACTCCAGAAATCGACTCAAGCCGCAGGACGAGCCTCGGTTCCGGGCATTTTAGGAAAGTTGCATAAAGTTGGGCGGGCCCTCAGATCTTCGGTGGACCGCACTGTCCTTTGGCGAAGATTCCAGTTCGTGATCTTTGCCTCGACGCGGGAGATGCGATGGCCGACGATGTGTGGCGGACTAGCTGCGTCGGTCGCAACCTCGAACCTCTCATGCACTCCCGTCCCAAGGCCGAGGATAGCAAGCTGATCGCAGCAGAAGGCGAGGGGCGATGACCCGGGCTCAACGCCGTTCGGTATTTTCGGTTCCGGTCAGTTGGCTCGCGCCGCCCAGGTTGTTATCGCATGACCTCGACGGAGATTGCGGCAAGGGCTCGCTCCATGCTCTCAGCACGTATTACAAGAACACTAAGCGAATGACGTCGGCCACCCAGCCGATCGTTGAACTTCTGGGGAAGCTCTTTTTGCACTCCGGCCGAGCCTGCAAAGAGCCTGTGACCTTACTGCAGAGGCCCAGGCGAGCAAGTGTCGCCTGCGATGTCGCCCCCGTGCGGAGCAAAGGGTGTTCCCAGCCGAAAAAATGCCAGAAACTCGCAGCCGCAATCCTCGCCTCCCGCAGCTGCTCCTCCCGATATCAGTGGCGGAATTGGGATTGGCGGTAGCCTGGAGGTGTGACAGACGTTGCAGACACTCGGTCCCTGATGTAATTTAGTATTCGATCAAGTGAGGAATATGCCCGCCGTCGCGACGGCTTTTCTCTCTTTCTGTCTCGGCGGATTGCATGCTCTCTGACGGACCTTGCTAGCACATGCCGTGTTCTTGTGGGCGAGGCAATAGCGTTCAAGGGAATTGCCATGCTCCGACTTTGCGGAATCATCGCAGCCTTCCTCTTCGCGAGCTTCACGACCTTTGACGCTTGCGCCGACCGAAGAGTCGCCTTTGTCATCGGCAACTCGGAGTACCGACAATTCCCCGCACTCAAGAACCCGGCCAAGGATGCCGAGGACGTGTCAAAAACCTTTCGACTGGCAGGGTTCGAGGTCTTCGTCGCAAGCGATCTGACGAAGCTGCAATTCGAGGAGCAGTTCCGCAACTATCTTGCCGCCGCAGACGGCGCAGAACTGGCCGTCGTCTACTACTCCGGCCACGGTTTTCAGATCGGCGGCGAAAATTTTCTGATCCCGGTCGATGCCTCCTTGAAGCAGGCGGCGGACATCGAAGTCCAGGCCATCAAGCTCAACGATGTGCTGGAACAGTTACGCTCGAAATCAAAGATTCAGGTGATCATACTCGATGCCTGCCGCAACAATCCGTTCCCACGCAAGAATTACTGGCTGAGAGACCAGCTCATCACTGCCGGCAATACCGGGCTCGCACAGGTGAGAAGCTCGCTGAACACCTTGATTGCCTTTGCCACCGAACCCGGGGCGGCGGCTTATGACGGCGCCGGCGAACTCAGCCCGTTTTCGGCGGCGTTTTCCCGTCGCGCGCTGGCCCCGAACCAGGAGATCCGCACCGTGATGGCGGCGGTGCGCCGCGATGTGGTCGAGGCCACAAACGGCCTCCAGGTTCCCTGGGAGAACTCATCGCTGATCGACGAAGTCGTCCTGATGCGCCGCAGCAATCGACCATCGCTGCCGCCCGTGCTGGAGAAGGTGGTGCTGTCAGGAGTCGGACCCGTCGACTTGGGCTTGCCTGAACCGGTCGATGTCGATGGTGGCACGATTACCCTGAGCATCGAAAGACCGCCCGGCCTGGGACGTTTGATGCTGGACGGCAAGGCTGTTGAGTTGGGCGTGCCGATCCAGGGCAAGGATCTGCCGCGCCTGCAGATGGATGTTCCCAAGGGAGTCGCCCCGCAGGAAGAGGTCGACATGCTGGCCTATGCGACGCATGACAACTGGGGCGGCCAGACCCAAGGCATCGTCGTGTTTCGGGTCAAGAGCGGTGAAGGCGCGCAAGGCGAACAGATCATGGCTTCGCTCGAGGCCGAGCAGAAGCAGCAGGTGCTGGAGCGTGGCATTCATATCACCGGTGCGGCCGAGGCGATCGAGAACCGCGACATCGACGTTCCCGTGGGCGTGGGTCCAGTTGCGCTGAATCTGGATTTCCCGACCGATGATCCCGCCGTCAGCCTTAAAGTATCGAGTTATCCGGCAACGGGAACGCTCTCGCTGCCCGATCGAACCCTGTCGCCGCAGTCGAGCCTGATGGCCGGAGAGGTCGATCGGCTGCGCTATGAACCGCAGATCGGCGCGGAAACCAAGGTCGAGGTCGGCTTCGAAATCCGGGCGGACAGCAGCTCATCAAAGCCCGCCACGATGAAACTGTCGCCGACGATCAATCCGTGCGACACGGCTGCCGGCGAACCTCTCGATCTGCAAGGCGTCAGCCCCGGCCTGCTGCCGAATGAAATTGGCGCTAGCGCGGTTGAGCTTTGCGAGGCCGCGGTAAAGGCTTATCCGGAAGTCCCGCGCTTCCGCTACGAACTGGGGCGGGCGCTGCTTGCGGCAGGCAAGGTCGAAGAAGCCAAGACAGCCGTCGAGGAGGCGGCCAGGAAGGGACATGTACGCGCCGTGTTCGAACTCGGCTACATGTATGCGACCGGAGCCGGCGTGGCCCTGGACCGCACCCAGGCCAATGCCCTCTACGCGGCGGCCGCCGACAAAGGCGATCCCTACGGAATGACGTCGTGGGGTCGCGCCTTGTTCAATGGGTATGGCGTCAAGCCCGACACCGGCAAGGGTTTGGACCTGCTGCTCAAGGCGGCAGCGATGGGGCACACCTATGCCATGAACGATCTGGCCGCGATCTTCACTGAGGGCCGCAACGGCGTAACCGCTGACCCGGCCCGCGCTGTTGCCTTCCTGCAAGCCGGTGTCCAGCGGCAGGACATGTATTCCATGAACCTGCTCGGGCGCAATTACTTGTCCGGGCAGGGCGTGGAAAAGGACCCCAAAACGGCGTTAGCGCTATTTCAGAAGGCAATCGATCTCGGTCAGCCGTATGCGCCCGGCAGCCTCGCACGCATGTATCGGGATGGTGTCGGGGTGGGACGGAGCCTCGCAGAAGCGCAAAGATTCTTCGAAATTGGGATCGCTCGGGGTGATCCGTCCGCAGCTTACGATCGCGCGGCCCTCGAAATGCAAAAGGGCGATAAGGCCGATCAGGCCCTTGCCGTGCGCTTCCTTGCGCTTGCCGCCGCACTTGACGTGCGCAAGGAACTGCCGGACGCCCAGAGGTCGCTGGCAAAGTTCGGACCGAAGCCAAAAACAGCGGCGTTGAAGCAACTGCGACAGGAACTGAAATCGAAGCTTCCCGGGTCCGGTTCACAAGACACTCAACTGGTTAAGGCGGCCAGACGAGTCTGGGAAGAAGCCAATCCGCGTCGGGACTTGTTCTGACCAAGGAGGAGACAATGGCGAGCAGAGTATTGAAACACGCAATACTTGGAACAGCGTTATCCGGCTTGTTGGCGGGCCTCATGGGCTGCACTTCCCTGGTTCCGAGAGTTGAACCGACGCCACTGGTCGAAACGCCCCAGCCGAAGATTCTCCGCCGGGTGCCTCCGCCGAAGGTCGTCAAGCCCGTTCGCAAACAAAAAACCGCGAAGAAAGTGATTATACCGGTTGAGGACGAGCCTGTTCCTGCGCCTGTCATTCCTTCTGGTGGCGGTGGCGGTGGAAGCGGGGGAGGCGGCTGGGGTTGATCAGGTCAGACCGAAGAAGGATTGCATGAGCCTGGCGTCCGATGGCGCTTTCTGATCCTACCAGACTTGCCAGTCGTCATCGACATCCCGCCGAACACGACAAAAGACAGCAGGGAGAACCGGCCTCTGACGGAAATGGGTGAAGTCGTCCTCAGGCCTCGGTCAGGCAGGCGGGGAGGATTCAATTGCTGCCGCGTCATGCCTTCCGGGACGAGGCTGACCCGCTAGCTCTGACGATGAGACCTGACTGCCTTCGTGAGGGAGTCACGCCGGCCGGGCGCAAGATCGTCATGCTGCAATACCGGACCAATGCCGGCGTCCGCCGTAAACCCTCGATCGGGAAGTCCGGTGATTTGACGGTCGAGCAAGCTCGAAAAATCGCCCAGGACTGGCTCCTTCCCTATCGATCGTGGCGAACTTGAGCTTCGAGGCGAGGTCAGCCACTTCGACGAGAACGCCCACAAGGATATTGGGGAACGCTGTTGGGCTACTTGCTGTCTATGCTGGATTTGGCTGCATGTTGTCGGTGCAAGTGGCTATTGCTGTCGCATAGACGAGATTGCCGCTGCCCGTTTGGGAGCTTGGGGGAGGCGCCGGCCGAGCAGACATCAGGTCCGCCGCCCGCAGAACTTAACAGCGGCCACGCTCGCGCCTACGGCGTTATCGCGGAAAGCCGGACGGCAGCCGGTCAGCGCATAACTCACATGCGAGTCCGTCTGCGCCTTACAATCGCAGCGGCTGGGTCAGACCGCTGGCTGTCTCAACACAAGCCGGGTTGACCTTGCAACTGCCAGCGCACCAAGGAGCGCCGTTAAGTGAACAGCACCTCTTCCTGTAGATGACGGCGTGATGCGATCCTACCAGACTTGCCGATCATACCAATCGTCAATATCCTGCCGAACGCGGTCCCTTTCGATACCGTAGCGTTCCTGGATCTTGCCTTCGAGCTGATCGCGATTGCCAGCGATGCGATCAAGATCATCATCGGTAAGTTTGCCCCACTGTTCCTTGATCTTACCCTTGACCTGCTTCCAGTTTCCTTCGACGCGATTCCAGTCCATGACATATCCTCCATTGTTTTGCACAAGGCGAAACGGTCGTCCGGCCAGGGAGTTCCGGGACGAAGATCTCTGATGTTCACGTCTCCAGTTGGGAAGGTGACGACGCCAATCAGGAGATGGTGGGCCTTTGGGGACGCGTCGACCTCCCCGAGCGGAGCGTGACGTGTTGAGCGAGAGGAGCACGGCTGTCCTGCGCATGATCATCCATGTCGAAATCGCCCACCCAGGCTTCGAGCCGCTAGGCTCGCCCCGCGGTAGCGACGTGCCGGATCCGAATACATGGGCCTCATTCGATACCCTGCCTGGGAGCTGGCTCCGTGCCGCGCGCGTCGCCACGATTGAACCGGAAGAGTCCGGCAACGTTGTCTGGGGACTGGTACGGCGATTGTTGTAGATAGAAATGGCGAACACTGGCACAACGCGTGGACGCAACCAGGACCGGCCAAGGGTCGCTGGTGGGCAGGACCACGAAATGAAGTATGAGGCGAGCAAAACCGGCGCCAGCAAAGCTGACGTCAAGTCGGCGGTGAAGTCGGTCGCCAACACTCGCAAGAAAGTCGACGACAAGCTGGGCAGGAAGTGAGGCTCGGCCGCACAGACGCTGGCGAAGTTGCAACATCAGGAGCTCGAGGTTCAGCGCAGGGGATAGGCCACATTGGCTATGACCGGCTGCCGCGAGGTCCTCATGAGGGGGCACGCACATGACTCGCATCGCTACCTTCAATGTGAACGGCGTCAACGGCCGATTACCTGTGCTCCTGAAGTGGTTAGGCGAAAGCGAATACAATATCGTTTGCGTGCAGGAATCGAAGACGTCGGAGGACCTAATTATATACTTGACAAAGCACGATGCAATCCGTACCTTTGACAGCGACAGGAGATTGCTATGACGCAGCGTGTTGTGTGGATGGTAAACGGGCGCAGCATTCAGCCCCATAGCGACGAGGTTTCATCACTTGGCCTGAACGTGACGTATCAGGACCGAGAGTGCGACATACATATCTTTCCATCGCAGCCGCTACGCGGGAAAACTCCGGAGAACGAGGCGGCTCTTGACGAGCTTCGCCGCCTTCGGGACGCTCTGAACAGTATTCTAGGCGGACAGTGACAGTGACCAGCGCGCAATCGTCGCGGTAATCAATCCGACAGCTTTCGGTATCAGTCATGAAACTCGACTCTCCAATCTTCCAAGACGCCGACGCCGCCCGCATCCATTTGGAAGCGCAGCGTTGGCCGCATGGTCCTAACTGCCCGCATTGCGGCAACGCCAATCCCGACCGCATCACCAAGATGGAAGGCAAGGCGCATCGCCCCGGCCTGTACAACTGCATGGAATGCCGCGAGCAGTTCACCGTCACTGTCGGCACCGTGTTCGAGCGCTCCAAGATCGCCTTGAACAAGTGGCTGCTGGCGACGTTTCTTCTGGCTTCATCCAAGAAGGGCATGAGCGCTCATCAGCTTCACCGCATGCTTGGCGTCACCTACAAGACCGCTTGGTTTATGGCGCACCGCATTCGCGAAGCGATGAAAGAGGATGTTGCTTCTGCTGGTCCTATTGGCGGCGCTGGCAAGACCGTGGAAGCCGACGAAACCTACATCGGAAAGCGCGAAACCCCTCGCATTTCAGCACAGCGCAAGGGCCGTCCCTTTACCAAGAAGGGCAAGGGCGGCGGTCGCGAGAAGCGCATTGTCGTTGGTCTGGTCGAGCGCGGAGGGAAAGCCCGCATGTTTCATTTGAACGACGCCACCAAGGCAACCGTCCGTGACGTGCTGGTGCGCAACGTATCGCGCGATACCATCCTCTACACCGACGCGTCGAACCTCTACACAGAGACCGGCGGCGAGTTCGCTACCCACAAGACCACGAAGCATTCGGACGGCGAATATGTCCGCTACGAGGACGGGATCGCCATCCATTCGAATACCATTGAGAACGTGTTCTCAGTCTTCAAGCGCGGCATGGTCGGCGTCTATCAGCATTGCGGCGAGGCTCACTTGCACCGCTACCTCGCCGAGTTCGATTTCCGCTACAATCGCCGCACCGCGCTTAAGATCACCGACACCGAACGCCACGACCAGTTGCTTGCAATGATCGAAGGCAAGCGCCTTACGTATCGGCGGATTGGTGAAGTCGGTCACGCCTAAGCAGAAGGCCCGTAAGCTAATGCGCCTACGAAAAAAGGCTAACCTATAAGTCCGTCCAGCCTGATTTGCATTGACGCTTGGGACACCTGAAACTTTTTGGCTAGCGCCGCTACATCCCCACCCAATGAATCGCGATACTTCTTCACTAGGCGGATAGGCATCAGAATGTCTGCCGCAAGTTTGTTCGCCTGCACTTCATAGAAGCTGCTTAGAGAGCTTCGATACATGGTGTCGTCAACGATCCCGCTTTCGATCAAATCGCGGTGCAAAACAAAATGGGCAATCTCGTGGGCGAAGGTAAATCGCTGACGATTTGGGTGCTGTGTCGAATTGAGAAGGATTGAGTACCCGGAGCGCCCCCTACCGTCGCGCATTATTTGGCCAGCAATTTCCCCACCCAGAGGCAAATTGACGACACGCAGGCCGAGTTCATCAGCGATCCCATCTAGATTAACAGGAGGCGCCTTTTGGTAACGCGCTATAACTTCGAAGGGATCAACCATAATATTTTCGATCATCATAGGTCACCAGCTTTAAGGGCGCCCACTAGGTCGGCGGCCTCTTTGTCGCTTGTGTCAGACGCCGGAACCTCCCTTGCCACGCGAGCGGCGACCGAGGTCGCTATCGCCGTTGCCTCGATCCGAGCCGCTTCTATTGCAGCCAAAATAGCCGCTTCCTTGATTTGTTGAAATCCGAAAATAGCAAGAATAGCAGCTACCACGCCGACTCCTGTCACAACTAACGTTGCCGCAGTGAGAGCCAGAACGGCTAAATTGAAACCGTCGCCAATGACAATGGCACCAGCTCCATAACCAATCCACATTAGCAGAAAGGTCAAAAGGAAAAAGAGAATTACGATGACGGTAGAGGCGCGCATTGGGTCAACCGCTTACTTGGAACGCTTGACCTTATCCTGCTTTTTATCCGACCTTGAATCAATCTCTGGCTGCTTCGTAGATTCGTGAGGCTTCGGCGGCGTCTTCAGCATCCGCTTCAGCGTCTCGTTGAAGCGCTTTTCGTCGGATTCTTTCGCCGGTTTTCCACCGTTCATGCCTTTATCCCCAGAAAGCCCTGAAACGAATCGGTTTTTCGGCTCCGGCCCTTGCTCGAATCACCAGTCTCCCATCTGAATCGAGGTTCCAGCGCGATGGAGGGGGTGAGTCGGCCCGCAAAGCGTCTCACACCCCGCCCCACCGGGCGTCGCTGGATGGCGCACCCCGCTACGGGTGCCTTCTTCCCCGAGCCATCCGGGGAAGTCGTAGTGGGGGCGGCTTGGTGCTAGTCCGGGCTTCCGACCTTAGGTCTAGTGGGTTCGATCCCCACCGCCTCCACCGAATCCACAATGAATCATGTCAAGCGATTTTCCAACCCCTTGACGAGCGATTTCCTACTGATTCGCCGGCCTGTCACGCGGATAACAATCTAGCCGCATCGGCCATACTTTGTCACGTATATAATTAGGACAAGTTTCCTATCGATGGATCACAGAGGCGGGTTACGGCGCGATCTGGCACGGCCAGAAATCCTACAACGGTGTGGCGATCCTGGCCCGAGGAATGGAGCCTGTGGAACGCCGACGCGGCCTGCCTGGCGATCCTGACGACACTCACAGCCGCTATATCGAGGCCGAGGTGGATGGGGTCGTTGTGGGCTGTCTCTATCTGCCCAATGGCAATCCAGCGCCTGGCCCAAAGTTCGACTACAAGCTGCGCTGGTTCGATCGCCTCATCAACTACGGCCAGCACTTGCTCGAAGTTGGGGCACCCAGTGTTCTCTGCGGCGACTATAACGTCGTTCCAACCCAAATCGACGCCGTGGTGCCAAGGCGATGGCTGGGCGATGCGGTCTATTTCCCGGAATGCCGGCAGGCCTATGCTAAAATGCTCAAAGATGGCTGGGTCGATGGCGTCCGGCGCATCCATCCGGAGAAGGGCATCTACACCTATTGGAATTTCTCCTACTGGGGCGGCTACGATCGGAGTTCGGGCCTGCGAATGGACCATCTCCTTGTGAGCCTCTCGCTTTCCGACCGGCTGCGCAGTGCCGGCGTGGATGTCGACATGCGCGGCTGGGAGAAGCCAAGCGACCATGCGCCGGCCTGGATCAAGCTCTATCGAACCGCGAGGAACACTGATGATTAACCGGATTCTCTCGAAATGATAGGCTTGGCGCGCCGTTCCAGACCGGGAAGCTGTTGTCCAGCCGGGCGATGTCGCCTGCACGAGCGAACTCGAAGCGGCGTTTGACGAGTATACTGTACCGGGTCGCGTCGGCGCGCAGCTAGGCTGCCTTCTTAAGCTCCGCCACCTGAACGCCCAGCCGGAACGCCTGACCATCTGCAAACGAGCGCGCGTAGCTCTCGGATGTAAAACGGACGGTGGTCGTGGTGCCATTGACCGTCACGCGAACCGACCAGTCTTTGTCTCTGACGATTTCAACGGCGTGTCGGTCATGCGGAGTCATACATTCCTCCCAGAATCTTACGTTGAGGAGGGAGGATAGCGTCGCAACACTCGTTTGCATGCAAATAATCCGACACCGCGATGTCGAAATGTCAAAACAGCGCACAGCTAGGCGAACTTAAGTCGATGTCGTCGCCTTGAGCTGTTCAAGGTGGTCTCTTGGCGAAGTTACAAAGTGCGGTGGCAGTCTCTTCAGCCGTCCAGCCTTGCTCGATGCAAGAGGAATGAGAGCCGTGAAAGCGGTTTCAAGGACGGCTGCGCAGTTCACGTCCTGTCCAGGCTGTCCTCGGCAAGAATGTGCGGTGCAACTTGTGCTGTTCGGGACATGAAAAATAACTGGCGAGTGCCAGAAAAAGTCTGACTTTCATCTTACCGTCGGTCAGCCGTAGTGAAGTTTCGGTTTTGGCTCGGTGCCGGTGAATTTGACGCCGATGCGGTCGTTGCAACGCCAGCGAACCTGCGATCGATAGGCAACTCCATCGACCGACACGTAGAGCAAGAAGCGATCGGGAACCCGGGCATCGGGCGCGACCTTCAGCTCAGCGCCCCCCTCATGCTGATTGCGCAAGGTGCAGCTGATCTCGGAATTCTGGATCCCGGTGATGATCGTCCCGCCCTTTAGCACACGTTGGCGGCGCTCGCGCCGATGCTCGTCGGATCTCTCATCAACTGGGTTCCCGGTGTTTGCCATCGATAAAATGTCAATTCGCCCCTAGGTAATACCGAACACAGACGCGCAGCAATGGATGGGTCATGTTGCCCTATTTCGTGACATTACAGGGCATGCTCAGGTGAATCTGTCGGGTCGCGCAGAAAAAGGCAATGATCTAGAAAAGGTCCCGCGTTTGCCGACATGCCGATCAACACGGTTCCAAGCTTCTGGTCGACGCCGACCTAAATGCTGACCTTCCGGCAGACAGGCCCAGTAGCCGTCGAACTCCACCTCGTGTATCCAGGCGTCGCCCTCGGGCGGCTTCTCGACCAAGGTCGGCATCAAGGCTCAATGAACTCCAGCCGGCTGGTGCCGGCGCCTGGCCACCTACGCAAGGAACCGAGTCTGGATCGTGAGATCCGGCGGCTAGGGCAACGGAACATAATCAGATTACCAAATAAGCAATGATGCATGAGATAGCCTATAACTTGCGCAACCGGCGAACGACCCAATTGTCGCTAGCTTAGTTAGCGCCAGCGGCCGCTGGTCCCCCCGATTGGCTGCCGGGCCGTTCCTATCAAACCGCTACGCTCGATGGATCGGCTACTCGCGACTATCGAAAGCCACCAACAGGTCAAGGGCCGCAGCGACTTCGAGGATAGCCTCGGTTATATGGTCGTCGCATACTGTCAAATCAGGCGCAGACTGCCGAACGTGGTATAATGCGGCTTTAACCGAGACGGTGTCCCCCCGGTCCGCCCTGTTGAGGATTGCGGCAATCGCCTGTTCTAGAACTGGACCGACCCTTTGGACGATGCTCATCCACCTTCCCCCCCGGGAACGCTAGCGTCAAAAATAACGTGTTCGAGGCCGGAATGCAACCGACGGGCGAAATCGCGACTATTTTCGGTCTAATCGTTGCGCAAATCTGCAAAGGAGACCGAAGGCAAACATGCCGCAGCGGAGCCAACGGCGATGAATCGTCTCAAAAGGCTCATCGTTGTCAGAGTTACAAAAGTTGAGCTTCATCGGGGAACACTCTTTCTGTCTGCGGGCCTGTTGGATTTACAGCGCACCCCGCGCATTTAGACAGGAGAAAGAAGATGAAACGCACCCTTTTGGCTTCGGCCGTGCTGGCGCTGTCGGCCGGGCTTTCCTTTGCCCAGACGACGAGCGGAACTTCGAGCGGAACCTCGACCACGACAACCATGCCCAGCACGACGGATCAGGGCACCGGCACGACGAGCAGCGGGACCAACATGTCCGGCGATCAGGGCACCGACACGACCACCACCAGCGGCACCACAAATCCGAACTCGGCCAGAGACTGCGCGCCCGGCCAGCAGACCGGGAGCGCTCAGCAGGCGGCGCCACGTCAGCAGGACACGACAGCCAACACCGCCGCGCCAGGCCAGGTGAAAAAGACCGACGAAGGTTGCTGATTGGCACATCGGCACAGGTTGGAATCACCAGCGTGTGGCTGGCCAGTCTCCCCGACCACCGCCTGGCTGGCGAGCAAGTTGCCGGCAGCCGAGCATCAGTCCAGGAACTCTGCGCGTGATTGAGCGGCTCAACGGCGAGATTAAGCGGCGGACCGAGGTCGTCGGCATCTTGCCCAACGACGCTATCGTCCACCTCGTACGCGCGCTCCTTCTTTGAGCAGAACGACGAATGGGCCGTCCAAGCCAGATACATGACACTGGAAACCATCAGCCAAATGAGCGATGATCCGCTCATCAGCCTGCCAGCGGTGGCACGCTGATCATCCCGGCCCCCATGCCGGAGAGCGCGGCGAGCAAGCCGTCAGCTCCACCACATCCTGGGACACGATCTGAAAATGGGTTTAGCCAAAGACTTGTCTAATGTTGCGCTCACATTCAATTGTCCGGATTGCTCCTATCCGGCAGTAAGGAAAGGCTCTGCACTAAGAACGATCGCGCACTTCAGATGCCACGGGTGCAACGCCAAGGTGCGGATCACTTATCAGCAGAAGCTAGCGATCTTCGAAAAGCACAGGCTATCGGCCGCCCAGGTGGCGTTGCGACAACTCAACTCTGCTTTGCGGTAAGCCTAGGCGGCTTTGCCCAAGGGTGAGGCGCGGCATGGCCGGTGTCGCCCTAATCCTGATCCCGGAAGTCCAGCAGCGAGGCGTTGCGTAGACCCTCTTCGCGGTGCACATGCTTACGCGGCCAATCAGCCCCGGCTTGACCCATTGGGTGGCTGGGCGCTTCATGCCCTTTGGCGGCGGCCCGGCATGCTCCTGGCGCCGCTTCCATAGCCGCTCGCGGGTCGCTCGGGTGCGCCCAACGCCGAGCAGCTGGCCGAATGCGGTCGCCGGACTTTGTGCCGGTCGGGGCTAAAGAGTGCCCATATCAAATGGAATGAAATCCTTAGTCGTTCCTTCATTCATCCTGGCTTAAATATTTCCATGGAATGGGGTGCCCGTATCTTGAGGCGGTTTGTTAGCCGTCTGCGACAAACAGGCGAGAGCGGCAACGTTGCTACTATTTTTGCTCTGTCTTTGCCGATTGTCGTCGGCGGTGCGGGCCTCGGTATCGAGACTTCCTATTGGTATTACAGCAGCC
>NZ_JAMYPT010000038.1:0-26687 GCF_040320505.1 Mesorhizobium sp. M0678 | reverse complement strand
CGCGCCGCCGGTCTCCCGGAGCGCGCTCCGGAAGACCGGCGGCAGCGCTATACTGGGGAAGATTCAAACGGCACTTCTGGGGAGTATTGAGCCGGCATCGACAACGACATGGTGCAGCATTTCGGCGAGCAGCTGTCCGGCTTCGCCTTCACCCAGCATGCCTGGGTGCAGAGCTATGGGTCGCGTTACGTGCGCCCCCCCATCATCTTCGGCGACGTATCGAGGCCCAAGCCGATGACGCTGCGCTGGTGGCAATTCGCCCAGTCGCTTACGGAAAACCCTGTGAAGGGAATGCTCACAGGCCCGGTGACCATTCTCAACTGGTCTTTTGTTCGCGACGACGTACCCCGCTCCGAAGCATGCCGCCAGATCGCGCTCGCCATCCGCGACGAGGTGACGGATCTCGAACGGTCCGGCGCAAGGATGATCCAGATCGATGAGGCCGCGTTTCGCGAAGGATTGCCACTGCGCCAGTCTGACTGGAAAGACTATCTCGACTGGGCTGTCGAATGCTTCCGGATCGCTTCAACGGGTGTAAAGGACGCGACTCAAATCCATACCCACATGTGCTACTCGGAGTTCAACGAGATCATCGACGCGATCGCTGAAATGGATGCGGATGTCATTTCGATTGAGACGTCGCGCTCGAAAATGGAGCTGCTGGACGCTTTCACGAGCTCCAAATATCCGAACGAAATCGGTCCCGGAGTCTATGACATTCACTCACCACGCGTCCCGGAAGTCGGCGAGATTTCGGATCTCGTCATGCTTGCCCGCGAGCGACTGTCGGATGCCCAACTGTGGGTAAACCCGGACTGTGGCCTCAAAACACGCAAATGGGAGGAGGTCCACCCTGCCCTCATGAACATGGTTGCTGCAGCACGCGCGCTCCGGGAGAAAGTGCAGGCCTGAGGCTTCCTGCTTCCTCATCATGTGGTGAGTTACCGGTTGCCGCATGTCGGCCGTAAAAGTGCAAAACGCGATCACATCCCTTGAAATAAGTCGCTCGAGCGAAAGTGTGCAATTTCCTTCGGCACGTGTCCTAATCGCGCAGGAATATGAATGTGGACAATACGACATGGATTACTCAGTCTAGCTCTGGACTCCTTGGAAAGGCTGGACTCCTTGAGCCACAAGGGGTTCAGACTTCCAAGGGAACTCAACTGGCGGTATTGCTTAAGCAGCGCGCAGCCCCTGCCGCGATCTGCGCAATCAGATTCCACGTCGACTAAATGGTAGAATATTTTTTAGAAAAGCGCCTCGCTATGATTGAGGCAGGCGCTTCTGTTTTGCATGAACCTGAGGGGGAGGCACCCACAGAGCGTCAGGCAAGAGCAGTTTCTTTGGGGTTTTCAGAGGTCCAGAAATTGTGTTGTCTTCAATGACACAACAAAGAAGCCAAAGGTTGGTATCGAGCAGCCATATTTCATGCGCAACTCGTCTGAGAGTGGTCAAATCGCTCTTGAAGGCCAATGGATCGATTGCGTCAGCTTTCTTGCTCCTGCGCGCTAGGATGTATTCTCCGTCAAATTTGCCAACCATCCAAGCATGAGCAACCGTGTTTCGATTTTGCCGGTTGATGTCATATGCATCTAACGCATTGAGGATCAGTGCAGTACCGTCCGTGTGGAATGAGCGGCTTGCCAAAATCGCTTTGATGCGGGTGCAGATGGCGACATCGCCGAGATCGTAAACGAGTGCCCACGCTTCTTTGTCTGCAATGCCGGAGACCTTGCAAAACAGTAAAAAAAGCCAGAATTCACACTGATTCCATCGAAGCGTTATGACGCCAATGGCGTGCAATCGCTCGGGCGACAGTGGAGAGTTCTCGGCAATCCAAGGATCTGAGTTCATGTCAGCTAAATGACCAGTTTGAATCCGGCGCAATTATGTGTTTCGACATCGGCGCGAACTCCGATATGCCTACCGGGAACCATAGGAGGAAGTGCAGTGTTTTTCCATGACGATGCCGAGATTGAGGAAGTGGTCAAAACAACCGTGGACGTGCTCAAAGGAGCGGCTCGTCAAATCGGGAAGGCTGATCGGGGTATCAGTACAGAGCAAATTGCGCGAATAGAGGAAGCCTTCCAACAATTACACAGCACGCTCGACTTCAAGAAAAAATTAACGCCAATCGAGCCTTAGAGATTGGTACCGCCAGCTCCCACGAAATGACGGCACCAAGAAGGGTCATCAACAAGCGCCTCCTTCTCTCACGAGTAATTAACATTGTCAATATACGCCCGGCTCAAGTTAGAAACGCTGAGACCTAAGCCCGATCTATACAGCGGATTCTGCGAGGGTAACTACTTGTATCTTTCTGCGCTCATTCTGAGAGGTGGTGACACTCTGTTTTCCGGCTGCGTATTGCCCGGTCCGATAGACGAGCACTGCCAGCGTTTAGTATAGCTTTTTTAAGCACCTTTTTAGCAATCTCGGCTGACCTTTCTGATCTTAAACTATCGGTAAGGCCAATTTCATATCCCGGCTTCTGCAATGGGCAGTAAGACTTGGGGTGTTGAATATGAGAACTATTAATCTATTGGCCGTTGGGTCAGTATGCGCCGTCGCCGGTTGTCAAACGGCCACCTACACGCAGTACATGCCGGGACCGGCCGTTGGAATATGCGCAAGCCAAGTGCAATATTCTCGCACCAAGCGTCGATCAAGGATTTATCGCAATGGGCTCGCCGAGCTATGTTGCTGGCGCAGCTTTAGGCAATGCCCTAGATAATGCCATTGCTGAACAGCGATTCATCAAGAACTGCATGATATTGCAGGGTCGGCGACAGGATGCCCCCGGTGCAAAGAAGTCTTCAACGTCGCTGGCATCAACGCAACTACCGCACCAACGAACAGCAAAAAAGCGGCCAACCGCGCAAGAGCTTGGCATCCCGGGGCAAGTCGTGGCGGGACAGTGAATACACAGGGATGCGGGACGGCCTCACCTTGTTAGTCGCGCCGAGGCAACGCTATTCGACAAGGGCTGCGACGTTAACGCTCTAACGGACAACCGCGTCGATCCCTATCAGAATGCGAGGCCATGGACTGGATTCAGGTGGTACGGAGCGTGGGTAGTCAGGTGGTCCGGAGTCATTCAAAAGCCAATTGATTTTATTTTTATATCAATTCGCTTTGATATCGGCTCCTTCGGAAAATACAGGCCCCGCCGCTTCGTACACGCGTCGTTTCTTAAAGTACATTGCTTGTCGCGTTCGCTCAGGTGGCGATAATATATTGTGCTGCGCGTCTGTCCGCTTCCCCAGTCGATTAGCGCAGACTACGGCCGAGGTGGCAGGATTCGGGTGGTGCCAGCGTCCCGCCAATTCGGAAATCGGTTAGGCCTTGACCCTCGCCAGCACCCGACTTAGCTTCTATAAGCAACTTGCGTAGGGATCTGGTGTGCAGCCCGATGACATCGAACTCATCCTGTACGCGGATATTTCGGAGGACCCATGCCTCCTCTTTGACGTGATCACGCCCGATGGCGTGCTTCAGCTCTTGGGAAACGTGGAGATAGCCAGTAACCAATCTTGTCGTCCGTGACCTGCATATTGGGGGCGATGCCGAGGTCCAGTGAGGATGGTCCAAATTGCGCAAGCTCGGTCGAGTGATCGCGGAGAAGCTTAATGTCGACTACATCGAAATTCATGGAGCGGTTCGGACAACGGGTGCGAACCCGGGACGTCGTTCCGGTGTCGTCAGGCTCTCCCGTCCGACTGAGCCTCAGTTGTCTTCACGGCGCGAATACTCCTGAGGCCGCCCGGATTCTCGTTAAGAGACAGCTGCCGCTCAGGACGGCCCACGCGATACTCACGGAGATGGTCGATCACGGCAAAGCGTTCGTGACGGTTCCTTGCGTCGACGACCTATTGGCACTGAAGAATGAACTGTCGTCCGCAGGCGTGATCGCGAAGGTTCATGCGCCGCGGCCGATAAGTGTTCGCGAAGTCCGGGATCGCACGAAGCTCTCTCAGGAGGCATTCTCGGTGAGGTATGGCCTCGATCTGGCAACGCTTCGAAACTGGGAGCAAGGTCGCTCGAAACCGGATGTAGCGGCGAATACTCTCCTTTGGACCATCGCCCGGAATCCGGAAGCAGTCGAAGAATCGCTGGACATGGAGGACGGAGTGGCTACCCCATCGCCCTAAGGGGGGGCCGGTCACTCCGGCGCGCGGCTATTCGGCCGCCATGGCCGGCCGCCGCGCGGTATCGACAGCGCGCGAGCCTCATGCGTCAGACACCTTCCTTGGCATGTCGCACGCCAGATCCCAAACATGATTCCATCGCAACGAGCTGGTGACGGAAGCAGTGTCTGCACTTTGGAAACGAGCCATTTGCGTTCTCATGGACGTCGCGATCGTCTCGTCCCAGTAAAAGTCGCAATCACTGTCAATTGCGATGTTCCGCAGTCAGCTGGCCGTTTATTTTCCTAAGATCTGCATTATAGGCCGGGGTGTTGTCGCCGTTTCGGCGGGTAAGATGGGATAGGCGACCTCGGGTGCCTTTCCGGTCAGCGAGTTGAGGAAGGCAACAAGCAGGTCGACTTCTTCGTCCGCCAGTACCACGCCAAGCTGGGTGGTTCCCATGATGGCAACGGCCTGTTTCAGATCCCAAACCTTGCCCGAATGAAAGTATGGCGCGGTGAGTGCAACGTTGCGCAGCGGCGCCACGCGGAAAACATAGGAATCGTCGGCAGTATTAGTGACCGCAAATCGGCCCTTGTCTTTTTCCGGCAGGACCTCGGCGCTGGGCTGTTCCACGAGGCCGAATGGGTAATAGGCTTCCCCACCAACGTTGATACCGCCATGGCAGGACGAGCAGCCTTTGTCCATGAAAAGCGCCAGGCCCTGTTTCTGTTCGGAAGTCATGGCAAGCTCATCACCATTCAGGAAGCTGTCGAAGGGGGCCGGCGTGACCAGTGTCGCCTCGAAGGCTTCGATTGCCTTGGCGAGGTTGTCGAAGGTGACCCGATCGGCTTCAGCCGGAAAAGCTGCATCGAACCACTCGACATATTGCGGCATGGACTTGAGCGTGGCGATGACTTGGCCCGGTGTATTGGCCATTTCGATCCCGGCTTGGACCGGTCCCTTCGCCTGAGCCTTCAGGTCTTCGGCACGACCATCCCAGAACTGGGCGATGTTGAAGACAGCGTTCAGTACAGTCGGCGCGTTGCGCGGTCCCTTCTGCCAACCATGGCCGATCGAGGTTTCGTGATTGTCGTCGCCGCCGGTGGCCAGGTTGTGGCACGAGTTGCACGACAAGACGCCTGACGCAGAGACGCGTGGATCGAAGAACAGTGCCTTGCCGAGAGCGATCTTTTCCGGGGTGATCGGGTTGTTGGCGACTGCCGGCGTGGTGGATGGCAAAGCCCTGAAGGTGGCCAGTGCCGTTTCTCTGAGGTCTGTGGGCATCGAATCCGCAGCAAAAGCGGTGGCTGCGAGCAAAGGGACAGCCATCGTACTGAATAGGATTTTCATAAATGATCTCCCTGCGTCGTCCACGCAGCCACTCTGGGATACGCAGCCCATGAACGCCCTGCGCTAGATCAGCTGCGGGAGAGGACCGGGGTCTGACACCTGTTTTCGCGGCAGAGCTGGGACCCTCTTGGAAGTGATCCCTCTTCTCGATTGGACTTCAGGGAGGAGGAGGAGGAGGATCCCTGCTCGGCAACCTTCGGCGCCGGAGCCGTGCTCCGGTTCTCTGCGCCTTCTACCAAGAAGAAATCGGGTCCGCCGCCGTGTCAGATTTCGGTTGGGGGCCGGTTATCTGTTCCGCTGCAGGTCCTGCTCGATTTCCGGGCCTTCGCCAGATCGACGTTGGCCCAAACGATCCGCGATCGCGTCTTGTAGCACCCTTTGCGGGACAATCTTATTTTCGACTGTGGAGGGCCGTTTGGGGTGAGCGAAATTAAACGAATTTCAAAGGGCGCCCAAGTAGCTGTTTTGATTAGCTTGTGAGGCCTATAGCCTCCATCGAGCGAATATTGGCAGACGATGGAGCACAATTTTGGCTTCGTTATCATCTTGCTTCAATGGGACAACTGCTTTGCAATAACTACACGGCAATTTACCAGCATGAATTTGAGAGAACCAAGTCCCACGCAGTGATTTTCACATCGGAAGCGTTGCAGTCCTGTCGCGAAAAGCTGATCTAAAATACAACAAGATAATTAACATCGCCGTAGGGCGCAAAATATTGTTTGTTCTCTATAGTACGCTCCAGATGCCGGCGAAATCTGGATACAATAACCTCGTCGGCGTACCCGCTCCAGCCTCACACACGACTGCGACGCCTATACTTGCGCTTTTCCACTGTCCGACATGCAGGCAGCGAGCCATTGCATCGCGGAGGTTGCATCTTCCAATATGACGACCTGTTTCGCAAAGCGGAAAAAACTCTTGCGCGCTGCGCTCGCAGGTTTTCGTCCGTTGTATGCATCAAAGCACGCCCTGAGGGCGGCTTCGTGGATCCGGTCTCTGCGATCTTCTGGCCATTCGTTGAGAAAATCGATAGCATCCGCAGGACGGGCAATCTCTTGCACGATGTGCGCTGCACGCCTTACGAAAGTGGGCTGCTGAAGTTCCTGAGCTCATTCGTTCCTCCGACCTGCTGAACCGCTAGTTTGCGTGAACAGGCGCCTCCTCTACACCCGCCCACCATTGCGGAATGTGTTGTCACAGCGATAGCGGTTCAATAGCAAAGCAGCGGCGTGACGTCCTCGGTTTACCAGCGGGCCAATCCCTAACATCCTGCTGCGAGAGCGGCTCACCGGATGAATCTACATCGTTTCGACCATTGCGAATCAACGCTTGATAGTTCCTCCACGCGCCACCAGGAAGCGGCCACTGCTCTGCCACCGACTTCACAGCCAAAGAGAGGATGGCGAACAGAAACAGCCCGCTTCGTTTCGAGATTACTGGTCGTCTGGCGCAAAGCTTACGGCCGAGACGCGCCTGAAAATGCGCAAGCACCGCGGCAGGTCGCCAACAACGGAACGCATCAACGGTCATGACGGCGCGATACCGCGCTATAGATCTCGCTGCTGGACGAGCATCGCAATAATCCTGTCGAGACCTTGGTTGCTTTCAGCGGCGACCGCCACTATGAAGCGACGCTTCGCCGACTGTGTTTCACGCCGCCTGGAGAGTTTCATGACAGAAGAAGCCGAAAAAAACATCGACACCCTCATCGAGCTCACGGCCGATGTCGTCTCAGCCTATGTCTCCAACAATCCGATCCCGGTGGGGGATCTCCCTGCCCTCATCGGCCAAGTGCACGCGGCTCTGAAAGGGACGGCGGAAGGTGTCTCTGCAAAAGAGCCGGTTGCCCTTACGCCTGCAGTCCCGATCAGGAAGTCGGTGACACCGGACTACATCATCTCCCTTGAAGACGGGAAGAAATTCAAATCGCTAAAGCGCCATCTGTCGACCCACTATGGGCTGACGCCGGATGGATATCGGGCCAAATGGGGCCTGCCGGCGGATTATCCCATGGTCGCGCCGAACTACGCCGCTGCGCGCTCGTCATTGGCCAAGACGATGGGGCTCGGCCGCAAACCGAAAGCGCCGGAAGCGCCGGAGCCGGCGCCGACGAAGCGAACCCGCAAGAAGGTCGCGGCTTGATTTCGGCAATCGAGATTCGTTCTGGAGCGTTGCAGCCATCGGCTTAATCTGCGCGTCATACAAAAAGGCGGGGCCAACCCCGCCTTCCTTTTGTTTCATGAGGAATTCGCGAGGCCTGCAGCGATCTGCTGCCCTCAGTTTTTGCTCGCTCCTATCGAGCGGCCATGAGGACCTCCGGACCTACGCGCCCACTCTTGCCAAGACGCAGGAGAAAATTTCAACCAGCTTTGCTGAGGCTGCCAGCGGAGGATTTGCCAGTGCGGCGGTCCTGCTCGATCTCATAGTTGATCTTCTGGCCGTCAGCGAGGGTCGAGAGGCCCGCGCGTTCGACAGCGGAAATGTGGACGAAAACATCCGGACCGCCATTGTCGGGCTGGATAAATCCAAACCCCTTGGTGCTGTTGAACCACTTTACCGTTCCAGTCGGCATATACGTGTTCCTTCTTAACAATTGCAACGTGGGCAGGCCATTAGGCCTGCCCGACTCATAGCCGAGACTTGGGCGCAGCAAAAAGCGAAATTTTGTTAAGCCCCGATCAGCTGGCGCACTCCATTCTGGCCGTAGTCGCCAGCAAGCACTGTCCTACACTACCGCTCGAGCATGGCCGGAAGCGCCCGATCCTTCCAACGCTCCTCAGCCCCACGTCTACGGCTGGTGCTTGGAGGCACGGGACGTAAGGCCGACCGCTGCTCGTGCCGCCAGGTCAAAGGCCGGGTAGTTCACGGAGCTACCTTCGTGCATAACGGCTTGGCAAGCGCTTGAAGGAGTTTCGAATTGGGTTGTTTCAAGAGGGTCGAGGGGTTAATCGATGCCACCAGCGTGGAAGCGATCGATAACGCGCGCGTTTTGCTGGACCAGTTCAAGGGCAGGTCAGAAACAGTCGCCCAAGCGATCGACGACTTCCTACTTGATTTCATGACCTTGCTGTTTGTGGTAGAAGCTACCCGCGAGCGGTTCCACAATCCGGCGAGGCGGTTGGCGCGTATCAGATTGAGCAGGATCAGGCTGTTACTCACCCGATGCTCTTGACCTAAGGGACCACGCCGCCAGCGATGCGTTTGCAGCCGCAAAGAAGGCAAAATCTGTTCGCCGGCAAACCGAGCATAGCCAGGCGGTATTTACGCAGATGAATTCGATCGCGACCGCCAAATTCTTCTGTTTGGTACTCAGCGACGACGGCAAGCGCGGACAGCTTCCGTGCTGCTGTCCTCCAGCGACAAACGTGCCTGCATGCCCCCATCCACGGCGAGCTCGACGGTTGTTTCTTACGTTTGACCAAGGTCCCGCGCAAACACTCCCCTTTCCCGCAGCAACTCATCAGGCTCAACGGCCTCGCGGCAGGCGCATTACGCCAGAAGCGCGCAACCGCATCGTTTTTTCCCGCCCGAGGCCTACGATCTTCGTTTTCCAGCGCCTCGCGGATATCGCCCAACTCGCCGATCTTTGATCAGATCCGTCTTCGCGCGCGAGCAGGCCCCGCGCTCGAGTTCGCCACGCTGCTCACGCCTCTGCCGTTCAGCATCGACCCGGTCTGGCTGTCGAGAACAGGGTTCCGCTGGGGCGACCAACATCTCCATTGTCACCGTCAGTGCAGCGGCCATTCGAAGCGCATCCTATACCCCTCCCCCGGCAGCGCGCCCAATCGTCTTCCGAACGAAGAAGATATCCTCAGCCGCGCGCGCGTCGCGTTCGGCCCTGTCCGATGTCCGACAATGTCGGATGCGCAGCATGGCAGAGCCTGATTTGTCCACATGCCTCGAACGGTTTCTGATCTGGCACGGTGCATGCTTGGTCATCCGCAAGGCGTCGCGGACCAAGGAGAATCCGTCCCATGATCACCTCACCAAGAAATACCGCCGCAGGTCTCCTGAGTGCATCCAAAGATGAGGCTCGAGTAAGGCCTGGCACCCTGAAGAGCTTATTCATCTGCCTCGGCGCTGCTCGCCGATCCTCCCACGGGGGGAGACGGGGACGCAGCCCCTTCATCAAAATGAGGAACAAATCACTTTGCCTCGAACCTTGCCTTTCGACCAGCCACCACAACCGGAGCCATCGATTGTCCGCCTGGCTGCGCAACGCGTTCATTGCCACCGCGCTGGCCCTGGTGACGACCGCTCCGGCTCTGGCCGCCACCGCCGGCGGCAAGGTGACGGATTTCCTGCTCGACAACGGCATGGAAGTGGTCGTCATCCCCGATCACCGCGCGCCGATCGTCACTCATATGGTCTGGTACAAGATCGGCAGCGCCGACGAGCCACCGGGCAAATCAGGCCTTGCCCATATCCTCAAGCATCTGATGTTCAAGGCAACGACCAACCACGCCGCCGGCGAGTTCGACCGAGCCGTCTCAGCCATCGGCGGCTACAACAACGGCTTCACCGCCTATGACTACACCACCTTCGTCGAGACGGTGGCGCCCTCGGCGTTGGGTGAGATGATGGGCTTCGAGGCCGATCGCATGTTCAACCTCATCCTCAACGACGATGATATCAAGACCGAGCGCGACGTGATCCTGGAGGAGCGCCGTTGGCGCAGAGAGACGAACCCGCAGGCTCTGCTGGACGAGGAGGTCAACGCGACGTTGCGGCAGAACCAGCCCTACCGCATTCCGGTCATCGGCTGGATGCAGGAGATGGAGAAGCTGAAAACCGACGCATTCACTATCTACAACAAATACTACCGACCGAACAACGCCGTGCTGGTGGTGGCCGGCGACGTAGAGCCGGAGACGGTGAAGGCGCTGGCCGAGAAGACCTATGGCAAGGTTGTGCGCGGGCCGGACCTGCCCCCGCGCAACCGCCCGGTCGAGCCGGAGCAGAACACCAGGCGCACAGTGACGCTGACCGATGCGCGCGTTTCCGTGCCGAGCTTTTCCACTCAATGGGTGGTGCCGTCCTATCATACGGCAGAGCCCGGCGAGGCCGAGGCGCTCGACCTGCTGGCCGAGATCCTCGGCGGCGGTAACCGCAGCCGGCTATATCAGGAGCTTGTCGTCAAGCAAGGCATAGCCTCGGCGGCCGGCGCCTCCTTCCAGGGCACCATGCTAGACGACACCAATTTCACCATCTCCGGCTCGCCGCGCGGCGATGCAAAGCTCGTCGATCTCGAAGCGGCGGCCGTTGCCGAAGTCGCCCGGATCGCCAAGGATGGCGTCACCAGCGACGAGCTGGACAAGGCCAAAGACCGCTATATCCGCTCGGTGATTTTTGCGCACGACGAGCTGGACCACATCGCCAACATTTATGGCAGGACGCTCACCACCGGTGGCAACGTGAAGGACGTGCTCGAGAGGCCGGACCGCGTCCGCAAGGTCACCACCGACGAGGTCAAGGCGGTCGCCGCGCGTTATCTGGTGCTCGACCATTCGACCACAGGCTATCTTTTGCCGCAGCAACAGGCGGGGAATTGATCATGAGCTCCATCCCCATGCAAATGCGCCGGCCGGTCTTCCCTCGGCGCGCCTTCGCCCCCCTGTTCCTCTCCATCCTCTTTCTCATCTTGCGGGCGCTCGCCCGGTAAACGGGATCTGTTTAAAGCCGCGAGGAGCGGTTTTCGCGGGCCTTGCCAGGCATTTGCCGGTTCAGGCGTCATTATTGGGGTGCGCTCCTCCTCAGGCCAGCCTCTCTTCGAGTGGATAGAGTCGCCGATTCGTGGTCCGCAGATTGTAGGCGCAGGCCACCAGCATCCACTCCGCGCCGCTGGCGAAGCCGATGTCCGTTGTTCAATCGTTCGAGTAGTAGAACCGCGAGGCATCTTCTAGCGTATTCAGGTATTCTCCCTTCCAGTCGGGTACCGTGGTCTACCAGCTGTCTGGCCGAGGCCCTATAAGGAACCCGGACGTCGCGGAGTATACACCGCACCTGCTATATATACCTGCTGCGTTGAGGAGGAATCCGGTATTGCCCCTGTGCCTGCCGATGATCCGTCACCTGAGATCCCCCGACCTGTTTGGACCCATTGATCGCCTGCCGGCACTTGGCACGCGGATCAGCGAGCGGACATTCGAGGTCCTCAACCCGTCGACTGGCGAAGTGCTGGCAGAACTACCCGACATGGGTGTCGAGGAGACATGCGCTGCGATCGACAAGGCCTATGTCGCTCAGCCTGGATGGGCAGGGTTGACCGCACGTGAGCGCAGCGACGTTCTATGGCGATGGCATCAGTTGATCATCGACCACGCCGACGATCTCGCCGCGATTCTCACCGCGGAGATGGGCAAGCCGCTTGCCGAAGCCAAGTCGGAGATATCGCATGCTGCGGCGTATCTGCAATGGTACGCCGAGGAGGCCAATCGCGTCTATGGCGAGACGATCTCCGCACCATCGATGGACCGCCGAATGCTGGTAATCAAGCAGCCCATCGGAGTTGTTGGCACGATAACGCCATGGAATTTCCCGGCCTCGATGGTGGCGCGCAAAATCTCGCCAGCCTTGGCGGCGGGCTGCACGATCGTCCTCAAGCCCGCTGAACAGACGCCGCTCGTGGCGGGAGCAATTTTCGCCCTCGCCCATCAGGCTGGCTTTCCCGAAGGCGTCGTCAACCTGATCTATGCGTCCGAAGGTGACGCGGTCGGCCGCGAACTTTGTACCAATCCCAAGGTCCGCAAGATCAGCTTCACCGGGTCGACTGAGATCGGGCGCCTTCTCATGCGCCAGTGCTCGGACCAGATCAAAAAAGTCAGCCTTGAGCTCGGCGGCAATGCACCTTTCATCGTCTTCGATGATGCCGATGTCGATGCCGCGGTTGACGGTGCGATCCAGGCGAAGTTCCGCAATGCCGGCCAGACCTGCGTTTCGGCGAACCGCCTTTACGTCCAGTCGGGCGTTCACGACGAGTTCGTCGAGAAATTCGTGCAACGGGCTCGCCAACTTCAAGTTAGTGACGGTTTCGCTCCCGGAGTGGACATCGGACCGCTCATCGACAAGCACGCTTTGGCCAAGATCGAATCCCATATTGCCGATGCCGTCGCCAAAGGCGGCGCAATTCGATGCGGGGGCAAACGCATCGGCACGAATGGCACGTTTTTCCAACCGACAGTCCTGACCGGTGTCTCCAGCGAGATGACCGTCGCGCAAGAAGAGACATTCGGGCCGCTGGCACCGATTATTCGCTTCAAAGATGCGGATCAGGTCGTGCGTGAGGCCAACGACACGATCTACGGCCTCGCGGCCTACTTTTATGCCTCCAACCTGAAGCGTGTCTGGCGTGTGGCCGAGGCCTTGGAATATGGAATGGTCGGGGTAAATACCGGCCGGATGTCTTCAGAAGCGGCGCCGTTCGGTGGGATAAAACAGTCCGGCATCGGGCGGGAGGGATCCCGCCATGGCCTCGAGGACTACCTCGAAATGAAATATCTCTGCATGGGCGGCATCTGAATTTTCGGCTTGCAGGGTTCACAGCCGGGTAACCTAGCGAGCGATCTCCAAATTATAGGATCGCTCTTCGATTGGGAACTGAGGGGCGGCTCCGTACCCGAGCAAACACGCAATCCTGAAGGAGCACCCTGGCTGGACTTATCTCTCGACGAGACAAGCGTCTGCATTGTCGGCGAAGACGGCGTGCATGTGACGGAGGATACGCTTGCGAGGGATTTGGCGGCCCTCGCCGACTATCTTCAGGCGACGGGCTGTCTTTGCGCGGGTCTGGTTGGAAGCTTGTGCACCATCGCGATCGTGAACGCTGGTTGTGCGCAATATCCGGTTTGTGGGGCAGAATTTTGAACCTGCTACCTTCCGATTGTCAGTAGCTCAGTTGTTGTTCGGCCGACTGCCGCGCCAGTACAGGCTCGGACAGAATGGAAGATACCATCAGGCAGGCATTTGCATTCGACATTTCCGGTGATCGGCGCACGATCCAGGGCGCGCCAGGTTGACCAAGCGCCTCGAACCGCATGACAGTCTTGACCGGCTGGAGGACGGAAATCCCGCGATGCCGAAGAGGTTGGTCAGCGCAGTCGAGCCCACACGGCATTTGCGGCACGAAACAGCAAGGGCTGGGAAGCGATCGGCCGAGCGGTCCTCGAAGGCGCGGGCCAGGGTGTCGACGATGCGTTGGTTCAGGTCCGCCAATCTGGTCTCTACCGTCTGATACCGGCTTCGGTCGCCAGTGACAGCGAGTAAAGATATTTGGCATCATCGGCTTTGATTACCGCGCAGATCTGGTCGAGATTGGGATAGCTCACTGGTGCACCTTTGGGCTCATAGTGCTTCCTCCTCATCGAGATGAGCATTGCCGGATTTGGCGTAGAACACCAACACGGGTCCGAGATCAAAGCGCGTCCCGGGCGCAAGGCGCTGGACGGACCGGGGCCATGTTTCGGTTGAGACGCCATCGATGCCTCGCGCCAGCGTTCTGGCGAATCGGGGCATCAGCGGAGCGAGTGTCGGTGCCAGGATCGCAGCGGCCGTCGTCTGAAGGGCTAGCGAAGTCCGATTGCGGGCGGGATAGAAACGTCGCGCCGCCGCATAGTCTCGCGCCCGACGGTAGATCACGCAATCGCGCACGAAATCGCAGACCTGAGCGGCCGCGCGCCGGACCGAGAAGCCTTCGTCCGAATAGGCGCGCTCCATCGCCGCGCGATAGATCTCTATCCGAGCAAAGAAGGCGCGGTCGACCGGGCTCCAGTCGCCTGCATCGGGTACACGGCCGGCAAAATCCTGCTTGATTTCCTGGTTCAACGCATCGAGCCAGTTCAGCCAGATCCCTTGGAACACCTCGTTCTCGGTGCGGCGCAGCGCGTCCAGCGTGAAATCCGTCCGCTCACCTTCCGGGCGTGTCAGGCCCAAATGGAGGCGCACGACGTCGACTGTCTTTGGGCTCAGAACCTCCTTGCCCCAGACCGCATGGCGGCAGCTGGTTGAGAACTTGTTGCCGTCGAGCAGGTAGAACTCGTTGACGTGATAGTGGATGCGTGGCGTCCAGTGGGAGAAGACCTCGGCGTAAAGAGCGGGGTAGAGTAGCGCGTGGTAGAACGAATTGTCGAAGCCGAAGAAATGGACAATCTGCCAGTCGTTGCCGGGCATCTCCGCCTTCCAGTCGCGACCCAGCAAGCGGCCGAGCGCCTGGATGTTATAAAGAAAACCGAAGGCCATTTCCGGCCAGACCCAGATCACTTGCCCCGGGAACCCTTCGGCCGGCAGGCCCCAGTCCGAGGGGTGGGTAATGGGCACTGAAAAGTTGCCGCGTCGGCGTAGGCGCGCGAAGAGATCCAAGATCCGTAGCGGGACGCCCGACGCCCTTAGATGCCGGTCGATATTGTCGTAGCATCGGTCCAAGGCAAGTTCCGGGCGGCGGACGGAGCCGACCAGCGGCGCCTCGGCAGACTGCCGTGACCGGGCTGCACCCAAGTCGTGGCAAAGGTTTGGGCCGCCGCATTCCTCGCAGATGTTGCCACCAGCGGAGCCGCCGCAATCGGGGCAGAGGCCGCTAACATCCGGTTCGTAAAGGTAATGGCCTGTCACGGCATCGAAAAGCGCAGGGCTCTGGCGCAGATCTACCGCCGTCCTGCTCAGAAGACTACGGAAACACGCGGCTTGAAATTCGCAATAAGCGGCATCACCCATCGTGTGTAGGAAGCTGTGGATCTCGCAGTCAAAAAGTGCAAGCGTGGCGCGAATCTCGTCCGCGTAGTGGCGCGCTACCTCTGCGGGCGTCGATTGATCGGCGTCGGCACGAGTGGCGACGTAACTCTGGTAATCGTCGCTTCCTGTCAGGTGGTAGGCCTCGACCCCTTTCATGCGCAGGAAACGCGTATAGACATCAGCGCCAAAATAAGGGCCAGAAAGATGCCCTAAATGCAGATCGCCATTAGGCGTCGGCGGCGTGGAGAAGACGAAGATCGGCCCGCGTGGAGCCGTGGTCTTTGCAGCGGCATCAAGGGCGGCCTCGCCGTCTCGCCAGTAGACATCGACGAAATCTAGGTCTTCGTTTCCGTCGTTGCGCAGCACATGCGCTTCAAAAGGGTGGAACAGAACGACATCGCCCGTCTCGACCGAGATTTCCCCAAGGTCGGTCCTGACCTTGCCCGATCCTGACAGGATCACGAAGGCCTCGATTTCGTCGTGCCGATGGGGCTCGGATGTAACGCCCGGTGCCACCCTACCGAACGAAAACCCCGTGCGAGCGCTGCCCGTTCCAAGCGTGGCCGTGTCGATACCGAACGCCCGCGACAGCTCCGTTCGAGAAAACGTGTATTTGCGCATGACAACGAACCTAAGCTGTTGAAGCAGTGGGACCTTCGGCTGCCAACGCAACAGCCTCTTGTGCAAGTTGCGCAGAGAAGCGGCAGCCCAACCCGTTGGCGGCCCCGGCCAGAATAATGCGGCTCTGGGCCGCCAGGCGGGCGACGAGGGGGGCGCCAGTCGGGCTGTAGGCGTCATAGAAGACCGCCCTGCGACCACCTCCACAATCCACGTGCCGAAGCGTCGTAACGGGCTGCGGTCGATGCTCCGCGAGCCCGCAAATCAGAACGCCATACTCTCCGCGCATTTTTGAGCGGTCGATCAGTTTCGTGTGCATGCCTCCGCCTGGCTGCGTGAGCTCAATCGCGATAGAAAATGCCATTTGGGGGCTTGAGTTTGTCGAGATCGGCCACTTTGCCCTCGGGCGGGTTAAGGGCGCGCTTAAGCACGTTATATTCAGCGCGGGTCGGTCCACCGGTTGAAGCACGCTGGAACACCAAGTAGAGTGTCCGCCGCGAACGATCGCTTTTGTTCGGTCGTGAGTAGTGCGGTGCGTAATCGTCGAAGATGAAGATGTCGCCAGCCTTCCATACTACGGGTTCCCAGGAGAACATTTCGGCGACTTGAGGATCGATCACCCCACCGGCATCCATGGGAAACACCCCCTTCTTGTGGTTGCCGGGGCTGAAGAAAAGCCCACCGTTTTCCGGGTCGGAGTCGTCGATGCCTATGGCAACCACCGCATGGACCATCCGGTCGGGGAGTTTGTGTGGAATGTGATAAATGTCCTGATGCGGGAGATAGCCGCCGCTGTCGGGGTAGTGGAAAATCAGCAACTCCTTGAGCCTGCGCGAATCTTCGCCAAGCAAATCCTCGACCGCTGACTTTATGCGCTGATCTTCTAAGAGCAAACGACACAATGGATCATGGAAGTCGAGAAAATTCTCGATCTTGGAGATGATCTTTCGATTGTCCGTCGTCTTCTCGAACCACATGAGCCATTTATCATCGCTGACATCCCAGCGTGACATATCTTCGACAAAAATAGAGATATCTTCCTGAGCCGCTGGAGCGAAGAACCTTTCGAGCCTGACGTATCCGTCTTTCTGCCACTTTTCTCTTTGTGCATCAGTCAACATGCGAAAAGCCTCCTGTTGGAAGGGCTGGTTGGTCGGACATCCCAATTAGGGCAGTCGGGCGCTGGTCAAGTTGCGGGTCCACGGAGACGGACTCACGTCATGTGGGACGGCGATGCTAAGTGCGTTCCGCTCCGGCGGATGTTGTCCGCAGAAGCTCGGCGCGAGACTGCCTATATCAGCCTCAGCCGGGTCCAGGGGTTCCGTAAACTGGGCCGGATCAATCGCTTCACCCGGTCCAGCCACGACACGCATCGCTAAAGGCCGGCACCACCCGCTGACCGCCGGCCCAGCCATGGCCGCCAAGACCACGGCGCTCTTTCGAGTGAGCGACCTGGTACGGTCTTGACAACCGTAGGGGAAATGCACGCCCCCAGAATAATGCGATGCGCCGCTTGGTCCAAGGGCTTGTTCGGTCACGATGATTTCGGAGAAGCCTCCGGCCTTCGCCGCAGCGGAGGCGGACATCATTCCTAGGATGCCACCGCCGATGATCAAAAGTCTACGAGTCATATCCCGCTGCCCATTTCTTCGGCTGCGGGGGCGGGCCAGCTCTCGATCGAGGTATGGCTGATGAAGCCAGGATGCTCGGGGTTCGCGCATGGCGCGCGCCCAAGAAGGCTATCGAGGATGCGGCGCGCGCGCCAGGCCAGCAGGCTTAGGTTCGGATCGGCCAGGCCGCGCTGCCCGAGGCTCGCGTTTTGTACGAAGATGCGTCTGTCACGCGGTCCCTCCCAGCTCACCGAAAAATCCTCGCGAATAGCTAATTCATTGTCGATCTGCTCCAGCCGGTGCGCGATGGGTTCCAAGAAGTCTGGCACCGCGTTCTCGTAACCGGTGGCCAGGATGACGATGTCAGCCGTGACTTCTTCGCCCTCGACCATGCCGTGCTGCAGGGTCAGCCTGTGACCCGCGCCGGCGTTGATGCAGTGCGAGACGGTGCAGCCCGGCCGCAGTGTGATGTCGGATCGGTTTGGCTCGAAAAATGCGTGGCGGTACAGCGCCTGATAGATCGCGCGCAACGTGCTTTCCGAAATGCCGTCCGAGGCAAGCACGAAATGCCGCAGGAGCAGCTTACGCTGCGACTCGCTCATCGCCGCGAAACGATCCGAAAAGCAGGGCATGAACAACTCGTTTGTGAACGGGCTGTTGTCCAGAGGCAGATAGTTTTCGCGCTGCGAGACCCAAGTGATCGAGGCAGGCCGCCGTTCTTTCGGCAGGCCGACAAGATGCAACATCACCTCGGCTCCCGACTGGCCTCCGCCGACCACGCAGACATGCTTTCTCCGCACCTCAGGATGGATGTGCAGTAAAACCGATGAGTGGAACAGGTTGCGTCCAGTCCAGCCCTGAAACTGAGGCGGAATTTGCGCCTGCTTGCCAATGCTGACCACGACGTCTCTGGCGCCGAGAACCGCCTTATCCGTCCGGACCCGAAACTCGCCGTCAAAGCGGATTTCGCGCACCGTCTCGCCGCCACGCACAAGTGGGTTCCTATGGAACACCCAGTTCAGGTATTGCTCGAACTCAACTCTGAGCACGGCTTCGAACTGTGCGTTCAGGAAGTGATACAGACGCCCGTTCTCGTGCAGGAAGTTTACGAAAGTGTAGGCTGATCGGGGATTCACTAGCGTGACCAGATCCTTGAAGTGGCTGACCTGGAGCTCCGAGGAATCGAAAGCGATGCCTGGATGCCAGCGGAAGTCGACTTGCCGATCCAGGAACACTGCCCCTTGCCCAACTTGCTCGTGTATCTGACACGCAAGGCTCAAATTGGACGGCCCAGCACCGACCCCAACGCAAGATAACTCCACTTGCTTTCCTCCTATAGAGTCTTCCCACCAGGCGGGTTGTTCGCGGCGAATATCGGCCACAGCGATTGGGCTCCCCTCGCGAGCGTTTTCGAGCCCCGGTGCCGAAGATTTGCGAGAATTTGTCCAGCGCGTTCGGGTAGTCGAATGTAGACCCGAGCATTCCAGCGCGGTGACAATCGACGGGTCACGCCGGCGACGTGGGGCAACGACGTATGTCCTTTCCGCCCGTCTGGATGCCAGCGTCGCCGTCACGCGAGGAGCTTTCCAGGCCCATTAAGGTGTTTGAAGCCGGCGCAATCGCCCGCCTCGACCATGACGCGCCGGCCTTTCGGTGGCTTGATGGCAGGAGAGAGCGCGGTTTTCACTGCGGCGACGGCATTTTCGGTGCGCATGATCATGGACGACGTCTCGCTGATGCGTTCGCAGAGTCCCATGCACGGGCCGTGCCAGAGAAGGAAATTTTAGGTAAACAATGGGTTGGCGGATTTACGATCCTGTCGGAAACCCGACATTGAGGGGACGCCTACCGGCGGCGCCCGATTTGCACGTCGGTATCGCCTTTTTCCGAATAGCTAATCGGGCACCTCCTGCACCAGAATACTTCTCTTATGGAGACCAGCACAGTCTTCATGAACGGACAGTGCAGAACCCTGTGTCTCTGCCGGACAGATCGCGATGTGCCTTCGCCCATCGAGGTCGGCAGTTGCACGAGCTGCCGATTGGGCACTGGCTCGATCCCGACATCCTCGGAGGCCGCGATCATGAAGAGTGACGCAATCTCATGTCCGCCCAGACACGTCAGGGGGAAGCAATTCTCTACGTTGGTGTCGGATCGATGCTCTTGATGAGATGGTTGCGAATTGGCGCATGCCCAGACCTGAGCGCATCAATGATTGCGCGATCTGGGACCTTCACCAACTGGATTGTCGAATCTCCGTAAAGATTGGCGGAAGGGAATTGCATTATGACCACTCTGCCGGTTCCAAAAGCACGTGCGCCATTCGGTCCCTGCGACTCAATCCAGGCGGAGGGATGAGGCCGCAAAGCAGTCTTTTGCGCGCCGGCCGGTGGGTCAGGATGGAGCCATCGTAAACGCAGTTATTCGATGATCGCCGCCGCGGAGTCCTCAGGTTGTGCCGCGCCCGACACCGGCGACGTAGTGGTCGTCGATCGCCCCGTCGCCGATGTCGGTCGGAAGCTCGGCTAGTTTCGCGGTGAGGTCACTGCTTATTCCGCAGTGCCCACCGAGCTCGCACAGGAGGTTCTATCAGGCGGTCACGGCTGCACTCGTTGTCGGGTCTCCGACAAAGTCGGACATGAGACACACCGCAATCAGAGCCATATCATTGTTGTGAAATGATTTTCTCGTTTGGCACGACACGTGCAAGGCTATCCGCAAACGCGCTGCGGCAAGGACTGAGGAGAAATCATGCCATGATCAAGCTCGCCGAACATGCGGTCGCAGCCGCGAAAACTCGGCCTTTCCGAGCCGACAGGACGTCGCGGCTGTTTTCAAGTCGACATCATTCTTCACGTTATCCGGACATGACCATATTCGATTTCCGCCCAACGCTGAATGTCCCAGACGATGATCCCTATCTTTGGCTCGAAGATTAGAAGGAGAACGCACACTTGCCTGGGCCGCCAGCCAGCCGGCTAGGACCCTGGGGCACTTCGGTGGAACACAGTTCGATCGCGACCGCGAAGCCCTGACAGCGATCTCGACCGTCCCTGACAAGGTTCCCGTGATCAGCGCCGCGGTCAGTGCCTCGACAACTTCTGGCAAGATGCCGGAATTCCGCGCGCACTGCGGCGCCGGGACCACCCTTGCCGCTATCCGCCGATCCTGCTCTCCACCACGAAGCGGGCGTGCGTTCACCCGGGCCACGCGCGTAAGACGGCCGCAAAGCTGCAGGCCTTTGGTTATCCCGCCTACTTCTAAGTGAGTACAGGTCGGTGATTGCGAGCACGGCGCAAATGATGCGTGCGCGGTCCCACGCAAACTGCGCATGAGCGCCGCGGCAATCCCAAGCAATTCGAGCAGGACTTTTCGTAGTTCAGTCCACATTTCTGAAGAGCAAGGAGAAAGTATCATGGCCAGAAACCAAATGCGCGCCGCGCGGGGAGTAACAGCGGCCGTTGTCCTCATCGTGATGGGACAGCAGGCCGTCGCGGCGGACCTTGCGCAAGCGGCGAGCGTCCCGCAGGCAGGAGCCTCGGTCACGGAAGCGCCAAGCCCTTGGCAGATCCGCCTGCGTGCGTTGGGGGTCGTCACTCAGGATTCGGGCTACGTCAATGCAGTGCCCGGCTCCGATCTTTCTTATTCAAACACGGTGACGCCGGAACTCGATATCTCCTATTTCTTCACGGACAACATCGCCACGGAGCTCATACTCGGCACCACCTACGCCAACATCGACGGCCAAGGAACGATCGGCGGGCTTGGTAAGATCGGCAAGGTTTGGCTGCTGCCGCCTACGCTCACATTGCAGTATCATTTTACCGATCTCGGCGCTTTCAAGCCCTATGTCGGCGCCGGCGTGAACTACACGATATTCTATAACCAGGATGCCGGCAGCGCCGATGCTCTCAAGGTTAAGAACACGTTCGGCACCGCGCTGCAGGTCGGATTCGACTACATGGTGGATCAGCATTGGGGCGTCAACTTCGATGTGAAGAAGCTTTTCCTCAAGCCAGACTTCGACGTCACGGTCGACGGCGCGAAGCTGACGGGGAAGGCTGCGCTCGATCCGTGGTTGATAGGCGCAGGCGTCACCTACCGTTTCTGATACCAAGGCGACGCGGCTTGCTGACAGCCGATCTGAAATCAAGGGCGCCTCGTGCGCCCTTATACCCCTCCAAGGCCGTGACGCTCAGGACAGGTGAGATTGGAGAGACGTGTCTTCACTTCCAGTGCAGCAACACTCAGCGGCAGCACCAACAAGCTCGATCCGATTGGTTTCGGCTCGCCGGTTGATAGTGAAGATTGGCTCAGCACTGATCGGCGATCCAGAAACCGGAGAATACGCGGTTCTTGGCTTGAAACACTAATAGAGGATGTCGTCCGATTTTTCGCACGAGGGCAGCAGGTGATCATCGTCACGTCTGGTGCTGTCGCGGTTGGCTCAAGTCACTTCAACCATCTGGACAAATCTCTGCGAGTTGAGGAGAAACAAATGGCCGCCGCTATCGGTCAGGTTTAACTCATGCGTGCCTACGAACAAAGTTTAAAACGCCATAGCTTTGGTGTTGGGCAAATACTATTGACCCGCGAAGATATAGATGATCAGCATCGCCGCCTCAATGCGGTTTCAACCCTCAACGACTTCTCAAAGTTGGAGCCGTACCCATTATCAACGAGAACGACACGACCGCAACGGCGGCCGCACGCACTCGGACATGTCGGCGCCGGGCCAAATCCAGATGCATGGAAGGTTGATTGTGTCGCGACTTTCTCACCGCCCCCTTACGAGCAAGATTGACTGCCGGCAGCGCCCGATCCAAGTATCTGCGGCTGCGGGTGGCGCGCATGTTTCAGGGGCTTCGGTTCAAAGTCGTCGTCGCACATCAACGGTCGGCCCACACCTTGAAATCGAGTCATTCCTCGGATGCAAGTCGACCAGTTCGCGGTGAGTTGAGTTTTCCGCGGCGCGCACCGAGTTCGCACGGGAGCCGACAGGCGGTCACGGTAGACTCGGTGTCGGATCTTCGGCGATGTCGGATAATACATGCTATCGGAATGACCGCACTGTTCTCAAAGGATTTTCCTGGTTGGCACGAAACATGCTCGGGCTGTCCCCAAACGCTGCGGCACAGAATGAGGAGAAATCATCCATGATCACGCTCGCCGAACATGCGATCGCCACCGCGAAAACTGAGCTTTCCCGAGCCGAAGGAGAACCTTGCGTTTGTCTACGGCGATGGGGTCTAGGCAGGGCCCTGTGGCGGTGAGCGCGGCCTCCAGCATGCGCGCCTCAGCCGTCAGGCACCTTATTGCTCTTTCTGCTCGTTCGCTTGGATTTCTTAAAGACGTGACCTTGCACGACACGGGATACGTCGATGCGGTTCTTGTGCATGCCCGGTTCGATTTCGAGTGCTACACGGAAGATCTGTTTCATAAGCTCGCCCTGGCCTTCCCTCCCAGCTTGTGCACGGCACTACCGTTACGCCGTGCCGAATTTCTGGCCGGTCGCGCGATGGCGGACGCGGCGTTGCAGGCGCTGGGCCAACTTACTACTGAGATTCCCATCGGTCCCGACCGCGCCCCAGTCTGGCCAAAAGGCTCAGTTGGTTCAATCACCCATGCGCGGGGGCATTGCGCCTGTTTCGCCAAAGGCGATCCAGGCTGGCAAGCCGGTGTAGACATCGAGGCAATAGCCAGCGGCCACGCGCTGGAATCGATCCTGAGCATGACGGCTAACCAGCGTGAACGTGCCTTGATTGCACGACAGACGGCGCTCCCTCCAGATCGGCTGGCAACGCTGCTCTTTTCGGCAAAGGAGACACTTTTCAAAGGACTCTACCCGGTGGTGCGGCGCTTTTTTGGGTTCGACTGTGCTGAACTACGGACGCCCCCTGCGAACGGATGCTTGCGGCTGCACCTAACACAAACCCTTTGCAGGGAATTACCTGCGGGCGAATCCTATGACGTCCGCTTTAATACCACCGCCGACTGGGTGTTGACTTGGCTAGCCGTGCATCGGTTACGGAGGCAAGCCTGTACCCGAGCCGCATGTAAAATATAGCGGTCTGCCCTTTCACAGCCGGTTCCGTCCGGCGGATCCTCGTCGCGCGCTCGTGAGGCGTCAGCTTTTGCAAACTATGCGCGGCGTCAGCGCCTTGCGCTGCTCAGACACACACTCCACTTGCTCGAACATTTCCTTGCCCGGGCGGACGAGGCTGTCGCGACCGGCCTCGGCTCGAAACGCCCACATCCTGGTATCGGTCACCGTCCCTCGGCCGAAAAGATGAAGCTGAACTGATGACGGTCGCTGGTCGTGCCATCCTCCGGATCATAGAGTTCGCCCGGCTATCGAATGCCAGCGCGCTGGATATAGCGCAGATGAGCGCGCGCCGACTGAAGTCCCGTTCCATCCAGCTTGACGACACGGGATTTGATGACGAGGCGCTGCTGGAAGGCGGCGAAGCGGTCACGCGACGCAAGCTCGCTGCAGACGCCGGCAGCGCGCCCGATCCCGGTGCCATGGAAGGTTCCCTTGCCGCGACTTTCCCAACCACGAGCAAGATTGGCTGACGGCAGCGATCGAGGTATTTCCGGCGCGGGTGACGCGCATTTTTGCGGGGCTTCGGTTCAAAGTCTTCGTCGCGCATCAACGGCCGGCCCCCACAACTCGAACTCGAGTCATTCCTCGAGTTGGCGCTCGACTGGTCCGCAGAAATCGGCGCCATATAATCCAGTGGTTGTGCGCCATCTGGCGCCTTGGCGGCCCTACAGTTGCTCTCATTGTCAGATCATCGACGATGTCGGACATGAGACCCAGCGCTCTGATCGGTTGTTCTGAAACGATTTCCCGGTTGGTGCCCCACCCTGCAGACGCGCTGATCGGCATCTCGCTTTCCTCCTTCATGGCCGGCGAGCGTAGTTTTGCCATCCTCTTTGAACCAGGCGACAGGCGCTCCCTGCAGGTCATTCTTCTGGAATAACGGGAAGCTCATTTTCTCCTACCTCGTTAACCTCGATCCGCGTTTCGAGATGTTCACCCCCGACCGCCAGGAATGGACGCGCCGAGCGCTGGACACCGTGCCCACCGAAGCGACTGTTCACCTCGGGTCGCTCGATGCGGAACGTCACGAGACCAATGGAGAGGTCCTCATTTCGGCTCAGGACCCAATCACGCCGCGGAAGCTTCTCCTACTAGACCTCAATGCCGCGCCGCCTCTTGGCGCTCCAGTAATCCTGAAGCGCAACCCGGAGAATTTCGACGCATCCGGGCTGGTGGTGACGTGCCACGAGGCAGTCTCGACCGATGGTGAGATGATCCCCTATACGCAGGTCGGTCCAGCGAACGGGAACGGGGATGCCCCGGTTCACCTCACCGCCTACGGCGGGTACGGCAAGTCGGTCCTGCCCCACTGGGGCCGACACCGGGAGTGGCGCCAGGCGCTGTCTGCACTCCTTGGCCCGATGTAAAGCTATCAATCTGGCGTCGACATCTTTCAGATGTGTTAGCACTGCGCATATTTCTCGAGCATAAGCGCGAACAGCTCCCGCCGCCAATCCGGCAGCGTCCCATCTGCAAAGATACGCGCGAGCAGCGGTTCGATCTGCACATTCTATGGCGGCGATCAGCCCATATTCTGTCGGATAGTTGCGGATCGCATTGGCGAGTGGCGTGCGATTGCGGATCAGCCTGTCGGGCAGGTCAACCAGCAGCAATGCCGGCTGGTTGTCGTCTATCTTGACCGGTATGAAGCGGCGCATGGTCGGTATTCTACGCCCTCGCATGCGCGATCGGGTGCGCCGTCATCTTGATTGAAAAAGACCCGGTCTCTGCGAAAGCCTCAGGCCTGTTTGTCGGGCCGACCGAGTTCCATGTGGCTCACACCGAGGGCTTGTGCCAACTCGTAATATGTATTCCTCACCGGAGGTCTCAATTGGCCCGCGGGCGGCTGCGTGGAACCAATTTATCGGAGATAGGACAGTGGCGCTACACTCTGAACCGAATGCGCCGATCGCGGACGAGGCCCCTGTTGAGGGCTTTTGTTGAGCAGTCCAAGCGCAACGCCATCTACAGGTCACGAGAGCGGCGCATTTGTGCCAGAAGCTCGCAAGGGTCGATATCGAGAGCCTCGGTAACGTCGAGAAACTCAATTACGTCCAGCCGACGTTCACCACCCTCGTACTTGGCCACGAAGGATTGTGGGCGGCCCAGCATATCAGCAACCTGGGTCTGGGTGACCCCTTTGGTTTTGCGCGCCGCAATCAGCCGTTTTAGCAGCCGGCGCTGGCGAGTTGATCGAAGGGATTTCGGCATCAGACGAACCGGCCAAGAAGCAACCGGCTCACCGACTAATCCCAGTTTCGGATTATCCCATTTTAGGATATTGTGCCGTGCGCGGGCGCTGAATAGGTCTTAGGCGAGACATGAAATGGTAGACAGATTGTTCCAACCTGCTGTTGCCGACGAGGTCCCATGGGCGGAGAGCCTGACCGCTTACGACGATGAACACTTCACGACCTATTTGAAGCTCATAGACGCATGCGCCGACAATGCGAGCGAAGAAGAGATGGCCCAGGCGATATTGGGCATCGATCCAGTGCAAGAGCCAGCGCGCGCCCAAAGGGCGGTTCGCAGCCATCTCGCGCGCGCCCACTGGCTGGTGGTAGCGGGGTACAAAGAGCTGTTCTCTGGCCAAAGGCCTGATGGTGACAGTCGTTATAGAAGAAAACGCTTATAACCACCGTTCATGAGCCAGCGCCCACGTCTGACTGCACGGCGGACGCTGTCGCGAAGATGGTCACCGGGGTCGGCCCAGTCCTGCTTGACGCGGGCTCTGCCGAAGAGGGCAAGGCCGATTTCGCGGTGTGGTGCGCCAGCGATGGAGCCGTCGAGCGCACGCAAGACGCGGCGCAACCGCGAGCAACGGGGCTCGGTCGGAAAGAATCTTGGTTGCAGCCTGCCGGTCGAACGGAGGCTGTTCAGACATTCCAGCGCGTTCAGGCGTTGCTTCAGTTCCTCTGGCGACCAGAGGACGGAGGATGTCAATCGCACAGCATCGAGGATGCTGACGCCTGAAGCAGCCAACTGGAAGCTCCTGCCATTGTCCTCGACAAGGACGTGCTGATGCCCATCCCGCGTGACAAGTATGGAGATGCGGCAGGGATGCGTGGCGAGATCGAGCACGTTGAACCCGCGCGGCCGCGCCGCTATTTCGGCAGTAACCGGTAAAACATGCGGACATTGCCAGGG
>NZ_JAMYPT010000037.1:0-30852 GCF_040320505.1 Mesorhizobium sp. M0678 | reverse complement strand
CGAAGTCCCGCCCGAGGCCAGCTGCCTCCGTAACCGCCTTGAACCCCGCATCGAAATCTATGGCCGGCCTGTCGACGGCGTTCTTTGCAAGCGTCTTGCGGTAGAATCGGACGTGCGCAAGTTCGTTTTCAGCAACTTCCTGCATGAATTGGCCGATGGCGGGTGTTTCGAAGGACACTTTCTTTCCGCCGACGACATCGCCCGGTTTCGAGCCGGCATCGGCGTCGTCGATACCCTTTCCGGTGGTGCCGCGGAGGTAGTATTCAGCCTCCATATATTCGAGATTGAGCGCAAAGCGGAAAATGTCCTCGTCCGATATGTCCTGTGCCAATACCGGAGAAGGCCGCGCGATGCCGCCGAGTGCCGCTCCGGCACCGAGTACGACAAGTCCCTGAAGCGACTGACGCCGGGATAGGTGAAGTGCGCCCTGCATAGCGGTCTCCTATGTTTGTTGATTCAACACCGCTGTCAGCACCGCGGCGCCGAATGCATTTGCCCGACGATTAGATGGTCCGGGGCGCCGAAATATTCCCGTGTCCCGCTACAAAAGCCCCGCGAAAGAAGCCGGCGTAATCTCGGCGTGGACTGCGTCTACGTGCGCTCGGTCGCCACATTCAACAGATGAGTATTCTTTCGAACCAGGCTGATTGCGAGCCGATCTAAGACTGATTGCGCGAGGCGGTCACAACGGGCGCCAGCGAAGAGAAACGTATCCGTGAACACGGTGGTGAGCTTGTCACGCAGCGCCTCGCGAAGCAGCCGGCGTGCGCGATAAAGGCGGGTGCTCACTGTCTGAGGTCGCAATGCCAAAAGAAAAGCCGTTTCCTCAATGCTCATTTCCTCAACGTCCCGCATGACAAAGACGATGCGAAAGGGCTCTGGCAGGCCACCGACGGCCCCCTCCAGGAGGCCGCGGATTTCAACGAGCGCGGCTGCTTCTTCGGGATCAGGGTTGTGGGCGCTGAATGGAGCGACCATGCCTTCGATGGCTTTCACGTCGACAGTGGGCCGCCTTTTCCGGCGGCGTCCCAGCGCCTCGTTCAGCGCGATCCGGGTGAGCCAGGTCGACAGCCGCGCCTCCGCGCGGAATTCGGCCAGATGGGTGAAGGCGTGGATATAGGTCTCCTGAAGTACGTCCTCCGCCTCAGTGTCGTCATTCAGGACGGCGCGGGCGACCCGGTGAAGCCGCTGATTGTGACGCTTGATGATTAACCAGAATGCGGCGGGGTCACGCTGACGCGCGTGTTCAACCAGCCCCGCGTCGTCAAGGTCTTCGATCCTCACTGCCTCGTTGGATCCGGTCGGCTTCACCATAGGCGGTCCAGATGCATCAGCTTACTATGAGATAAGCGTTTTCCGGGTTTCGGTCTGCAGCCCTGTGGAAACTTGGGACTCTAGCGAACCAGAGGTCTGCTCACCACCCAACCGCGACGTAGAACGCTCCACGGCAGTAGGGCGGAGCCGAACCCTTCGGCCGGCTCGGTCGCGCCAGAAGCAGTCACTCCGTAGCGAGCCCTTGAATGACCGCAATGAGGCCGATGAACGAACCCGCTGGCCTGTGGCCCGCGGGTTCCTTCCTCGGGTACTTGCGTACGCCTGCCGGCGCCCGACCGGGCTGCCGCTCTTGTCCATCCTGTTCGTGGCATCGATCATGATGCCGCTGTTCCTGCCCGAAGCCTTGTTGCCCGACAAGTTCGTGCGTGCGCTGGTCGCCCTCACCATCTTCGCCGCGGCCTATCTCGCCGAGGTGATCCGCGGCGGCCTGCAGGCCATCCCGAATGGCCAATACGAGGCCGCGGCGGCGCTCGGCCTGCCCTTCTGGCGCACGCAATATCTCGTCATCCTGCCGCAGGCGATCCAGGTGGCGATCCCGGCGCTGGCCAACACCATCATCGTCATGATCAAGAACACCAGCCTTGTCCTGGTGGTCGGCCTGTTCGACCTGATCAGCTCCGGTAAGGACATGTCGCGGGCCGATCTTCCGACCATCTTGAATCGCACCCCATTGACTTGAGCCCACGGAGGACGCGCCCAATTCCATCGCCCGCTGAGATGAAAATTGGCCGAATGGACCTCATCCAGGTTGTGCTTTGGCGAGTGGCTGGAAACCAACGCCTACCTGGCAGTGAAGACGGTTGACGAGGAAAGCGAAACCGACGGGTGCGCGTAGGCCGTCTTCCGTGATCGCGGAATTACCTGAATCGCCGAGTTCGGTACTATTCACCGCGGCGGACCCCAACCCGCCCGGCCGGCGCCTATTCAGGCAAACTACCCCAACGCCCCCCAAGCGGCGCCGGCCACCTTCCCCACGAGGCGAGCGCTTCAGTTCCTCGGCAGCTTGTGGATCTCCAACCTGACCGGGCCGCCTCTGTCACAGCTCGTACAGAACAGGGCCCTTTCGACCGTGCTGAACAGCGCATCTTTGCCATAGGGCCGGACCAGGCCAGCGGCCTTCACCTCGGCATGATGTGAGCAGTTTTTGCACCAAGCGCGCAGCGTGTGCCATTCGCGCAGATCGCCAAGCGATACGTCGAGGCCGGCGTGCACGCTACCCGCAACGATGGCATGCGGCGGAACCGTGGGCTCGCCTGGTGTAACGATCTTCTCCATCACATGCCGGCTGTTGTAGTGGATCAGCAGCATCCCCGGCCGGCGCCTGATAGCTGCCTGCCAGGCGGCCTGGCTGACGCTCGAATCGGCGATCGACTTATCGTCTCAACGAGCGCCTTCTCCTCGCGGTCCCAAACCTCGATCCGGAAATTGTCCTCCGCTGTTTTTGCCATAGCTTCGCCGACCAGCGCTTTTGGCACTTCGCGACCATTCCTTCCCGCCTCAGATTGAAACAGAAATAAGGAACAAATTCCTCTCCGGTCAAGGCGCTCTTGACATTTTTGTTCTTATTTCGTTTGAGGTCGCAGGTCTTGGCGGCTTCCTGCAGGCGGGCGCGATCGAGGGTCCGCTCGCCACTGTGCGAGCAGTGGGAGCGGACCCTATCAGCGCATGAAGGGAAGGATACGCATGACGACGCTATCAACTTCAACCCGCCGTGCAAGTTCCAGGCGCCATTGTGCGCAGGATCATTGCCCAACGCGGTCAGACTTAGGTCCTGTGGTTTCGGGCAGCTCGAACATCCAATCGAAATGGCGCCGGCCTTGACGATCGCCAGACCGGCGCCAGACGGCGGCGCACTGGCGCTCGGCGGCGTCATCGTGGTGAATTTGAGACGCTGATTCAGCTGCTCCCCGCAAGCTGATTTGCGATCGAGACAACTTTACCGGCTCGCGAAACGGACCCTCAACATGCTGCCTCTAGGTTAGTCCCAGCTAAATGAAGGGGGCTTCCATGCGGGTGACCGAACGATTTTGGCGTTCAGAACGCGGCAACTTCGCCGTGGTGTTTGCGTTGGTCTTGCCGGTCGTGCTTTTGGGCGTCGGAGTGGCGATAGACTTTGCGCGCGTGAGCCGAACTGCCCAACAGTTGCAGGAGGGAGCCGACTCCACGGCCCTTCAGTTGGCGGTGGCAAGCGCGAACAGCAGCGATATGACGTCGGAACAGCGTCAGGAGAACGTTGATACTTTCGCCAGCCCCACCTTTGTGGCCACGCGAAGTCCCTATAGTGGTGACGCCCACCAGACGGTTGGATCAACCAATCCCACAATCGTGACGGTCGTATTGCACCAACCGCAGGAATTGGCCTTCTCGGCAATCCTTGGCGTCGATAAACTTGATATTAGCCGAAGCGCAACCGCGATTGCCTATCCGCGATACCCAGTCTGTCTTCTCGTGTTAGATCGGTCCGCCTCGAACGCATGGTCGAATTCGGGGTCTTCGTCGATAAATGGCCAGAAATGCGTTGCGCAGGTGAATTCAAGATCGGGGTCTGCGCTAGCCACGAATGGCTCATCGTCCATCAGGACATTGGTGACGTCAGTCGTCGGCCCCTCCGGGCCGTCTGCCGGCTTCAACCCTCAACCGCTTTTTAATCAGAAAGAGCTGGCAGATCCCATTATCTCCCGACTGGTCTGGCCAACAGACAATGTCTGCACCTACAATAACCTGGTGATCAAAAACGCCACCGCAAATCTCGTTCCCGGCACTTTTTGTGGAGGGCTCACTCTATCGGTCGGAGCGGTGGTCAATCTTGCCGCGGGAACGTATGTTATCAGGACGGGAGGGCTTTCGCTCTCCTCCGGCGCGGTTCTCGATGCAGCTGACGGTACCACCATCGTTCTACTCGACGATCAGGCCACCACCACAATGCAGGCCGGCGCCAAGCTACGCCTGACGGCGCCGACCAGCGGCCCGTGGTTGGGGATCGCGCTAGCTCAAAAACCCCAAGGCGTGGAGAGAACCTCCACGATCATTGGCGGTGGCGATACAGATCTAGGCGGTATAGTCTATCTGCCGTCACAAAAGCTTTTTCTTACAGGTGGGGGTGCATTGTCGACAGACAGTAAGCCTCGCATCTTTGTGGTCAACCGGATCGAGATGAACGGCAATGGCTCGATTTATCTTGCTGGCGCAAGTGACTTATTGACAACGAATTCTGCAACGAGACTGATGAATTGAACTTGGCTATAGCCAGCGCAGTGTTGTGAGACAGACTGCATTTGAGGTTCGCTTGCTTCCGTGTTGGACTGAGAGCCGATATCCAAGGCAACGCTTCCCGCATAGTTTCGTCGATAATGCATCATCTCCAGTGAGTTTCTGGTGAGTTAAACAACGGGCAATAGGCTAACTCCCGGACAATTCGGGAGATTCCCGGCTGAATAGCTGCCTTCCTTGGGCAGGTCTGCCGGCGTCAGATTGCCCCGTCACCTTCTTCGACGGCATCGACAGGCCCGAGGCGTGGTAGCCATCGAATGTCAGCATTCAACGTTGCCTATTTTTTACAAGAAGCGAGTCGAAGCCTCGTTCGAAACTGCATGCATCCGCGTCTAGCCTAGTTTCACGTGATTGGGCAAACAGGCCGACTTCCTCAGTCGGCTATTGTCAAGCCCGCTTGGGTTTTCATGTCTTCGCCGCTCACCTTTTTGGTCACAGCGGAGAAATCGAGCTTGCCTGAGCCGAGGACAGGCACTTTCGCAACGACGCGCACTTCGGCCGGCACCATCAGGTCCATGGCGCCGTTGGCCTTGGCGAAGGCCAGGAATTCGGCACGTGTGGCGTTGACGGCCTCGGTAATGAGCACCAGCTTTTCGCCCTTGCGCGCATCTGGCACGGCGGCGACCGCCGAGAGCGAGCCTTTCCACAATTCGCCCGCCAGCGCCTCGACGGCGGCCAGCGAAATCATCTCGCCACCGATCTTGGCAAAGCGCTTGGCGCGGCCTCGAATGGTGATGAAGCCGACGTCGTCGACGGCGACGACGTCGCCGGTGTCATGCCAGCCGTCTTCGAGCGGCTCGAGCACGCCCGGCTTCTCGGTGCGCAGATAGCCTGCCATGACATTGGGCCCGCGCACGAAAAGCCGTCCGCCATCCTCTACGCCAGGCACCGGGTCCAGGCGGTACTCCATCCCCGGCATGATTTTGCCGACACTGCCGGAGCGGTTGTACATCGGCGTATTGATGGAGATCACGGGCGCGGTTTCGGTCACGCCATAGCCTTCGAGGATGCGCAGGCCGAACTTTTCCATATAGGTCGCGCGCGTAGAAGCCTTGACCGGTTCCGCGCCGGCAAAGCAATAGCGCACTGAGCGGAAGTCGTAAGGGTGTGCCGTACGCGCATAGCCGCTGAGGAACGTATCGGTGCCGAAGATGATCGTCGCGTTCGATGCGTAGACCAACTCCGGCACGATGCGATAGTGCAGCGGGGAGGGATAGAAATAGACCGGCACGCCCGAGATCAGCGGCAGCACCGTACCTGCTGTCATGCCGAACGAGTGGAAGATCGGCAGCACGTTGAAGACCTTGTCGCCCGAATGGAAGTCGATACGCGAGGCGGCCTGGGCGGCATTAGCCAGGATGTTGCGATGGGTGAGCACCACGCCCTTAGGCGTGCCTTCAGAACCTGAGGTGAACAGGATCACCGCCGGTTGGCCGGGCTTGCGGGCGACCCGGGGTCTATTTTTGCGCAAAAGGCCGAGCAGCTTGTCCTTGAGGCCAATGGTGGCCCGCAGATCATCAAGCCACACAATATCGACCGAGCGGCCGAGTTCCTCGACCACGGCGCCAAGTTTCGCTTGTTCGACAAAGGCGCGTGAAGTCAGCACGGTGCGCACCTCGGCGGCCTTGCAAGCGGAGAGGATGTTGGCCGCACCGGCAGTGAAGTTCATCATCGCCGGAACCTTGCCGGCGGACATGATGCCGAGCAGCGTCGCACAGGCGCCGTTAGCGTTGGGCAGCATGATGCCGAGCGTCTGCTGGCCGGCATAGAGGTTTTTGAATTTTCTCGCCAAGCACGGCGGCGGCTGTCAGCAGCTTGCCGTAGCTCAGCGAACCGGTGACGGGGTCCTGCACGGCCAGTTGCTTCATGCCGCGTTCGCTCGCCGTCTGGATGATCTTCTCCAGCACAGTCTTGTCGATGTCCTGGGTGCGGAAGACGAGATCCGACATGACCTGGTAGAGGGCAGCACCCGCCGCTGCGCGGCGCTTCCGGCCCTTGAGATCCGGCGGTACTTCAAGTTTGGCCGGTTCTAGTATCGTCACCTTGACCTTTGGGAACAGCTGGCGGCGCACATGCAGCGAACTCAGCCGCGAAAAATAGCTCTTCTCCAGGCCGTCGATGCGCACTGGCACGACCATCGAGCCGGTCTTGTCGGCCACCATGGCGGCACCGTCATAGACCTTCATCAGGCCGCCGGTCACGGTGATCCGGCCTTCGGGGAAGATGACAAGCGGATCGCCGCCTTGCACGACCTTGATAAGCGTGCGGGTCGACATCGGCTTGGCCGGATTGAGCGGCACAGCGCGCGCAAGTTTCATGAACGGCTTCATCCACCAGGCTTGGGCGATGGTGTAGTCGATGGCAAACACCGGCTCCTCATCCGTCAGCGTCAAAGCCAGCGGCCCGTCGAGGAAACTGACATGGTTGAGCGCCAGGATGGGTGCCGGGCCGGCCGCCTGGAGGTTTTCCAGCCCCTCCACCTCCAGACGATGGAAGGCTCGGAACAGAATGGAAACGAAGTCGCGGAAGGCGTTGGTTGGCAGATATCTCAGCATCAGCCAGGCGGCGACCACGTTGAGTGCGGCGAGGCCGAACAGGATACCTCCAGTGGAGACGCCCGCTGCTTGAATCGCGGCAACAAGTATGCCGCCCACCGTCATAAAGCCTGCATTGACGATGCTCACGGCGGCGACGACGCGAGCGCGGCTGGCTTCGGGCGCCCAGGCTTGTACGGCGGCGAACGTCGGTACGACAAGAAAGGCGCTGGCAATAGCCATGCCGGCAAGGTCGATCGCAACATGGACCGTGTTTGGCCCGGCGAAGAATATTGCGAGCGTTTCGGCCCCGAGCGAAGGCTGCATACCCCAGATGGTCCAGGCCAGGTCCAAGCCGAATAGTGCCATCAACGGAGTGCCAACCGGGGCTGGCAAGAGCACAATGCGGCCCTGCGACATCCATGCGGCTATGGCAGAGCCAATGGCGATCGAGACGGCGAACACCGCGAGATAGGCGGTGACAGCGATTTCTCCGCCACCGAGCGAATCCTTGACCAACGCAGGCAGGATCGAAAGGACAATGGCCCCGATCAGCCAGAACCACGACGTCATCAGTCCGGCGCGCCAGATCCGCTTGTCGGCACGCAAACCGTTCACCTGTCGCCAGGTCGAGCGAAAGATGTTTTTGTCGATGACTAGGTCGGGAGCCGCAGAACCGGTGGACGGAATGTAGCGGCTGACAAACCAACAGGCCACGGCAAGGGTCATCATGATCGGCCCGAACACCGAGACGCCAATGCCATCGGCCGAGACGACGCCTCCGGCGATAGTGCCGCCGAGGATGGCGGCGAAGGTTGCCGATTCGATCCAGGCATTGGCGCGAGGCAATTCCTTGCGCTCGAGATGATCCGGCAAGATGCCGTACTTGATCGGTCCGAACAGTGCCGAGATGATGCCGAACATGAGCAACGCCATCATCAGCACCGGGATCGACGACAGCGCGATTCCAACGACAGCGACAGCCGCAGCGGCGATCTCGGTGAATTTCAGCCGACGGGCGATGAGCGCCTTGTCGAACCGGTCGGCGATCTCGCCACCAAGGGCGGACAGGAGCAGGAAAGGAGCCATGAAGACGGCACCCGCCAGCGTGACCAGTGATGCTGCCTTGTCCGCCGCCAGGGTGAACAGAATAAGGAACACCAGCGTGTTCTTGAGGAAATTGTCGTTGAAGGCGGACAGGAACTGCGTCCAGAAGAGAGGCGCAAAGCGCCGTGACGTCATCAGATGGCTGTTCGTATAGCCGTTCGTGGCGATTTCCATTGGGGCGGCTTCCATTAGGGCAAGACCGTTGAAGATCGTGGTCGTATCGATCAGCGGTCTGCGCGGTTTGAACTTCTTGTAGTGGGAACCCGGTTACACTTCGTTACTGGGGCTCGCATCGATCAGCGGCTTTTGGGTTTTGGGGTCTTCTAGCCAGTTCATGAAGCGGCTTGCCTCTTCCGCGTCTCGCAGGGTCTTGGTGATGGTGATCGAGGTATGCACGAGCCTGGTCGCGGCCATCGGGCAGAACCCCCTGGCGGCAAAGCTTGCTCCATGAAATTGATGCCGCCGTCATCATCCAAGCGGCGATAGCGAAAGTGGTATGGTCAATGTTTGCAGGCGCTTGAACCCTTGGGAGCGTAGCTGTTGGAGGTCATCGATATTGTCTTTTGGTTTCAGGTGTAGGTTGGGCCGGCGTTGGTCTGTTTCAGGTTCGATACAATCAAGCCGGTCTTGCGACGGTCCGGACGAACGCAGCGTCAGCGCTGCTCCGCAGCAGCACGCTGCAGACGGCGGTCGCCAGCCAGCTTGAGGCGCAGTTGCCGCAACCACTCGCCATCTTCTCCGAGCGGAACACAGGACGGCTACGCGAATCTGAGCACTGCCAAATCGGCCTAATTTTCCACTGCCGAATGGACGATGAGACGCGTAAGCGAGTTTCCGGACCGGACGCTATGCGTTAGGTTGCCCAAACGATGCAGAGGCGCTGCTGTGTTGGCGCGACACGCTCGACCGCAGGTGCGGACGGCATAAGAATTTTGGAGAGGCCCGTGGTGACTGGGGATTGCGCCGGTATTGGCGGCGCGCGAAGACTGGGTCGATATCTGGGGTCACGGCAGCACCTGCAAGGGCAACTTCATACCGGAGAATGGAGGCCGCGCTGGGAGGTTTTTGCTTCGGCTACCAACTCAAAGTGATTGTCTGCGACAGTTCGGCGATGTCGCCATAGATCATCGAACCTGGGACGAGAAAACATTTATCACCAAGGACTTCGAAGAGTGAGCTTGACGCGGTACAAGCCGGCAGGTTCTTCGAATTGGCGTACGTGCCGAGGGTCGCGGATTCGACCTTACGGGCTTCGGCACAGCCGACACTGATCGCGAGGATTGCGATAGCAGTGAGAGTCGTCTTGCTCATATTTTGCCCCTGGAGCCAGCTCTTGTCGCGTAAGTCGCGCGATGCATCAAAGTAGCACCGGCACGATCGGCTTCATCCATCGATTGGAGGAAGCGGGCTCATCCATAATTAGCAATATCTTGAGTAAGGCGCCGAGCGCACCAGACTCATGGAACGGCGCGCGGAATTTCCATTCGTGACGAGGTGGCGATCCCGGCCACCTTCGCAAACGGGTCACTCAGCACGGCGTAACGTCTCGATCCCGAGCTATAGCTTCCGCATTCGATCATCGATCATACCAAGGTGAAGAAGGGGCAGCAGATCGAGCCTACCGGAGAGATCACGCGCATACACGAGGAAGGCGGCAGGGTGACCGTCGATCTGGGACCGCTGGTGACGATCGACATCGACAAGGTCAGGCTGGTCGAGAAGTACAGGACGCCAAAACGCAAGAAGCCGCTGCGCGACATGGTGGATCAGCTCGCGGACCGCCGCTTATCCGCGACGTCGGTACCACTCAAACGAATGGCAATTTTCCGTCTGAATGCGTTTAGGGTCCATGCTCGGAGACCACGCATGGGTATCGCGCGGGAGACAGGTGACTCCCCGTTTCAAGGCGTCGAGATGCTACGAGCACTGAACAGTCAGTTCCTTAGACCTAAAGATCGGGCGATCTGCCAGCGGGTTGTCGACCAGGTAACCGCCGACGCCAAATGGTATGGCACCCCGATAGACGGTCAGATTCTAGTCTCGACCACGCTGAATCTCTTTCAATCAGGGGTCGTAAACGAAACGAATTTGCTGGCACATGTTCGCGCGCGGCGCCACGACTTCACTAAACTGACAGGCTAGTTCTTCACCCTCGCGACATGGGCGCGAAATGCGGCTCCTCGTAGTCTGCCGGCCTATTGTTAAGCAGATCGAGCGCCCGCTTTATGTCCCGTTGCAGATGGTCGATCGCTTCCCAATGCTCGCCAAATGGCTTGAGCGACAACTGCGCGTCGCGGAGTTCTACCGTCAGAAGCCACGCCTTTCGTTCAATTTTGGCGAGGTGATATTCGGAAACGGCTTCGTGTCGGCGAGGGTGCGGCATCCCGCAAAATAGGAATATATTCCGCATGCCGTCAAGGCACATAGACTTCGTCCTGCCCTCAGCGCCTGCTCACCGCGGGCATTTTGGGGGGAAGCATGAAAATCAAGTTATGTGCGTTTGTAGCCATCAGCGTTTTGTCGGGCTGCGCTACTCGCCCAGCCGACATCAAGCCCACGCTGGTTTCGTCCAGCGTATACGCGGGCAAGTCCTGCAGCCAGTTGGAAGCCGAACTTTACCGAAACGAGTTCCGACCTGGCGCCGATAATGGCCGTACAAAACAGGCGCGCGCCGTGACGTGGACGGCGTGTTTTGGCTTGGCTTGCCGGTTGGCAGCATGATGGACAACACGACATCAAGGCACGTGAAGCCAAGACCGGCGAGCTGAAGGGCAACATGAACGCGATCAACGCAGCCCGACGAAAGGGCGGCTGTGTTGCAGTCTGTAAGCCGTTCCAACGTTAAAAATTGTCGGGTTGCTCCCCGCCCTCGCGACTACGGAAGGGTCGTTTCATCGATTGACTCGCGTGATGGACCGGCAGTTAATCTCCCCGCCAGGGCAAAAGAGGGGCTATGAAACTGGGAGCAAACGATGACTGTCCAAAAAGAAGACTATCGAACCAACAGAGCCGACTACGCCATAGCTGCCATGCATAGCCGAGCGACCGCTGAGGGCGATCGTGACGATTTGCTGACGAGGAAAAAGTCCCTGTGGGTAACAGATCGGCGATCTGCAAAATTGGCTGCAAACCCGTCCGAAAGCTCGCCAGAACCCAAGGCAAAAGCGCGCGGTAAGTGAATCGGACGCTAGCCACTTTCTTACCGCCGCGTACTTCGTTCGCATGGTTCGATTATATTAGATTTATCTAAAATACTAACCAGCCAGTCGAGCATTCCCGAACGCTCGCTGGTCAGGCCCAGCGGCCCCCCTAACCCAAGCTGCTGGGCCGCCCTCAGAGCAAAGCGCGATGTATGAGCATACTAGCATTACGGTGATCGTCTCCACCTTGCCGGCCTTGCTTAGCACCACCTGGAAATCAGTTTCGAATCCCCGAATGTGCGGGGTCCAGGGGCCATCACTAGACATTTCGAGATTTGCGGTTCGAGCGGGCTCCCTTCATCGGCATGAGGGGTGACGGAGTACATCATCTTGGCAAATCAACACAGCCGGCATACTCGCCCCCTCGTTCGGTCGAAAGCTGGGTGGAACAATCAGGTGCGCAACTTGTCATCACTGATATTGCCGCTTCACCCCAGCTTTGAGCGTGCGCCCTTCAGCCTATGCGTGGTTCACCGTTTTTTCACTTTATTAGCGCACGTTCATAAACGGACATGTTGGTGTAGCTTGTACGTGCCCAAAGCCCCGGCGCAACGACTCAGCGCCGGGGCTTTTTTGTCCGCCTGGTAATCCGCGAGTTCAATCCGAGGTCGCTCTCAATTCGAACGCGAGCGAATTACGCCGCAAAGCCCCTTAGGCAAGACGCTGTGGGTGGCACCGCGGTGCGAAGCGCGAGCGCGGAGGAACTTTCTGGCACTCCGCCAATTATTCTGCATGTCCCAAACAGCACACGTCGAACCGCCCCGGCAGGGACGTTTCGGCCTGGCTCCAAGCGGGGAAGGTCAAATATCGTGAGGACATTGTCGAGGGACTCGCGAACGCGCCGATGGCCTTCATCGGTCTTCTCAAGGGCCGCAATTTCGGCAAGCTGTTGGTCAGGGTTTCACAGTGAGTAGAAAAGCGTCTCCCAAACCTAGATTGCCGAAACCACATGGAATCGTTCGAGGGCGAATATGCGGGGCGCTTTGCTGTCATCGGTGAAGGGGCAAAGACTCATTCACGCCGTGCATCGGTTCGTATCTTGCAACGCCCGTAGTATCTGCCAAGGATACGCGATCCTGATCCGATGGAGCACGGGATGCCGAGCCAAATGAGAAAGCTGACCTTGACCGCGGACCACGTCGCGCGGGTCCACAAGGTCGTTCAGGACCAGGGTTTGACGCCAGGTGCCGAGCTACACACCGATGCCGACTACGACAGCTGGGTCGAGCAAATGATCCGAACTCATCCGGCCCCGAAAGCACCGACCCGCCTGTTCGCCTACGGCTCCTTGATCTGGAAGCCGGAGATCGAGCATATCGGTGAGCAGGTAGGCCTCGCTCGTGGGTGGCATCGCGCTTTCTGCTTTCGCATGACCCGTTTTCGGGGCACGCCGGAGCAGCCAGGCCTTATGATGGCCCTCGATCGTGGGGGGCAATGCAGCGGCGTCCTGTACGACCTGCCAAAGGACAACCTCGAACGCCAATTCGGCAAACTCTTTCGACGCGAATTCACCTACAAGCCGGCCAACAGCATGCCCCGGTGGATCACGGTGGCGACCGCTTCCGGGCCTATCTCGGCCTTGGCCTTTGTGATGAACCGCGCGTCACCTCTCTATGCCGGTGGTCAGTCGCTTGAAGCCGTTGCCGATGTCCTGGCCCTGGCCTGCGGTCATTGGGGAAGCGGGGCCGAATACCTGTTCAACACGGTTTCTCACCTCGAAGCCAAAGGCATACATGACAGCAGCCTCTGGCGGCTTCAACGCCTTGTGGCGGAGTTGATAGAGCGAAACCCGGCGGAGCGGAACGTTCTTTGAGCCGACGGAGCGGTCGCTTCAAGCATCCGCAGTTGGCGCGAACATGACCTGCAGCATTGTCACCCGCGATGTCCGCTTCCGGGCGGAGGCTGAAGAGACTGCCACCGCACTTTTCAACCTCGCCAAGGAACACCTCGAACAGCTCAAGGCGAGGCCATCGACTTAAGCCTAGCTGTGGGTGTTTCGACATTTCGACGTCGCGGTGTCGGATAATTTGCATGCAAACCAGTTTTACGACGCTATCCTCCCATCCTCAACGGAAGATTCTGGGAGGAATGCATGACTGCGCATGAGCAACATGCCGTTGAAATCATTAGGGACAAAGAGTGGTCGGTTCGCGTGACGGTCAACGGCATCACCACCACGATCCCTTTTACATCTGAGAGCTACGCGCGTTCGTTCGCAGACGGTCAGGCGTTCCGACTGGGCGTTCAGGTCGCGGAGATCAAGAAGGCGGCCTAGCTGCGCGCTTGCCCCAAGAGCCCCACAGCGATTGAACCTCGAGTCACCAAAGCCGGTTGAAATTAGCCGTTGCGCGGCATAAGAGCTTGTGCCTATAGTTAGTACGTGGCTCGCACGAACAAACAGACTGACTGTGACGACCTGTAGATGGCGCCCAAGCTGGGCTGCTGCGCGTCTGGAGGTGAGCCGGAACACTCCGTCAACAGGGGATACGCACAGTGAACCGCTTTCAGAAACTCTCGACCGCAGCGCTCGTCGCAGCATCCTTCACGTCGGCCGCCCTCGCTGCGAATGACAAGCTGACGATCGGCATCGTCACCTTCTCGACATCCGACGTCGACACAAACCAGATGGTCGACACGATGAGCCAGGAAGCCAAGTCTAAGGGCTGGTCGGTGGAAACGCTCAATGCCAATGGCGATCCTTCGCAAGCGATCACCAGCATCAAGCAGCTGGCAACCAAGAAGGTGGACGCCATCATCGTCACGGTCTTCGATTCGACGGGCCTGGCGGCCGGGCTCCAGGCGGCGGCGGACGCAAAGATCCCCGTGCTTTCGGCCGGCGGCGGCATGGCAGACGGGATCGCGCTATCTGCAAGTACCGGTGCTGCGCAACCACTGATCGACTTGATGCTGAAGGACATCGGCAAGTCCGGAACTGTACTCGACCTCACCTACCATCCCGGCATTCCGTGCCGCGAACGAGCCGACGCCTTCGATGCGGCGGTCAAGGCAAATCCGGGGCTCAAGGCGACCTCGCACGAGATCAGCATCCCGGGTGCTGCCGAATCCTCGCAGGCCGCGACCAGCGCCTGGCTTGCAGCCAATGCCAACGCCAAGGGGCCGTTCGCCATCTTCAACTGCTATGACGACAACGCTATGGGCGCGATCGCGGCGCTGAGGCAGAACGGCCGCAGCGACGTGAAGGTCTATTCGTTCAACGCCACGGCGCCCGCTGTCCAGGCTGTCAAGGACGGGACGATGACCGCCACGCTCGGTGTCGATCTGACTTCGGCAGGCAAAATGCTAGTCGATCAGATTCCCGACATCCTGGCAGCCGGCGACCAGTGGAAGCCCAAATCCTTCGTGCCAGGCTATACGCTCGTCACCAAAGAGAACGTCGACAAGTTCATCAAGGACAATCCGCAGTAAGCTCTCCTGATTGTGGGTCTGGGCCAGACGTGCCTGGCTGGGCCGGAGTGCTGTCATGAGAGCCGCCATGTCCGCTGATCATTCCCTGCCCGAAACCCACGCTCCGGCAGAGGCGCCGCGCGTCCTGCCGTCAACGCAGACCGGCTATGCCTCGCCCAATGCCCGACAGCGGCGCGCGTTGCTCATGCGCCTGCTTGGAACCTACGGCACCATCATCGTGCTGGCGTCAATGCTGGGGATCTTCTCGGTGCTGGAGCCGGGGACCTTCGCAACCATCGGCAATTTTCGCAACATCGTAAACGACATGGCGATCGGCACCATTGTCGCGGCCGGCCTCACCGTGCCCCTCGTCGCCGGTGATTTCGACCTCAGTATCGGCTATGTCGCGAGTTTCTGCGGGCTTCTCGTGGTCGGGCTGTTGAGCAGCAGTGGCTTGCCGATCCTACCCGCCATCTTCCTCGTCGTCGGCCTCGGAACGGTCATCGGCATTGTCAACGGCATTGTCGTTTCGAAGATCGGGGTGAACGCCTTCATTGCCACGCTTGGCACGGGCACCATCGTCGTCGGGCTGAACTACGCCTATTCGGGCGGAATTCCGCTGCAGCTCACCCAGTCGCGCGAATTCACCAATATCGCGATCGGCCGGATTGCCGGAGTGCCGCACCTCGTCATCATCATGGCCGTCGTGCTTGCGCTGCTGTGGGTGATCCTCAACCGAACAGTGCAGGGCCAACACATCAAGGCCATCGGCGTCAGCCCGGAATCAGCGCGCCGCGCCGGCGTCGCCGTCGATCGCAGCCGCATCGTTGCCTTCGCCATCGCCAGCACCTGTGCTGCTATAGGTGGCGTGTTGATGGCTTCCAATCTCGGCTCCGGCCAGGTGACGGCGGGTGACAGCTTCATGCTGACGTCGTTCTCGGCCGCCTTCCTCGGCTCGGCGGCGCTGCGAGAGGGTCAGTTCCATATCCTCGGCACCTTGATCGGCGTGCTGACGGTCGCCGTCGGCAACAATGGGCTGGCCATGATCGGCGCGCCGATCTTCACGCAGTTCCTGTTCACCGGCTGCCTTCTCGTCGTCGCCGTAGCGCTCGGCGGTATTGGCCGCCGCTATGCGAGGGGATAGTCCATGGCGCAGAAGATGCTGCTCAGCCTGCGCCGGATCTGCCGCAGCTTCGGCGGCATCCAGGCACTCGATGACGTTTCGCTGGACATCGCCAGGGGCGACATACTCGGCCTCGTTGGCGACAATGGTGCCGGCAAGTCGACGCTGATCAAAATCCTGGCCGGCGCGCATGACCCAACTTCCGGCGACGTGATCCTCGAAGGGCGGCCGCAAAAGTTGTCGCCGCCGTCCGAAGCGCAACGCCTCGGCATCGAGACGGTCTATCAGGACCTGTCGCTGATCGGCACGTTCACTGCCGCCGAAAACTTCTTTCTCGGCCGCGAGATTGCGCTTGGCCGCGGCCCGGCGCTGCTGCGCTGGATCCGCCGCAAATCGATGGGCGACATCGCGATGCGCGGCCTCGAGGAACTGCACATCGAGATCCCCGGGGTGCGCAGCAAACCGGTGGATCGCATGTCCGGCGGCCAGCGCCAATTGGTGGCGATCGCGCGCGGTGCCTTTTGGGGCCACAAGCTGCTGCTGCTCGACGAGCCCACCGCGGCGCTCGGCGTACGCGAATCCCGTGAGGTGCTCGACCTCATCAAACGACTCGGCGCCCAGGGGCTGACGATCGTCATGGTCACCCACAATCTCGATCATCTCTGGCAGGTGTGCAACCGCGTGGTGGTGATGCGCAGGGGCCGCAAGGTCGCCGATCTCGCAAGTTCCGGCACCAACATGGAGGACGTCGTCGCTTATATCACCGGCGCCAGGCAGCCGGCGACCGCGCAGGCGGAAGCATGAGCGCGACTGAAACGATGACGCTGCGCCGGCTGCTGGGCAATGCGCCGAGCCGCTGGGGGCATTGGGGTGCCGACGACGAGATCGGAGCGCTCAACTATCTGACCGCCGACGAGGTCAAGCGCGGCCTGGCGTCGGTGCGGGACGGCCGCACCTTCACCCTCGGCGTGCCGGTCGGGACCTCTGAGGGCGATGCCGTCTTTCCCGGCCGCTGGCCGGCGAAGCACTTCATGGTCGCCGACAAGGCCGGCTTCGAGAACGGCCACTGGCAGCCGCTTGCCGGCGGCCTCGAATTCGCAGACGACTATGTCACCGGCTTCGCACAGGCCGGCACGCATTGCGACGCGCTCGGCCACATATGGTTCGACGACACGCTTTGGAACGGCTTCGCAGCAAGCAGTACCAATGGCGGCATGACCAAGGCCAGCATCATGCCGATCGCGGAGCGTGGGATCGTCGGACGCGGCGTGCTGCTCGATATCGCCCGGTTCCGCGGCAAACCGGTCCTGGAGCGCGCTGAAACATTCACGCATCGCGACCTCATGGAATGCGCCCGGGCCCAAGGGGTCGATATCCTGCCGCGCAGCATCCTTCTCGTTCGCACCGGCTGGGTCGGCGCACTGGCGGCGGGAAGCCAGGGCGTTGGCGATGGATATTGGGAACCCGGACTGACCTTCAGCCTCGACCTCGTGCGCTGGTTCGACGAGATGCAGATCCCCTGTCTGGTTACCGACACACTGGCCAACGAGACAACCTACGAGCCCGAGACCGGGTTGATGCTGGTGCTGCACGCCGCGCTGATGCGCAATCTGGGCGTGGCGTTCACCGAAATGGCATCGCTCGACCTGCTGGCCGCCGACTGTGCCTCGGACCGCCGCTACGAAGGCTTCTACTGCGCCAGTCCGGTCAAAGTGAGCAAGGGCACCGGCGGCGCGGCAAATCCAGTGTTCATCAAATAGCACCCAACAAGGTGAAACGGCTTATGACTTCTGCAGACGACCAGATCTGTTTCCTGCCGGCCACGGAACTGGCCCAGCGCATCCGGCGCCGCGACCTGTCGCCGGTTGAAGTGACCGAGGCCTATCTGCGCCGCATCGAGGCGCGCAACCCGGTGGTCAACGCCTATACGCTGGTTCTCGGCGACCAGGCGATGGAAGCTGCGCGGGCCGCCGAAAAGGCCGTGATTGCAGGCGGTCCGCTTGGACCGCTGCATGGCGTCCCCGTCGGCATCAAGGACCTCGACGATATGGCCGGCGTGCCGACCTCGATGGGGTCGTGGGCGGTGCACGACCGGGTGCCCAAAACAAGTGCTGTGGCGGTCGAGCGCCTGCTCGACGCAGGCGCCATCGTGCTCGGCAAGACCAACACGCCGGAGTTCGGCCATAAAGGCATCACCGACAATCTGCGCTTCGGGCCGACCAGCACGCCCTTCGCGATCGGCTACAATTCCGGCGGCTCGTCCGGCGGCAGTGCGGCAGCGGTCGGCGACGGCATGGCGGCCCTGGCGCAAGGCACGGACGGCGGCGGTTCGGTCCGCATCCCCGCCTCGTTCAGCGGCACCGTCGGCTTCAAGCCCTCTTTCGGCCGCATTCCTTCGGTGACTCGCCCCGACGCCTTCTTGTGGGGACAGCCTCTGGTCCATATCGGACCCCTGACCCGCACCGTTGCGGACGCCGCGCTGATGACCAAGATCATGGCCGGGCCTCACAACCGCGACCCGTTCTGCCTGCCGGATGACGGCGTTGACTATGTCGGCGCCGTTGCCGGGCGGACGCCGAAACTGCGCGTCGCCTACAGCCCGCAACTGGGCAATTTTCCGGTCGAAGCCGGGGTCGCCACCGTCGTTGCCCAGGCCGTCGATGTCATGCGAGCACATGGCATTGAGGTTGATGAGGTCGAGCTCGATTTCAGGGCCGATCACAAGGAACTGGCGGCGCTTTGGGTGCGCACGATCTCGATTCACTATGCTGCCATCGCCGTGTACTGGAAACAGGAGGGCATCGACCTGATGGGCAAGCACGCCAAGGTGCTCACCCCGCAGTTCCTCGCCATGCTGGAGGGCGCCTACAAGGTGTCCGCCGTCGACCATGCGCTCGATAATCTTTTGCGCACCGGCGTCCATGACGGCCTCGAGGATGTATTCGAAACCCATGACCTGATCGTCTCGCCGACGCTGGCCGTTCCGCCCGTCAAGAATGCCCCCGACGGAAACACGATCGGGCCGACATCGATCAATGGCGAGGCGGTCGATCCGCTGATCGGCTGGTGCATGACCTATCCGATCAACTATACCGGCCATCCGGCGATTTCGGTTCCGGCCGGCCTGACGGCGCAGGGCCTGCCGGTCGGCCTACAGATCATCGGGCGGCGGCACGCCGACGAAACCGTTCTGGCGATGGCGGCTCAGTTCGAGCGTATGCAGCCCTGGTTCCAAAGCTATCCGGGGCTCGCTGGATAGTTGGGCGTCGGAACACCTAGATCGAAAGCTGCAGCAGCTCGGAAATCACCAGACCGGCTGCGCCTAGGAGGGCGGCCCGGTCACCTGCATCGCCGGCAATGAATTCGATCGCGCCGCCGGGTCGTGACGGAACCATGGCGCGGACATGCTCCGCGATTGCGCCGAGCAGGCAATCGCCGCCGAGCACGACATCGCCATGCATGATGAAAATGTTGGGCGCCACCGTCTGCTGCAGATTGGCGATGCCTACGGCGACGTTGCGGGCATAGCGGTCGAGCAGCTCAGTCGCTCCCGGCAGCCGCCGCGCCGCCATGTCGACGAGGCGGGCCGAGTCGATCAGGTCTGGCTCGGGCAGAGCCGCGCGGGCGGCCTCGCGCCGGAGCCAGCTCAAGGTGGCAATGGTGTCCCAGCAGCCGCGCCTGCCACAGCGGCAGGGCTCGCCGTCGAGCTGCACGAAAGTGTGTCCGAGTTCGCCGCCTGCGCCTGCCGTGCCACGATAGAGGTGCCCGTCGAAATAGAGTGCGCCGCCCAGCACCTCGCCCGTGTAGACGACCGCGAATTGCCTGACGCCGCGCCCGGCGCCGAACCAGCGGTCGCCGACCAGCAAGGCGCGCGGATGATGGTCGAGTTTGACCGGCAGGCCGAAGCGTCGCCCGAGATCGTCGGCGAGCGGGTAGCGGTCGAGCGCCGGCGCGAGATTGACAGCGACGATCGACCCGCGATCGGTGTCAACCATGCCGCCGACGCCAACACCGATCCCGAGAGGCATGCGCCGCGCCCTGGAGAGAGTGTCGCCGACGCATTCGGCGATCGCCTCGATGATTGGCCGGACCGGCCCCCTGCCGTCCGGCAGGGCCATCTTGCGTTCCGATTCGATCTTGCCGTCGAGCGTCGCCACGCATGCATGCACGGCATCCGGCATCAGCAGCACACCGCAGATCGGACGGGCATTGGGCGAGAACCACAGCGGCCGGGCCGGCTTGCCGCCGCCCGGACTGGGAGGAACCGGGTCGCTCTCGACCAGCACCTGATCGTCGATCAGCGGCTGCACGATTCCGGAAATGGTGGTGCGGTTGACCCCGGCCAGGCGGGCTAGTTCAGCCCTGCTCGTCGGCCCAAGATCGAACAGGGCCTGCAGCACACGGCCGCGATTGGTCGAGCCGACCATCGAGGACGACAGCAGCGCCTTGCGCCGGCGCGAAACCCGCTCCGCGCCGGACGCATCGCCGGGCGGCGTGAACAAAGCGCTGCGTCCGCCATTCGGGCGCCCATCGTCGGTATCGTCCATCGTCGGATTTTTCATACGGGGCATCCTGCCAGCTCTTCTAACCCAGGACCTTACCGGTTTCGAGCCCTTTGTGCGAGCAGGCAACAAACTCGTGCATTGCCAGGAAGGCAAGGACTTGCGCGAGTGCGGGGAAAAGCTGCCCTTGATTCTGCTGCCAAAACCCCTTGGGCGCCCGCACCTCACCGCATCCCTTTTCCGGTCGTTGCGCTGTCCAATCATCCATTTGCTAGGAGATCTGCGCTCCCAATTTCGTGGCCGCCGAATGGGAATTCACAGGAATGCGACAGAGTTCTGAAAGACATTTCGTGTCTCTGGGGTTGTTCAAGCCCAAGGAGACCCCATGGCTTTCGAGTTGCAGACAGCGCCCCCTATCCGTGCGGCGCAGTACATTCGTATGTCCACTGAACATCAACGCTATTCGCTGGAGAACCAGGCGATGGCCATTACAGAGTACGCGGAGCGGCGCGGATACACTATCGTCCAAACCTACGAAGATGCTGGGAAAAGCGGCCTGAGCATAAGAGGTCGCGACGGACTGAAGCAGTTACTGGCCGATGTCATGACTGGCCAAAAGACTTTCTCGGCAATCCTCGTTCTTGACGTCAGCCGCTGGGGCCGCTTTCCGGATACGGACCAGTCCGCTCATTACGAGTTTCTCTGTCGTGACGCAGGCGTCGCGGTGGAATATTGCGGCGAACAATTCGAGAACGACGGCAGCATGGTCTCTGCAATCCTCAAGAATATGAAACGGGTGATGGCAAGCGAGTACAGCCGCGAGCTATCCGCAAAGGTCTCCAGAGCGCACCTGCAGCAGGCTCGTCTCGGATTCAGCCAGGGCGGACCTGTGCCCTACGGCGTCAGGCGACTGTTGCTGGATAAAGATGGGGAGCCCCGTTACCTTCTCGGCTCTGGAGAACAGAAAGGGCTCGCTGGCGACCGCGTTCTCCTTGTGCCCGGCCCGCCAAACGAAATCGAGCTTGTTAGGCGCATCTTCAACATGTTTGTTGCTGAAGGGCAGAGCATGGCCGGCATATCGGTTCGTCTGAACAAGGAAGGAGTGCCCTCCACATATGGCGATGTGTGGACGACCGGGCGCGTCGCATCCCTCCTCAAAAGCGAGTTGATGATAGGCTACTATGTCTACAACCGAACGTCGCACAGTATGAGTAGCCAATCCAAGCCAAACCCTCCCGATAAATGGGTCCGAATCCGGGTCATGGAGCCGATTGTAACGGTTCAAATATTCGAGAGGGCGCAACTCGCAAGGGGAAAGCGCGGGTACACCTATACAAAGCCCGAAATGCTCAAAAACCTGAAGCGGCTATTGAAAGAGAAGAAACGACTCAGCCTCACCGTGATCAATGCTTGCCCGTATACTGCGTCAGGACAGTGCTATGTCCGGCTTTTCGGCAGCTTGAAGGCGGTCTATGCGGCGGCCGGCTACGTACCGGATCGGCGGGGAGCTCTGCGAAAGTACTCGGACGAAGAGCTTCTAGACGGATTTCGGCGGCTGCGCGCCGCTCACGGGCACCTCACCTTGTCGCTGATTAATGCGGACTCCGATTTGCCCATATACCGTGTGTTCAAAAAGCGGTTTGGCTCGATGGCCGCGGCCTATACGCTGGCTGGCTTTCCAGGACTGGAGTCGGAGCTAAAGCTGAGCGCGGTAGCGCGTATACGGCCCAGTGGCCCGGAAAGGCTGCGACGCGACGTCTCAAATGCTCAGGGCGAAAAAGGCGCATGATACGAACAGACCGAAGCTGCGGCTCTTCAATGAGGAGCCCCGACTCTGTTCGTCACGCAGCCCTCCCGCCGCTCCCACCTGATCTCGACTAGGGCGGCGGGACGGACGGTGCCAGCTCCTGCCCTACAGGCCCGCACCTCTCCCATGCGCTCTGAACGGATCAAACCGAAGCGGCATAACATCTGAACATAGACCGATTGGGGAGATCCCAGGGTGCGGTATGCTGAGATCGTGGCGGGGTCGAGCGGGCCATAGCTGGGAACCTTACCTGGATTGCGATATTTGCCTGCTCCTAGCGTCGAAGAGCCGTCCGGTTCACCAAATGCCAGGAAGATCTGAGTGAAGCGTTCCTGCGCGGTCGTCTGCCCTGTGGAGAGGCCTTGCATGGGAGAACCCGAGAATCAATGCAAGGTGCGCCGCACACCTGATGGCGCATTACGATATGTCTGCGAGAGCCAGGCGCGGCCGCGAGACACATGGCGATCGCGTTGACGCTCGCCTTCTTGCGGAGCGTGGCGGCAGACTTCGCCTGAGGCGTCAATACCGATTTCTGGGGATAGAAATCTCAGGGCGGATAGGCAGGCTGGCGGTGAGGAGTTGCCTGCCATGAGCACACTGACCTACCGACTTGCGGGGGACCACAGCGGAAACTGGATATGGTTGTCTTTGAACCAGACGAATTGCATCTTTATATTGAATGTGTGGCACCGGGGACGAGCACCGACGCGACCAACTGGATCAGCATTGATGATTTTTTCGCACGGCGGCCGACCGGCTCTGCTCACAGCCAAGCGATCGAACGCCTGGTCGAATTGCTGCGCCGCGCGCTCGACGGGGATTAGCCTCACCTCGCAATGATGCATTCCGCAACGTGGCCAGAACTCGATATTTTTTTTTCGGGAAAAAACAGTAAGCGGAACTGCAATGTTTTTCGATCAAGGCGCCGAAATTCAAGACGAATCAGCGCAGCGGGATCGCCTTAAATCAAAACGCGCACTGCTCTATTCTGAATGCGGTCGAATTCTTATTGGGCCACGTAAGCTGCAGGGATTCTTGATTCCTCTTTGACAGAACCGCACTCCCCGTGTAGGTGTCCGTGGTCCTCGGACAACGGACAGCGGATCGAAACAAATGAAAAGCCAGGACATCGTCGTCCTGCTCAAGCTCATCAGCCTTCAGGAGCAGGAGAAAGAAAAAGGTGTCGAAACTCTGCGCTCAGAAGCGCAGGGCCAGGATCCATACTCGGTCCGCAATCTGGAGTCTTCTCTTGGCATAAGCAAGACGGAGGTCAATGCATCCATAAATCGAAGTCTTGCCTCCGGTATCGCGGCCAGGGATAGAGATACGGGCAGAGCGAAGCCGAGCCGCAGGAACCTGCAGAATTTCATCGTGCACGGGTTGAAGTTCGTTTTTCCAGCGAAGCCCGGAGCAATGCAGCGCGGAATCCCGACCGCTTTTGCGGCGCCCATCCTAAAGAACGTGCTAATAAGCGCTGGCAGCTACATCTACGTGTGGCCCTATGCCAGCGGCCGCGACATGGGACAATCGGTGACGCCGATGTTTAAAAGCGTTCCTGAAGCCGTTCAAAGGGATGATCGGCTGTACGAGTATCTTGCCCTTGCGGACGCAATAAGACTCGGAAACCAGCGCGAGGCTGGCCTCGCGGCGGAGCGTCTTGCGGAAAGGCTCGCGCAGAAATGACCAGCATCCAAGGCCAGCTACTAGCAATGCTAAGGGCTGTCGCGGAAGCTCTAGGCGATGACCTGCGCAAGCGTCTTGTGTTCGTCGGCGGATGTACGACCGCTCTTTTCATCACCGATGCCATCACGCTCGAGGATGTCAGGGCGACTGACGACGTCGACCTAATTGTCGATCTGGCCGGCTTTTCGGAATGGGCGCAGCTCCTGGAACGGCTTCGAGAGCGGGGTTTCTCGGAGTCACCCAACGACAGTGTCATTTGCCGAATGCATCGTGGCCGGCTCAAAGTCGACTTCATGCCGGACGATCACAAAATCCTCGGATTCAGCAATCGTTGGTATGAAGCGGGTATTGAGACGGCGGTCGATTGTCCGTTGGACGATAAGCTCATCATCCGTCGCCTGACACCGGCACTCTTCGTCGCGACGAAGCTGGAGGCATACCTTGGCAGAGGTGGAAAGGATCTGCTTTCTAGCCGGGATGCCGAGGACATACTCTTGATCGTCGACGGTCGAGAAGAGTTGGTTGCTGAGCTGGGAGGCGCGGAAGACGAGGTCCGTACCTATATCGGCGACCAGTTCAAAGACATGCTTGCAGCCCCAGATTTCGACGACTTTCTGGAAGGCAATATCAGAGGGCCCCAAGGCCGGGTCGAGATTGTGCGCCAGCGATTCATCGCGATAACCCAATATGCCAGCGGTGGCTGACCTGGTCTTCGAAGTCGACTGGACACCAAGCAGGACACAAGAACTCCGGACAACCGCGACCATGGTCGTGTCGGTACACGCGCTGGCTCCGCCTATGATTCGTACTGGCAGCGATTCTGGCGCCTCGAGCCAGCTGCTCGTAGCGGCCCTAAAGCGCCGGCTGATGCGCTGCTTCGGCGCCGTTGACTGAGGACGAAAACGGTCCTGATGCGCAGCTTGAGGTTTCCGGCCTGTGGGCTGCGGATGTGAACGCGTTGCCCGACGCCGTGGCGGCCCTCGCCGACCCGGTCCCGGTGTCCTTCTGACGGCCCGGCGTTTACATTCACTCAGTTTGCAACTGGGCTTCTCCCGCACTTCTGCCCGGGAGCAGGACCGGTGGCGTGGTATGTTGAGCGATGAGGAGGACGACACCGAACTGCCGTGGCACCGGCGTGTCGGTGCTTTCGCCGGAAGGCACGGCGAACTCGACGACGCCGCTGCTGCCATGCTGACGCAGGTGCTCGAAGTCCAGTGCGCCACGGTGTTGAGAGCGAGCTTTGCCGCTATGGACCGGGGAGCGTTCTCCGCATGAACTCGAGGCTGTCTCGTTCCGGAAAGTATGCTTCCAGATGTTGATCGGGCTTAACCTCGGCCTTGAGGAGGGCTTCACCCACTCCGTCAACGGTCTCCCCTCACGGTCTTCATTGTAGTCGGCTATTCCGATATCGGCCTCGCCCCCAGCCGGTCCGCTCCTCGAGCTGAAAGAGTCAGTCTGGCGTTGAGCAGCTTACCCTCCGACAACGAACCCAACCGGCCACGTGCCATCGGATCCGGTGCCCTGCCCTGCCCTGCCCGCCGGCACTTGCATCCCGCCTCTGAGTGTGCCCGATTTACTGCCGTAAAATATGATGCTTATGACAGAGAAAACATGCCGTTAGCTTGGATAGCAAGACAGTACCGCGCTCAAAAAACTGAGCAGCTGCCTTCGTGATGGCAAGAGCAGCTGGCAGCAAGAAAAGCCGGTCAGTGACGTTAACCTTTTGTTAACCCAAAACTTCTTGCCGGAGCCGGCCGAATCGGAGCTTAATGGCGCTTGTTGAGTGAATTGCTCACAAAAAGCGCCAATTCAGGTTTCGACAGAAATGAACATCTCCATGCGGCTGCCACGCTTCGAGTTCGATGACAAGATCCTCGAGCAAGGCGCAGAGATATCGCGGCGGCTTAACCAGCTCCGCATGGAGAAGTTTCCGCCAAATGCAACAAAGACACTTCGCCCTTTTTCGCTGGCGGAAGTGGCCCACTACCTCGGGGTCTCGCAGAACAATCTCAAGCGCCTCCATCTGGAGGGCAAGGGCCCCCTGCCCGAGCAAATACCTTCCGGACGCCGTTCCTATACCGCCGAACAGATGCTTGAACTGCGCCATTTTCTGGATCGGCATGGCAGGACCGAGGTAAAAAAATACGTCCCGCACCGCAAGCCTGGAGACAAGCTCCAGGTGGTTGCTGTCGTCAATTTCAAGGGCGGCAGCGGCAAGACAACAACGGCTGCCCACCTCGCCCAGCACCTTGCGCTGACCGGGCACCGTGTGCTTGCCATCGATCTCGACCCGCAGGCGTCACTTTCGGCCCTGCATGGCTTCCAGCCGGAACTTGATCGTAATCTCTCTTTGTATGAGGCGATCCGGTACGACGACGAGCGCAAGCCGATATCCGACGTAATCGTGCCTACCAATTTTCCGGGCCTGGATATCATCCCGGCCAACCTCGAGCTGCAGGAATATGAGTACGACACGCCGCTTGCCATGCAGGACAAATCGTCCAGCGTTGGCCGCCAGTTCTTCACCAGGATTGCAAAGGCCTTGTCCGACGTCGACGAGCGCTATGATGTCGTCGTGGTCGATTGCCCGCCGCAACTTGGCTATCTCACCTTGACCGCCATGTCGGCGGCGACGTCGGTTCTCATCACCGTCCACCCCCAGATGCTCGACCTGATGTCGATGAGCCAGTTCCTGCTGATGCTCGGCGGCATATTGAAGACCATCAAGGCCGCCGGTGCTGCGATCGAGCTGGATTGGTTCCGCTATCTGATCACGCGCTACGAACCCACCGACATTCCCCAGGCACAGATGGTCGGCTTCATGCAATCGATGCTTGCCGGCCAGATCCTTGAGAATCCCATGCTCAAGTCGACGGCAATCTCGGATGCAGGACTGACGAAACAGACGCTCTACGAGGTGGAAAAGTCGTCTTTTACGCGTTCGACCTACGAACGGGCACTCGAATCGCTGGACGCGGTGAATTCCGAGATTGTCGCGCTCATCCATCGCGCATGGGGGCGGTCATGACGGCGCATTTTACGGCAGTAAAAAATGGGGATTTTGCTCGTGAAATCAGCCGACTAGCTGCGAATCGGAGTGATTGAATGGCGCGCAAGGATGTATTCGGCAGCGTGATGGGCCCCGCGACGTCAGTCGCCAACAGCGGGGATGTCTCGGGCTATGCGGTTCGCGGGGCATCCCGGTCGATCATGCAGTCATTCGAGGAGCTCTCTAAGAGTTCGGTCGTCGATCTCGATCCGGCGTTGGTCGACACCTCATTCGTCTCGGACCGCATGGACGATGACGATGAGGCATTTCATGAGCTGCTGGCGGCGATTCGCGAGCGAGGGCAGGATTCTCCGATTCTGGTCAGGCCCCACCCGGATAGTTCCGGCCGGTTTCAGACCGTCTTCGGCCATAGGCGCGTCAAGGTCGCACGCCAGCTGGGCAGGCCCGTTCGTGCAGTCGTCAAGAAGATCGGCGATGACGACCATGTCATCGCGCAGGGCCAGGAGAATGCTGCCAGGGCCAACCTGTCCTTCATCGAAAGGACGCTTTTTGCCGATCGCATTCTCAAGCGGGGCCATTCGCCGGACACCGTGAAGTCGGCCCTTGCGCTCGACGATACGACCTTCTCGAAAATGCGCTCCGTGATCAACAACATTCCCGAGCAGGTCATTGTGGCCGTCGGCGCCGCCAAGAGCATAGGCCGGGACCGCTGGTGGCAGCTTGCCAAGCTCATGGAGCATCCCGGGACCGCCGCACGGGCGGCAGAGTACGTGACAAGTGCCGATTTCGCCGAACCGGGCAGTGACGCTCGTTTTGCTCGTCTGTTCGACTTTTTGAATGCGCCGGTGAAGCAGCCGCGAGCCGCATCGAAGCCTCAGGAAAAGGCCTGGGTGCCCCAGGACAAGTCGGTCCGAGCCAAGATCACCGACACGGGAAAGGTGTTTACGCTTGCCTTGAAGTCAAAGGATGCATCGCCCTTCGGCGCATTCATCGCCGACAAGCTCGACGAGCTTTTCGAGGCTTTCAGGGCATCGGAAACGGCAAAGAAAACAGGAGACTGAAACCGCAAAAGAAAAAGGCCCCCGAACGTCACCGTCGCGGAAGCCCTTCTCACGTCTGTAGCAAGCTGAGAATCGCATTTCCCCGAATCACTGTCAAGAGTCGTTGGCGTCGTTTCGACGAGCAGTTTTCTTTTGCCTGATTGAAAGGCGAGGGAAATGGAGAGTGGTTATGCGACGACGCCCTTTGGGCGGCGGCCGATGACGCTTGCCTTGGTGCAAGCGAACACGGCATCACGAAAGATTCCTGAAGGGGCCGCCGTCGAGAAATGGCAGGTGTATCGCTGGCTGTGCGAGGGCAAGACGATGATAGGCGTGGGAGACCGCGCCCTGGCCGTCCTCAGCGGACTGCTGTCGTTCTATCCGGACGATCAGATCAGCGAAGAGAACGGGCTGATGGTCTATCCTTCGAACGCGCAGCTGTCACTGCGGGCGCACGGCATGGCCGATTCCACGCTGCGCAGGAACCTGGCCGAACTGGTCAATAGCGGACTGATCATCCGCCGAGACAGTCCAAACGGCAAACGGTTCGCTCGCAAGGCAAAGGGCGGCGCAGTCGAGGAGGCGTTCGGATTCTCGCTGGCGCCACTGCTTGCACGCGCCGCGGAGTTTCAGCAGGCTGCCGAGCAGGTCCGCGCCGACAGCCGGGCGCTCAAATTGACGCGGGAGCGGATCACCCTCCACCGGCGCGACATTCACAAGCTGGTCGAAGCAGCGATCGACGAGGGCGCTCCTGGCGACTGGGGAACCATTTGGAGGCGGTTCAGAGCAATCGTGGATTCTATTCCTCGGCGGGCAGGGCTGTCGGAGCTGGAAGCGATTGTTGCGGAGCTCTCCTTGCTGCAGGACGAAGTGGATATGATGCTGGAAAGCTTCATGAATTCCACGAATCCTAGCGGCAATGAGTCCCAAAACGAGCGGCAGCAATCTGATTCAAACACAGACTCCACTTTTGTATTTGAACCAGCTTTAGAACAAAGCAGGGCGACGGTCGAACCAAGAACGGCCTACGCCGAGAAGCCGAAAGGCTTTCCGATAGGACTTGTGCTGAAGGCCTGCCCCGAACTTGCCGACTATGCCGCCCACGGAATCGCAAGCTGGCGCGATTTGATGATCACCGCCGCCCAGGTGCGTGGCTATCTTGGCGTGTCGCCCTCCGCGTATGAGGAGGCTTGCCATGTGATGGGCCAGGAGGTCGCCGCGATCGTGATTGCCTGTATCCTGCAAAGGGCGCAGCATATCAACTCGGCCGGGGGCTATCTGCGCGTGCTGACTGAAAAGGCGAGGGCAGGACAGTTCTCGGTCGGACCCATGCTGATGGCAGCACTCAAGGCCAATGGCACGACGGTAAGAATGACCGGCTAAGGGCTGAAAACTCTTGTGCGTAATGCTGCCGTTGCTGGTGGTCCGCGCGCGGTCGATGAGGCGGATGGCAAGCGGGTCGTACGCAATCAGAAGCACGCCATGCGCCTGCGGGCTTGAACCAGTGGAAAAGCGCCCTTTGCGCAGTGAAGGCGGCTGCTAATATGACAAGGAACTCGATGGGGCAGGCCCTCAAGAAATCCGTGCAGAATGAACCCCTGGTTTTGTCCTATATGGACCGGGCCGGGAAAATTGCTGTTGGCCAGGTGGCCGACAGCTTTGGAATGTCCAAGGGTCAGTTGGCTCAGACGGTCGGGCTTGCCCGCGAAACCCTCTATCGGCTGGAGCGCAGCCGCACGGCCAAGACGCAGGGCCGTCTGCGCGAGATGCTCGAGATCATCAGTCGCGGGACGGAATGGGCCGGAGGCAAGGAACAGGCCATGGCCTGGTACCGAGCCCAGCCGCTGCCGGCATTCGGTGGACGCACCGCCGAAGCCCTCGTGAAGGACGGCAAGGCCGCTATTCGCGACTACCTCGATCACATGGCCCTGGGTGCCTTTGCTTGAGGTTGTCGGAACCTGCTACAGGGCGCATGATCCACGCTGGGCATTCAAGCCGACTTCCGGTGATGGAGCGGCGATCAGGGGCGCTCGATTCAATCCCAAAGGTGTGCCCGCGCTATATCTGGCGCTGACCGTCATGACGGCTGTCAAGGAAGCCAACCAGGGCTTCGCGCATCGCATCGATCCCTGCGTGCTGTGCTCTTATGAGGTGGACTGCGAGGACATCACTGATCTGGGAACCGAGCAGGGGAGGGAAGGATCTTCTGTCACGATGGAGGACATGGGCAGCGCCTGGGCCACGGCTCTCAGCAACGGAGAGCGACCTGAATCCTGGTCCATCTATGACCGGCTGCGGCCTGAAGGCATCGCTGGAATTCTGGTGCCGAGTTTTGCTCCGGGCGCGGAGACGGAAGACCGCAATCTGGTGCTATGGGACTGAGGCCCCGATCTTCCGCACAAAGTGAACGTGTTCGATCCGAGCGGTCGGCTGCCGAAAGACCAGCTGTCCTGGCGATGAAAACGGCCCCCGGGGCGGTCCCGACAGAAGTGACCCAATTCATTTGGCGAGAATGCCTGGTCAGGCTGGAAGGCCTGCGCGGATCCCGAGAGGCAAGAACGGCAGGGGAGGGGGCTTTTGCCTCCTTAGAGGCCGGAAGCCTTGGTCAAGTTGATGCGGAAGCGATCTCTGCGGCGCTGGTAGCGGCGGGTCATCTCTGCGGAGGCATGGCCGAGCTGTTTTTGCACATAGCGTTCGTCGACCTCGGCCGACGAGGCGAGGCCGGCGCGCAGTGAGTGGCCGGCGAATTTCTTGGCCCGTTCGCCCTCCGACAGATCGCCGCGCACGCCGGCGGCGAGCGCCGTGCGCTTGACCAGGCGTGCGACCTCCTGGTCGT
>NZ_JAMYPT010000036.1:0-33054 GCF_040320505.1 Mesorhizobium sp. M0678 | reverse complement strand
GGCCGGCCGCCGAAAAATGGACACCCTTCCGCAACAGCCTGAGCGGCGAAACTGGGGAATTTTACTTCGGCACTTTTGGGGAAAATTCGAGCGGCATTGACAGCATCGGCGCGATCTCCTGTTTTCGTGACTGCACGGTGCGCCGTGCTTCATCGACTCTGATATCCGGCATCGCGGATCTCTTTTGAATCTCGATCCTAGCCCTGCGGCCAGGGAGGTCATTGATCACGATCAAGGAGTCGGTTTTCCGACGACGAGCCAACGACCATGTCCAGCCCACCTCGTTGTTCGCAGGGCGCCACGCCGTCAGTATCGATGGCGGGAGTGGGCGATTTCTGAAAAATGATCCAGATCAAGGCGGGGCCTGCCGCTCCCACGCATCATAGGGGATGATGTGGAAGCCAATCTCAAGCGCTCCGCTCGGTCGTGAGCTCGAACTGGCCGTCCTCGACGAGGACGGCGAACATACCCTTGTTTTCCCTTGCATAAAGGAGCGGGAAGGCTGGAGGAACGCCGCCACCCGCACACGCGTTGACATCCACCCGACCCACTGGCGCGATTGGATGCCGGATAGGATCCCGGCAAATAACCACAAGTCTCTTAGTGACTCGCCTTAACGTTTGGATTCCACGACCAATGCCATGCGCACGAGATGCGACAGGCTGCTCGCGGCCATTTTGCTCATGACATTGGCGCGATGGATCTCGACCGTGCGCGGGCTGATGCCAAGATCGTAAGCAATCGTCTTGTTTGGCAGGCCGGACACAAGACCGTCCAGCACCTGTCGTTCTCGCTCGGACAGGCCCGCCAGACGACCGCGGATTTCCACGCTTTGCGGGTGTCTCGCATCCGCCTGGTTGCGATTGTCCAACGCGGAGCGGATCGCATCGATCAGCACCTCGTCGTCAAATGGCTTTTCGATGAAATCGGCGGCACCTTCCTTCATCGCCTGAACAGCGAGCGCCACGTCGGCGTGACCCGTCATGACAATGACCGGAATTGTATGCCCACGCGTCCGGAGCTGCCGCAGGAACTCGATGCCGTCAATGCCGGGCATGCGCACATCGGTCACGATGCAGCCGTCAAGACTGCTCGTGGCCGTAGCCAGAAAAGCTGTCGCCGATTCGTACAAGCGCACGGCGAAATTAGCCGTCGCCAACAGAAAACCAAGCGATTTGCGAACGTCGACGTCGTCGTCGACCACATGCACAAGATTGCTACCGGCCACTGGCGACCTCTTCCTTTTCCACGATGCGCAAAGTGAACCGGAAGGCGGTTCCTCCGGCCGGCATTGCCTCAGCCCAGATGTGACCGCCGTGCGACTCGACGATCGTGCGGCAAATAGAGAGGCCAACCCCCATGCCCTGCTTTTTGGTGGTGACAAATGGCTGGAAAAGCTGGGCGGAGACTTCAGGCGTGAGACCTTTGCCTGTGTCAATCACGCTTACCTCAGCCATGCCGTCATCACGGGCTACGGTTATGATTTGCAGCTCACGGCGTGGCACGCCTTGCATGGCTTCAACCGCATTGCGCATCAGGTTCAGCAGAACCTGCTGAATCTGGATGCGATCGGTCAAGACCAGTTCGGCGGCGGGATCAAGCTTGTAGCTGACGCGGACATCTATTTCTTTTGCGCCGACTAGAGCCAGCGACGAGGCTTCTTCGATCAGTGTCGGCAGGCGCTCGACCTGGCGCTCGCTCTCGCCTCTTGCGACGAAATCGCGAAGGTGGCGAATGACGTCTCCGGCCCTCAGGGCCTGTTCCGCTGCTTTTTCGACGGCCTCCCTCAGCATCGGCGCGTTGTCTTCCGTGCTTTTTTCGAGAAGCCGCCGGCTGCCTTTGAGGTAGTTCGTAATGGCGGTGAGCGGCTGGTTGATCTCGTGGGCAAGCGTCGAGGCCATTTCGCCGAGCGCAGTAAACCGCGCCATGTGGAGAAGCTCCAGCTGCTGCTCCTGTATTCTCGCCTCCGCCAGGTGGCGTTCGGTCAAGTCGCGGCAGAAGCCGGTAAAGAAGCGCCCGGTTCCCGGATGCATCTCGCCGACAGAGAGTTCCATCGGAAACGTCGAGCCGTCCTTGCGCATTCCAGTGACGGTGCGACCGAGCCCGATGATCCGGCGCTCCCCTGTTGCCAGATAGCGGTGAAGATAGGCATCATGCTCTTCGCGGTAGGGCGACGGCATCAGCAGATTGACATTCTGACCGATGACTTCGTTGGACTGGTAGCCAAACAGCATTTCGGCAGCCGTGCTAAAGGATTGAATACGGCCTTGTTCGTCGATGACCACCATTGCATCGGGCACTGTCGCTAGGATCGAACGCAAATGATCTTCGCGCAATCGAAGTGCGGCGTTTGCATAGGAGAGTTCGCTGACGTCGGTGCCTTCGACGAAGATCGCAGTGATGCGACCATCGTCAGCCTTGATGGGCTGATATACGAAATCGAGGATGCGTTCATCGACCGGCTCGCCGTCCTTGTTGCGAAGGGCGACCTTCACGCCTTGACCTCGGTAGGGCTTGCCCGTTTCGTATACTTGGTCCAGCAGTTCGTAGAATCCTTGGCCTTCGAGCTCGGGCAAGGCCTCGCGTACCGACCTTCCTATCACTTGCCTCTGGCCAATCAGACGTTGATAGGCGGCATTGGTCAGCTCGAATACATGACCCGGCTCACGCATCAAGGTCATGAAACCAGGGGCCTGCTCGAACATCTGGGAGAGCCGGTCGTGTTCGGCCGCGACCCGCCCTTCGGCGCGAACGCCGGTCGACAGGTCACGTGTTTGTTTGTCGTCCAAATCAAGTCCTTTGATCAGGGAACCCGCAACGCAGTCTAACTATCATTCATCGCTCTTTCTGCACACGCAAAAACCGGCATAGTCAGAGGTTCGGGATCCGGTGAGTAGCGTCATTTGACACGCATCAAGGCGTCGAGTGCCGGCGGAAGCACTCATCATAGCATCCAAACGCTCCAGCGAAAGGCGACCACAAATGTGCTACAAGTCAATTATTTAAACCTTGCCGTAGATGCACCTCCTGCAGCCATGGTGAAGTTGGGGATCGAGCTTGCGGAACGGTTCGGGGCTCACCTTATCGGCCTGGCGGCTGCAGACGTCCCGCAGCTCTTCGCGGCCGGCGACGGCATGGTTGGTCCATGAAGGTGAAATCATGCAGTTTCAGCGAACGGAAATTGAAAAGCGGCTCGCCGAACTGGGTGCCGAATTCGACACTCGGCACCGGCCGGTCCTGGTCACCGCAAGCAATGTCGAACATGTCATGGCAAAAACGTGCTGGCTGCCTGGAAAGACACCCGGGAAGCGCGGCGAGCGATAGCCGATGCATTCCCTTTTCTGGCCAAGGCCAATGAAGTCGTGTCGCTACCATCGGTACTAAACGCAACGAAAGCATCTGTGACAGCCTCGCGGACGTCCCCGTCTTTCTTGAGCACCACGGCATCACGGTGCGGACCGAATTCATCTCCGGCGATGGTGATGGCGAACAGCTGGTGGCGTTCGCACGCATGATTCATGCAGACCTGAGGGTTTCCGGCGCATGCGGTCATAGCCGCCTGCGGGAATAGGCGTTCGGCGGCGTCACGCGTACGCTGATCGAAGAGAGCAGCATCAACCGCTTCATTTTGCATTAGCCGCCCGTCGCATCAGGACCTTCACGCCCGTCGCTTGAGGCACGCACGATAGATATCGCCACGAGGGAGACGCCTGTTGACCGAGATCAATGCAGCGGTCGCCGACATCGCAATGATCTGCCAGAAAACGGGAGCGAAACGACATGAGTTTTCTCGACTACCTGATTTCAGTTGACGCCAGGACCGCCTTGATGAGCCGCATGATGCAGAAGCTCGGCGTCGACAAATATTTGAAGGTCGTTCCGGACCATGTTGCCGTCACCAATCGAGCGGTCGACCGGTGTCGCTCCTGCGGGCACCAGGATGAATGCTCGACTTGGCTTGATGAACACCAGCAAGCTGACGATCCGCCAGACTATTGCCGCAACCGCGACCTGATCGCACGGCTGCAGCACGCAGCCGGCCAACGATAGAGCGGTCGTGCAGGCATACCGCAGATCGCGTCACCAAGGCCGCGTGCTGCAGCTCCTCGATTTCCTGGGCGGTCATTGCTCGGCCAATGTTTCGCATCTGCTGACTGATGGCGTTCCGGCGCACACCGCCCGCGAATGCCTGCAACTCCGCTCTCATTAAATAGCCGACCGGCCCTCTAGCCGAGCTGCCCGCCAATAAGAGATATTGACAATCTTTCTTTAAGGTGCGATTCCGACCCATACCGACGAAGACCTCCTTTGAAGCAAATGCATCAATCGTCATCGTGGACGCGACTTCACTCGGTGCGTTGCGGAGCTGTTTGAGTGTGGGAATTATTTGAGGTCTTTGGGTCTTCGAAAACTAAGAGCATGCACATGATTGCGAATGGTCGGAGCAAGAGAACGATCGTCATCGGTGGTGCCCCGTTGCCAGACGTGCTTGACGAGGCCATGATCCGTCTTGTGGTTGACGGCTTTTATGATGAGATTCGCCGCGACGACCTTCTCGGCCCCATCTTTCATAACGCTATCCATCCTGAGGCTTGGCCGCGCCATCTGGCTAAGATGTGCGACTTCTGGTCCGCTACGCTGCTCCGGTCGTCCCGTTATGAAGGCCGTCCATTACCGCCACACCTGGCGATCTCCGGCCTTGGAGTCGCGCATTTCCGGCGTTGGCTAAAGCTGTTTCGCGCAACGGTGCGCCGTGTTTGCCCACCCGAGGTTGCGGCGCTGTTCATGGACCGCGCACTGCGCATAGCTCACAGCTTCCGTCTCGCGGTCGCCTTCAGCCGTGGCGAGACTACGATGGGCATAGAACCGATCGTCGAGAAGGACCTGTGATGCGGGGTTGGATTGTAAGTGGCTCCTGTACGAGAATTGCAAAGAGGAACCATTAGTGCGGTTGACCAATTTCTCGGACTACGCCTTGAGGATGCTAATGTACGCGGCCTCTGCCGGTGATCGCCTGATCACGATCGAGGAGGTGGCAAGCACGTTCAAGGTATCCAAAACGCACCTCAACAAGGTCGCCAACACCCTGACGCGCGGCGGTTACTTGAAAGCGGTCCGCGGTCGCTCCGGTGGGCTAGCCCTCGGGCGGAGCCCCGAGATGATCCGGATCGGCGACGTGGTACGGCTGACGGAGCCAGATTTCGCGCTTGTGGAGTGCTTCGGGACCGGAAATCAGTGCGTGCTCACCGGCCGCTGCAAACTTTCAGGAATGTTCGGCGACGCGATGGCCTCCTTCCAGAACACCCTTGATCGTTACACGCTGGCCGACGTCGCATTGATGCCCCAGGACTTTGTCGGCGGGCTGCCTGCATCCGAAGCTTCGGCGTACGATAAGCATGGGTAAGGCCTCGATCGACAATTCAACCGCAACGCCGCGCGGTTCGCGTCTGCCGGCCCGTGGAGACAAGCATGACTGACCCAGACAAAAATGACACACCGGTGGCCAACCAATTCGAGTCGGGCGTCGACCTGAACAACACGCTGCTCCCTATGCTGATCGGCGGGCTTGTTCTGATTGTCATCGGTGCAATTATGGTCATGACGTTTGTCTAGCTTTTCCTAGCCAAACGGCAATGCTCATCAAAGTTGCGAAAGCGCAAAGAAGGCGGCCTGAGAGGAATCTATTAAGACGCTTCGCAATGGCGGAGACTTCATCGTGAAGGAACTCAGTTGGTTCAATTCCGACATGGTCGTCGACGAGATCATGAGAAAATGGCCGGCAACGGTGGCTGTCGTGCTGAAATACAGGATGCTTTGCGTCGGTTGTCCAATCGGTACCTTCCATACGGTCGCTGAGGCGTGCCGAGAGCATCAGATCAATGAGACCGCCTTCCTGGTGGATTTGGAATCGGCTGTTCGAGCGCGCAGGTGATAAATCAGCGCTTGGTTCGACTCCCTGAGAGGACCACAAGCCGGTGCGCGTCCTTGACAGTGACTTTCTGGCGTCCGCTGGCAATTATCCCATTCTCTTCCCATTTGCTGAGCAGCCGGCTGACCGTGTGCAGTGTCGTCCCCGTCATTTCGGCAATGTCCTGCCTCGAGATCGGAAAGTCGATTTCGATGCCGCTGTCGGTCTTCCGACCAGTCTGATTTGCCAGTCGCAGCAGCGCGTGAGCAACGCGCTGCTCCACCTGTTCAGTGGACATCTCCACAACCCGCGTCTGGGTTTCTTGCAGCCTGTTTCCGACCGTCCGGTAGGTGGTCGCCCCAAACACAGGAAACCGCTTCGCCAGTTCCGGCCATAGCGCGTTGGGCCAGGCCAACACCACGCAGTCCACCGCCGCGACTGCGCTGGCGGGGTAAGTCGTCCGGCCAAGGGCTGCGGCGACGCCAAAGGTCTCGCCTTCGCTGATGTATCTAGCGATGACCTGCTGTCCATCCGGCGTGGTGCGGACGACGCGTATGTGCCCGGCGATCAGCACGAAGAAGGAATGGGCCTCGGTTTCCTGCGCGAAGATCGTCGTCTCCTTGGCATAGCGGGATGAGCGTGCGCTTTGGAGGATCTCGCTCTGCTCGTCGGGCGTCAGTCCTTGAAAGAGCGGCAGCCGCGATATCAGCGATCGGTCCAACGCAGCCAAGCGGATTCCTCACGATCCTGTACTTTCGCATCAGTCATGCGGAAGACCTTTCTACTCCGAGTTTGCGCCAGCGCAAATTCTGCCGGGGGTTGTCAGGCTAAAAGGCATGGAACGGCCAAATGCCGTGACGACGAAACAAAAGGACGAACCGATGAAACTCACCATTCTCGCCGCCGCAATCTCCATCCTCGCGCTGGCCGGCAGCGCAAGCGCGGAAGAGCATGTGGTGCAAATGCTCAACAAGGGCGAAAAGGGCGCCATGGTTTTCCAGCCGGCCTTCGTCAAGGCAGTACCCGGCGATACCGTCAAGTTCGTGCCGACCGACAAGAGCCATGACGCAGAGTCGATCAAGGGCATGCTTCCGGATGGCGCTGAGCCTTTCAAGGGAAAGCCCAGCGAGGAGATCACCGTCACACTCACCCAGGAAGGTGTGTATGGCGTCAAATGCGCGCCGCACTACGGCATGGGGATGGTCGCGCTGATCGTTGTCGGCAAGCCGGTCAATCTCGATACCGCCAAAGCGGTCAAGCATCTCGGGAAGGCAAAGACAGTGTTCGCCGACCTGTTCACCCAGATCCCGGCTAACTGACAGCATTCGATACAGCCATGCCTGCCACATACAGCGCGGGCGCGGGCCGGACGGACCGAGGGCGGCGGTTCATCCGGCCCTGTTCATTTGGAGACGCAAATCATGGGGATTCCACGCCTGCGGGCCTACACCGGGCCCGCATTTCTTTCCTACGGATTCAGGCCGTTCTTCTTCCTTGGGTCGCTGTATGCGGCGCTCTCCATTCTGCTTTGGCTGCCGATGTATGCCGGCGAACTCAATGCCCACAGTGCGTTCGTTCCCGTCGACTGGCACATTCACGAGATGCTGTTCGGCTATCTGTCGGCGATGGTTACCGGGTTCTTGCTGACCGCCATCCCGAACTGGACCGGCCGGCTGCCTGTGCAAGGCCTGCCGCTGCTGGCGCTGGTGGTCCTGTGGCTTGCCGGCCGTGTCGCTGTCTTTGTCTCGGCGGATATCGGCTGGGAAGCAGCCGCCGTGATCGATGGCTCATTTCTGCTTGCGGTTGCTGCCGCGGCGGCCCGCGAGATCGTCGCAGGACGGAACTGGCGCAACCTGAAAGTACTGCTGCCGCTTACCGTCCTGGCTGGCGCCAACGGCACGTTCCACATCGAGGCGCATCTTCAAGGCACATCCAACATCAGCCGCAGGCTCGGCATGGCCGCGGCGATCATGCTCATCTCATTGATAGGCGGGCGCATCATTCCGAGCTTCACCCGCAACTGGCTCGCTCGCGAAAATCCTGGCAGGCTGCCTGCTCCGTTCGACCGTTTTGACATGGCATCGATAGCCATCTCAGCCATCGCGCTGGGAGCATGGACGTTCACACCCGACAACAGCGCCTCAGGAATGCTCATGGCCGTCGCCGCGATCTGCCAGGCGTGGCGTCTGTCGGGCTGGGCTGGCGAGCGCACATTGCGGGATCCGCTCGTGCTCACCCTCCATCTTGCATATGCCTTTGTGCCTATCGGTCTTGCCTTCGTTTCGGCGTCGATCTTCTATCCTGCCATCGTGCCGGCTGCTGCAGGACTCCACGCGCTCGGAACTGGTGCGGTCGGCGCGATGACGCTTGCAGTGATGACCCGCGCGACGCTCGGGCACACCGGGCGAGAGCTCAAGGCTGGGAAAGGCGCCTCGTTCATCTTCGTGACCGTCCTCCTCGCAGGATCGTTGAGAATCCTGGCTGCCTTCGTCCCCTATGACATAGTGATCGACATGGCCGGCACCGCATGGGTGGCGGCATTTGCCGGCTTCATTCTGATCTATGGAACTGCGTTGATGAGGCCAAAGGTGCGGTGAGGCGGCGGGGAGACCAGGCGACCGTCGAAACGCGAATGAAAAAGCCGCTTCTGATTTGTCAGGCAATACCGAGGTAGCCGACGATACGGTTCGCCCACCCCCGATGGTCCCGGACCAGCCTGAAACCCAGATTGTCGGGAGGCGTGCCAACGGCACAGCCGCCGCTTTTTCCGTCGCTGACGAAGTTCGACATGTAGGCTCTGTGAAGCCCTTCAAGGACGTGGACGCCGCAATTGTCGACCGAACTCGCAACGCCGCTTCCATCCGCAGCCAATGTGGTGCGGACATAGCAAGTCGAAGTCCACTCCCAGACATTGCCGGAAAAGTCGGCGAGGCCCAGGGAATTGAAACCAAAAGAGCCACGGCTCTTGGGCAACGGGTCCGGTTTGCGATTGAGGTCCACCTCGGCCTTGTAGCTGGTGAGCCAGCGTCTGGCGGGGTTGTCGGCGTCGTTTTCGACACCCTCAAATTCCCCTGCGAACCGCTCCGCCGCGGCAAACGCCCATTCTTCGTCGGATGGCAGCCGCCATTGGTCCCCCGTCACTTGCGAATACCACCGGGCGTAGGCATTGGCATCGAGATAGCTCACTCCAGTTACGGGAGCGTTGCTTGGGATCGCGCGCGTCTCCTGTGCCGGCTGACAGCCTCCTGCCGAGACGCAGTCTGCATAGTCGGCCGCGCTGATCTGGTAGGCCATGATTTCGAGAGGTCTGTTGAGTTGCCGCTTGAGGCGGGGATTGGCTTGCGGGCGTCCCTCCATCAGGAACTCCCCTGGCGTCGGATAGGTGATCGAACCGGAAAGCAAGGTAACCGTCATAGCGATGGGGTGAGGTTGTCGATCCCCGAAGACCGTCTGTATCGAGAGCCCTGCCGGAACGGCAGCGGCGACCAGGGCGACCGGAAGAACCTTGAGGATCAATGGAGACATCGCTTTGTCCATGCCCGGACAGCATCGCTGTCCGGGCAAATTGGAGTGCCGTCAGTTGGTGGCGAGGGGTGTCGGCGCTTCGACCTGCGTCATCAGGTCGTCATTCCATTCGCCCTCGACCATGAAGTGAGCGGTCGCACCGAGTTCCACGGCCTCGATCAGATTGTGATTGACATAGGCATAGACGCCGGGCTGCAGGAACGTGTAGAGCGCCGACCCCGCGGAGCCGCCACGGATGAACCAGGTTTCCAGATCCTTGGCCGGCGGATTGGCGAATTTGCCCTGTTCCCAGACATAGTCGCCGTGGCCACCGATCAGATGCGGTCGCGTATCGCGGTTGGCCTGCGAATGGACGATCAACACGGTCTCGCCGACCTTCGCCTTCATCGCATTGTCGCCGGTCAGCGAACCGACCTTGCCATTGAACACCACATGCGTCGGGATCAGCCCGCGCATGACCTTGACGATGTCGTCGTAACCGTCGCCGGCCGATTCGTAGGTCTTGAAGTTGCCCTTCTCGTCGCGCGGAATATAGAAGTCGTTCTCGCCGATGTAGAAGATCTTGTCGTACTTTACCGGTTCGCCCTTGTCGTTCCTGAGCCCATCGCGCGGCAGGATCATGATGGCGCCGCTCATGCCGGAGACGACATGCCATGGGATCATCGCGCCGCCAGGTGCGCAGTGATAGACGAACGTACCCGTTCGGGTTGCCTTGAAGCGCAAGGTCACCTGCTCGCCGGGATTGATCAGCGTCAGGGCGCCGCCGCCCAGCGCGCCGGTTGCGGCGTGGAAATCGATGTTGTGAGCGAGTGAGTTGGTGTCGGGATTGATGAGCGTCAGTTCGACATAGTCGTCCTGATGCACGACCATCAGAGGGCCAGGAATCGAGCCGTTATAGGTCATCGCATTGAGCGTCGTGCCGTCGGCATCGATGACGACGGGCTTTTCCTCGATGGTCATGGTGAACTCGACGATTTTCGGTCCACCCGTGGCGATCTGATCGTGCGGATGCACAAAGGGCGGTGCCACGAGCTCGATCTTTTCGCGGGCGAGCCCTCGAATGTCCGTCTTTGTCACCGTTGCCGAAAATGCCGGCAGTGCCGCCACGGTGGCAGCGCCAATCGCTGCTCCGAAAAGGGCGTCGCGTCGCGTGATCATGTCAGTCTCCTATCTCTCAACCGTTGCGGATGAGCAGAAGGTATCTGGCCTGACGCAGCGTTTCTTTGCGCTGGCGCAAATTGGTGGCGTTCAGTGTTAGGCAGCAACAACCCCGGAAACAGCAATCGTGCGCGGCATAGTCGCAGTGGGGAAGGGTGTGGGAGCGGTTGGCTGCACCGGCGCTGTTTGTCAGCCCTCGGCCCTGGATCAGCGCTCCAGTCTGTCTTCCCGATCGATAAGGATCCGCTCGGCAGCTCCGTCAAGATCTTCGTACTGGCCACTCCTCAACGCCCACAGGAAGCCCCCCAGGCCAAGCGCACCAAGGAACAGGGCGACAGGGATGAGGTAGGCAAGGGTGGTCATGAGGATTGGGCCAGTTTGCTGCTGTCGGACAGCCTGTCGCGCCGGACATCTTTCGCCGGCGAATCTGGCACAGAACCTCGCAGACGCAGCGCATTTCCGATCACAAGCAGGGAAGACGCGGACATCGCGATCGCGGCGATAAGAGGGGTGACGTGCCCCAGGATCGCGATCGGCACGGCGACAGCATTGTAGACGATGGCGATCGTGATGTTCTGGCGAATCAGGCTTCCCGCCTTGCGCGAGACGTCCAGCGCGAGGGGGATCGCCAGAAGGCTTTCGCGCAGGAACACAAAGTCGGCTGCGGTGCGACCGATGTCGGCGGCCGTGGCCGGCGCGAACGAAACATGCGCCGCGCTCAGCGCAGGCGTGTCGTTCAAGCCGTCGCCAACCATCAGAACCCGGTGTCCCTCTTTCGCCAGGGTTTCGATGCATTCGACCTTGCCGGACGGCAGCAGGCACGGAACGAAGTCGTCGATACCCAGCATTTTCGAGATTTCGCGGCAGGCGCCCGCGCTATCGCCCGACAGCATCTGAACCGACATCCCGGCCTCGTTCAATCGCTCGATCGCCGCCCTGGCATCGGCACGCAACGCATCCTCGAAATTGAAGGTCGCGACAACGATCCCGTCTTTCGTCAGGACCGTCCCGCCATAGCCATGTTTGCCTTCGCCGCCGGTGCGGGCCTTCCATCCAACCCATCCGCGTCTGCCCAGCCGCCAGATACTTCCGACGTCAGTTGCTTCGATACCGAACCCCGGATGCTCGGTGACGGCATCGAATTTGTGCTGCCCGCCGCCAGCGGCAAGACCGGCTATGGCCTTTGAAAAGGGATGACGCGAATGCGCGGCCATGTCGGCCGCAATCGTCAGCATGGCCGGATCGATCGAGGCCGCATTGACGAGACGGGGCTGGCCGAGCGTGAGCGTGCCGGTCTTGTCGAACACCGCTGCATCAATCGTTGCCAGGCGCTCCATCGCCGAACCATCCTTGACCATGATGCCGTTCTCGAACAGCTGCCGCGCGGCGACTACCTGGACGATCGGCACGGCGAGCCCGAGCGCGCACGGACATGTGATGATCAAAACGGCGATGGCGATGGTTATCGCCCGATGCCAGTCGCCGGTTGCCGCCATCCAGCCAAGGAATGTCACGAAGGCGGTGAGATGAACAACTGGAGCATAGAGTGCTGAAACGCGATCGGCGATGCGGCGGTAATGTGCGCGACCGCCCTCGGCGGCTTCCATCAGCCGAACCATTTCCGCCAGGAACGAATCCTTCGCGGCGGCTGTCGCCTCGATGGTCAGCGGGCCGGTAAGGTTGAGCACGCCGGCCTGGACGGCATCGTTTGGCGCCACGCTTCTGGGCGTGCTCTCGCCCGAAACCAGCGAGCAGTCGACGTCCGATGTCCCACGCGTGATCTTGCCGTCGACGGGGATCCTTTCGCCGGCCGCTATCAGCAACAGCATGCCCGGTTCGATCTCGCCAACCGGCAGATAGTCGCGTGCGCCATCGTCGCGCAGCACCATGGCGCCACGCGCGGCCAGTTGTGATAGGCCTTTGACGGCGGTGCGGGCGCGTTCGCGCATCACGTGATCCAGCGTGCGGCCGATCAACAGGAAGAACAGCAGAGACACCGACGCGTCGAAATAGGCGTGGTCGCCATGGGTGATCGTCTCATAGAGGCTCATGGCATAGGCCAGCGACACGCCGACCGCGATCGGCACGTCCATGTTCATGCGGCCGTGACGCAACGTATTCCAGGCCGACTTGAAGAAGATGCCGCCGGCGAAGGCGAGTGCGGGGATGGCGATCAGTGCCGAGACCCAGTGGAACAGGTCGCGGGTCGCGCCCTCGGCACCGGACCAGACCGAAACCGACAGCAGCATGATGTTGCCCGCCGCAAATCCGGCAACAGCGACGGCGCGGATAAGCTCCGAGAGCGTTTTGTCCTTTTCACCAATCTCGAGTTCGAACAAATGCGCCTGGTAACCCAGCCGCGCCAGCATGGCGACGAATGGTGGAGCCTCGTCCCCGCGCCACCGGACCGAGACCCGCTTCGTTGACAGGTTGACGCGAGCGGCCTCGACGTGATCGAGTTTTGCCACCGCCGTCTCGATTGTCTGGATGCAGGCTGCGCAATGAACCGTCGGAACTGAAAGATCGGTCTGGCTAAGGCCATCGCCAAGCGACCGGCTCGCCAGCTTGATCTCTTCGCTTGACGGCAGGACGGATGTAGCGTTGCCCAGATCCAGCGCCATTTCAGCACCAGGTGCACAACAGCTCATTGCAGCGCTCCATGGGAAATCATGATCCTGCGCACGTCGCGATAGGGTCTTGCTAGACCGGCATCGGCGTCGATTTCGACGATCCACACACCATCCCTTGGCATGTGTTGCGCCGCGAATTCCTGGCCCGAGGCGAGGGCGAGCTTGATGGACTCATCCTCTTTCTCGTAGGCGGGACGGCGAAACAGCACCTTCACGGAATGCAAACGAACCGGCTTGCCGGCGTCGGTGACGCCATAGCGGACTTCGCCCCATGCGATGGTCAATTTGCCGGTCCAGCCGAGGGCCGCCTGCGTTCGTCCTTCCTTGGATTTTCTATTGAACTGCTGGCTGGCCACGTAGGTGTTTTCGACGACAAGCCCGGTCCAGGTTGTGTTGGCGAGCGTCGCCATGGTCAGGTTGACCGTGATCACCACGCCGAAAAAGGCAAGGATGATAGCCAACATGTGCCTGCCGGTGAATTCGCGGGATTTTCGCGTGGTGGCGCTCATCTGGCGGTCTCCGGTGCGTTGAAGGTGGCGGTGTATTCGTTCGACTCGAAACTCGCGTTGTCCTCGACCCGGAGTGTGAAGGTCTGCGCTACGCCATGGATCTGATCAGCAGGCAGGCGCACGAAAACCTTCAACATCTTCAGCCGGTCGGGTTCGACCGGGATCGCAAAAGAGCGATCGGCGGGGAGATCGACACCGACGATGCTCATCTCTGCGCCTGGCAAGCCCCCAAGGGTGACGATGATCGTTCTTGGTTCGGGGATCATGTTCAGCAGCTTGACTGTGTAGCCATTGCGGATGGAGCCGTCGGAGAGCGTCACGAATTGCGGATTGCGGTCGTGCAAGACATTGATCTCGAGTCGGTCGCGCGTCAGCAGCGAATAGAGCAGGCCCAGGCCGATCAGCGACCACATAGCCATGTAGACACAGGTGCGCGGACGAAAGATCTTGCGAATGTGGAAATGAGCCACCTTGTCCGAAAACAGGCCGTCATCCGTCCTGACCAGCGAAGGATTGACCGAACTGGCGCCACCCGCGGTCGCCAGCATCATGTTGGCGTTGTAGTCGGAGAGCGTCGCGTACGAGATCAGCCCGCGTTCCTTGCCGAGCTTGTCCATGACACCGTCGCAGGCGTCGATGCAGAGCGCGCAAGTGATGCATTCGAGCTGCTGGCCATCGCGAATGTCGATCCCCATCGGACAGACAGCGACGCAGGCATTGCAGTCGACGCAATCGCCGACTGGCTGACCTGCGGCCTGGACTTTCTTGGCATGACGCGTGCGCGGTTCGCCGCGCCAGTCATTATAGGTGACGGTGAGCGAACTCTCGTCGAGCATGGCTGCCTGGATGCGCGGCCATGGGCACATGTAGGTGCAGACCTGCTCGCGCATCAGCCCGCCGAACGTATAAGTCGTTGCCGTCAGCACGGCGACGGTGAAGTAGGCGACGGGGGCCGCCGTGCCGGCGAAGAGTTCGCCCACCAGCGTCGGCGCATCGGCGAAATAGAATATCCAGGCGCCGCCGGTCGCCGCGCTAATGACCAGCCAGATGGCGTGTTTCGACACCCGCAGCACAAGCTTGCGGCTGGTCCAGGGACCGGCGTCGAGCTTGATGCGGGCATTGCGGTCGCCCTCGATGGCTCGCTCGACGACCAGGAACAGGTCGACCCATACGGTCTGCGGGCACGTATAGCCGCACCAGGCACGACCGACGGTCGACGTGATCAGGAAGAGACCGACGCCGGCCATGACCAGAAGGCCGGCGACGTAGTAGAATTCCTGCGGCCATATCTCGATGAAGAAGAAGTAGAAACGCCGGTCGGCGACATCGAGCAGCACGGCCTGATCAGGGGCAAACGGGCCACGGTCCCACCGCAGCCAAGGTGTCAGATAGTAGATACCAAGCGTGACCGCCATTACCAGCCATTTGAATTGGCGAAAATTCCCGGAGGCCCGCTTCGGGAAGATCTTCTTGCGCGCGGCATACATCGGCTGTCGCACTTTGGCGGAGTTGACCGCCTCGGCTTCGAGCCGTTCGACCTGCGTATTGTCCAGCACTGGTCTCTCCCGTCGCGCAGCTTTGATTTCGCCGGGCAAATGTCCTGACTGGATGCAGGCAGGTCAGCGAAATACAGCGTCGAGCGGATTTTGCTGCCGACTGGATTGCGCCGCGTTGATGCAGGTCAATCGCCTGGCCCACGGAAAACAAATCGAGGCCCGGCAGAGCCGGACCTCGTCGCTTCGGCGGTGAGGGCCGGAGAATAGGCCCCTGTTCCTATTCTCCACCGCCTAGCGAATGCACGTAGACCGCCAGCTCCTTGACCCTGGTTTCGCCCAAGCGCGCACCCCAGGCTGGCATCACGCCCTGTTTCGGCGCGGTGACCTGGGCGGCGATGGCCGCTTCGCCCGATCCGTAGAGCCAGATGGCATCGGTCAGATCAGGAGCGCCGAGCTCCTTGTTACCCTTTGCATTGTCGCCGTGACAGGCCACGCAGTTTTCGACAAAAACCTTGGCACCGGGCGCCACCAAAGATTGGTCGCTGACGGTTTGGGACAGGCTGGCAATATAGGCGCTGACCTGTTTGATCTGATCGGCAGTGATGATGTCGCCAAAGGCCGGCATTTCCGACAGGCGCGTATCCGGATCGGATGCGAAGCGGATACCATGCGTGACCGTCTGCTGGATCTGGTCCGCCTTTCCGCCCCACAGCCAGTCATCGTCATTGAGGTTCGGGAAGCCCTTGGTGCCCTGGGCGCCGGAACCATGGCACTGCACGCAATTGACCTTGAACGCGGCGCCGCCGGCAGCGACCGCGAATTCGCGCAAACCATCGTCCGCCGCGATCTCCGAAACACTCTTCGATTCTATCGCCGCGACATATTTGCCCTTCGCCGCTTCAGCCGCCGATAGCTCGTTCTTGACTTCGTTGCGGCTCGAATAGCCGAGCACGCCCGTTGTTGCCGAATGCAGCAAAGGCCATGCCGGATAGGCGATGGTGTATCCGATTGCCCAGACAATGGTGGCGTAGAAGGTTACGACCCACCAGCGCGGAAGCGGGTTGTTCAGCTCCTGAATGCCATCCCATTCGTGGCCGGTGGTCGAAACGCCAGAGATTTCATCGATGTGCTCGTCGCTCATGATCACTCGTCCTCAAGGGGAATCCGGGCAGCTTCGTCGGCCAGCTTGCGGCTGCCGGGGCGCAGGGCGAAGGCAATTGCGCCGACAAAGAAAAGCGCCATGGCGACCAGGCCCCAGCTGTCGGCAAACTCTCGCATCAGATTGTAATCCATAAATAAAACTCCTCAGCGATAGCCGGCGGCTTCGTCGTAGTTCTTGAAGTCGACCAGTGTGCCGAGCATCTGCAGATAGGCGACGAGGGCGTCCATCTCGGTGACCCGTTGCGGGTTGCCGTCGAAGTCGCCGATCTTGGCTTTGGGGTAGCGGGCCTCGAGGCCGGATGTGTCGGCGTTGGGATCAGCCTGCGCCATCAAGTCGGCGCTGGCGTGTGCGATCATGTCGTCGCCGTAGGGGACACCGACACGGCTGTTGGCGACCAGATGCGTCGAGAAATCTTTCACCTCGATCGGCGTGTCTTTCAGGAACGCATAGCTCGGCATGATTGATTCAGGCACCACCGAACGAGGATCCGTAAGGTGCTCGACATGCCATTGATTGGAATAGCGGTCGCCAACCCTGGCGAGGTCCGGTCCGGTGCGCTTCGATCCCCACTGGAAGGGATGATCGTACATCGACTCGGCCGCCAGACTGTAATGCCCATAGCGCTCGACCTCGTCACGGAACGGCCGGATCATCTGGCTATGGCAGAGATAGCATCCCTCACGCACATAAATGTTGCGCCCGACGAGTTCGAGCGGCGAGTAGGGGCGCATGCCTTCCACCTTCTCGATCGTATTGTCGAGGTAGAAGAGCGGTGCGATCTCGACGATGCCACCCACTGTGACCACGAGAAGTGATCCAATGAGCAGAAGCGTGGCGTTCTTCTCGATCAGCGCGTGTTGGTCCATCAAGCCCATTGTCTGGCTCCTTATTCGGCAGGCTGCAGGACGGGCAGGGAGCCCGGCATTGGTTGTTCTTCGCGCTGGTAGCCGAGGATGGTCATGGCGATGTTCCAGGCCATGATCAGGGCGCCGGAGAGGTACATGGCCCCGCCGATGGCGCGCATGACATAGTAGGGGTGCATGGCGGCGACGGTTTCGGCGAAGGAGTAGACCAGGAAGCCCTGCTCGTCGTATTCGCGCCACATCAGGCCCTGCATGATGCCGGACACCCACATGACGGCCGCGTAGACGACGATGCCGAGCGTCGCCAGCCAGAAGTGCCAGGTGACCAGCCGCAGCGAGTAGAGCCGTTGGCGGTTCCAAAGCTTCGGCACCATGTAATAGATCGCGCCGAACGAGATCATCCCGACCCAGCCGAGCGCACCGGAGTGCACGTGACCTATGGTCCAGTCGGTATAGTGCGACAGCGAATTGACCGTCTTGATCGACATCATGGGACCTTCGAAGGTCGACATGCCGTAGAAGGCGATGGCCATCACCATCATGCGGATAATCGGATCGGTGCGTAGCTTGTCCCAGGCGCCTGACAGCGTCATCAGGCCGTTGATCATGCCGCCCCATGACGGCATCCACAGCATGATCGAAAACACCATGCCGAGCGTCTGCGCCCAATCGGGCAGGGCGGTGTAGTGCAGGTGATGCGGACCGGCCCAGATGTAGAGGAAGATGATCGCCCAGAAGTGGATGATCGACAGGCGGTAGGAATAGACCGGCCGGTTCGCCTGCTTGGGCACGAAGTAATACATCATGCCGAGGAAGCCGGCGGTGAGGAAAAAGCCGACGGCGTTGTGGCCGTACCACCATTGCGTCAGGGCGTCCTGGACGCCGGAAAAGGCGGAGTAGCTCTTGGAACCCAGGAATGAGGCCGGCATCGACAGGTTGTTGACCAAATGCAGCATCGCGATGGTGACGATGAAGGACAGGTAAAACCAGTTGGCGACGTAGATGTGCGGCTCCTTGCGCTTCAGGATCGTGCCGAGGAACAGGATGAGATAGGCGACCCAGACGATGGTCAGCCAGATGTCCACATACCATTCGGGCTCGGCGTATTCGCGGCTCTCGGTGATGCCGAGCAGGTAGCCGGTCGCGGCCATGACGATGAAGAGCTGGTAGCCCCAAAACACGAACCAACCGAGATCGCCGCCGAACAGCCGAGCGCGGCAGGTGCGCTGGACGACATACAGGGACGTGCAGAGCAGCGCATTGCCGCCGAAGGCGAAGACGACGCCCGACGTATGCAATGGCCGTAAACGGCCGAAGTTAAACCAGGGCTCAATGTTGAGATCGGGGTAGGCAAGCTGCAGCGCAATGACGACGCCGACCAGCATACCGACGACACCCCAGAACATGGTGGCGATGGCGCCATAGCGGATTGGCCCATCCATGTAGGCGGACGGGTCGATCGGAGCAGCCACTTCGAAATTCGTGTTGCGGATGAGGATGGCGACAAAGCCGAGCAGCACAAAAAACAGTACCCACATATGCTGCCGGAATGGCTCGTCCACACCGAACCCGGCTGCCACAAGGGCCGCAAATGTGAACAGGCCCAAGGCGAAGATTTGCGTGCCGAACTTCATGACCTGTCCCCGACCTCGGATTGGGATGCGCGGATACCAATCCGCTTGACACCAATTCAGCAGTCGCGTCGTCGCTGCCTTGATCCATGTCAAAGCCATTTGCTTTTGGATTGGGCAGCTTCGAACTCGCAAACGATCAGGAGGCTTTCATTGGACGGGGAGAACGAGCGGAAATCGTCGCTGTTTGAAGCCCGCCGCGAGATTTCCATGCCGGTCGGACGGTTCGATCGAGAGTTCCTCCCGGGCGCTGTGATGAAACGTGCCCATGGGGAAAAGCTGCGGCTCTGTGACGCCTTGGAAAAGATCGCCGATACGTTGCCGGCCGCAGATCGCCTGAACTGTATTGGCGTGGCCAACGCGATCGTTCCGCTGCTGCGCAACATTCACCAATACGAGGAGACGGTTATCTTTCCGGCCTACGAGGCTGCTTTGACTGGCAGCGATGCCAAACTTGCTTCAACTCGTCGATTGCGCGCAGAACACGTCGAGGACGAATGCTTTGCCGGCGAGGTGACTGAAATCCTGCTGGCGATCGGCCATGGCGAGACAGTCGAGAATGCCGAGGCTGTCGGCTTCATGCTGCGCGGCTTATTCGAAAGCTTGCGCCGGCATATCGCCTTCGAACGCGAGCACGTCTTGCCGATGATCGGGGTCGTCGATGCCGGTTAGGTGCCGGAGCGTCGCTGCAGCCGGCTCATGTTCTCCACAGTCATGTGCCGGTTGTTGTCGATCCGGATTACGCTGTCTGTTCTCAGCCTGGTCAGTTGGCGGCTGACCGTCTCGATCGTCAAGCCGAGAAAATCGGCGATGTCGGCGCGCGTCAGCGGCAGGTCAAAGCTTGTCGACTGGGCCGCCGGGTCAAGCATAGGATCGATATTCCTGGCGATCATCAGGAGAAAGCTCGCCACCTTTTCCGCAGCACTCTTGCGCCCCAGCGTCACCATCCAGTCTCGTGCTTCGTCGAGTTCATTGAGCGTCTGCTTGAAGAGACGATGCTGGAGCTGTGGTGATTCCTTCATCATGCGTTCGATGGCGGCTTTTGGAAACGAACACAGGGAAACGGTCGTTGCGGCTTCGGCGTTGATCGCGCTCTCCACCTTGAAGGGCCTGCCTAGAAAATCGGGGGCAAACTGGAGGCCGACAATCTGCTGGCGTCCGTCCGACAGGCTCTTTGTGAGCTTCACCACGCCGGAAAGCACGTTCGAATAACGGTCGACGGTCTCGGTGTCACCAATCAGTTCTGCGCCCGGTTCAACGGTATGCTTCGATGAGGTCTTGGCGAGGCCCACCAGTTGATCGGGATCGAGCGCGCCGCAGACGCCATGGTGGCGCGCTTCGCATGATCGGCAAAGCACTGGAATGCCGGTGCTGTGAATATCCTGACGCAGTGTCATCATGATCGTCCGAGGACCCAAACTGCCGGCAAGATAGCATCGGCGGCAGGAAAATCCTTGCGGCAGTTTGTCCACAGCGGACTTTGACCGAAATCAAGGCTGCCGGCCAGTAATGTGGTCAAAGTCGGGCCATGCAAAGTGGAGCGGATAAAGGGGTGCGCCCAGAATTAGTTGCCAGACTTGGTGAGAACGTGCCGCGCTATACGAGCTACCCGACAGCGCCGCATTTCAATACAAGCGTCGATGCTGCCGTTTGTCGAGGCTGGCTGCAGGCGCTCGACGAGGGCCACGAGATATCGCTCTATCTGCACATCCCGTACTGCGACAAGCTTTGCTGGTTCTGTGCCTGCCATACCAAGCAGACACGCCACTACGAACCGGTGAGCACGTATCTTCGCTCACTGCATGCCGAGATCGCCACCGTCGCCAGTCTTGTCGCAGGCAAGGGCCGCGTGCGTGCCGTCCATTTCGGCGGCGGTTCGCCAACGATGCTCAAACCGGAGGATCTGGTGGCGCTGGGAACCGTCCTGCGCAACAGCTTCACCTTTCCTCCCGGCGCCAAGATCAGCGTCGAAATCGAACCCAATGATATGGACGATGCCCGCCTCGACGCACTCGCCGAAATCGGCATGACCCGTGCGAGCCTCGGCGTCCAGGATTTTGACCCGAAGGTGCAAAAGGCAATTAACCGCGAGCAGAGCTTTTTGCAGACCAAAGCGGTAGTCGACGGCGTTCGTTCGCGCGGCGTCGAATCGGTCAATCTGGACCTGCTCTACGGCTTGCCACACCAGACCAGGGAGAGTGTCTCCTCCACCGTCGCGCAGGCACTAACCCTGGAACCGGATCGGATAGCGCTTTTTGGCTACGCCCATGTGCCGTGGTTTAAGAAGCATCAGACGATGATCGACGAGGCATGGCTGCCGGGTCCGGCAGAGCGGTTTGCTCAATCGCAACTTGCGGCGCGGGCGATCGTGGACCAGGGATACGAAGCAATCGGCCTCGACCATTTCGCCAAACCGGGCGATGCCCTCGCGCTTGCCGCCCGCGCCGGAACACTGCACCGGAACTTTCAGGGCTATACCGAGGATCGCTGCGAGACCTTGATCGGCCTTGGCCCGTCATCCATCAGCCAGTTTCGCGAGGGCTATGCACAGAACATGCCTTCGACCGCCGAGTATGGACGCATGGTTGCTGATGGCGGGCTGGCCGCTGTTCGGGGTATCGCGCTTTCCGACGACGACCGTGTTCGCGGCTGGATCATCGAGCGATTGATGTGTGACTTCGCCTTCTCGGCGATTGAGCTGGTGGAACGCTTTGGCGAAGCCGGCCAAAGACTTCTCCTCAAGGCGAGTTCCACGGCTCTTCATGGTCCTGCGCGGCTGCTTGAACTTGATGGTGACCGCTTCGTCGTGCCGGCGGAAAGCCGGCCCTTTGTCAGAAGCATCGCGGCGAAGTTCGACAAATATTTCGAAACCGGTACAGCCAGGCATTCCGTAGCGGTCTGAACGATCGCCTGTTCAGAAGTGCTCGCCGGCCTTGAATGGGCCAATGCGGGTGCCGGCCGCGATCAGATAGGCGGTCGACCAGCCAATCAGAAGAAATCCGTTCACGCCCTCTAGAGCCGCGAGGACGCGCCATGCGTGAGCGGGCACAATGTCGCCGTAGCCGACGGTCGAGAAGGTGATGGTGGAAAAGTACAGCGCGGTTTCGAAGTCAGCAAAGATATCGAGCAACCGGTATAGTCCTGCCCAGAGCCACACCTCTGTGGTCATGATGGCAAAGAGTCCCATCACCACGCTGATCATCGCAACGATGCGGCTGCGGCGCCCGTGCATGCGAAAACGGGCGACCAGGTGCCCCATCGCATGTGTGACCACGATCAGACCAAAGGTGTGAACCAGGACCGTAAGGCTAATGACGACGGTGCCGATGAGCAGATTGAGGATCATCTTCGGAACGTAGAGATTGCTGCGGTGCCTTCCTTGCTCGAAATCAAACCCGCAGGTTTCGCCTACGCGGTGCAGATTGTCGACCGGGTCAGGAACCGCTTCTCCCGCCCGTTATCCAGCGAGAACATGCCACCGCGACCCGGCACCACGTCGATGATGAGATCGGTATGTTTCCAAGCCTCGAATTGGGACGCACCGATGTAGAACGGCGCGTCGCCGATGTAGCCGAGCAGCACATCCTGGTCGCCCACGATGAAGCCGATACGCGGATAGCACATCGGCGAAGAGCCGTCGCAGCAGCCGCCGGATTGATGAAACAGCACCGGACCGTGCTCGGCAACGATCTCGGCGATCAGTTCAAGGGCTGCCGGTGTCGCTGTGACCTTCGCTCGCATCGTGTTTTCCGATTTCCAGCCTTTGGCGCGGCCCCTCGCGGAGCCGCGCCTGTGGGTCAAAGCGGCGATCAGAAGAAGCCGAGCTTCTTCGGGCTGTAGCTGACCAGCATGTTTTTGGTCTGCTGGTAGTGGTCGAGCATCATCTTGTGTGTCTCACGGCCGATGCCGGACTGCTTGTAGCCGCCGAAGGCCGCATGCGCGGGATAGGCGTGGTAGCAGTTGGTCCAGACGCGGCCCGCCTGGATCGCGCGGCCGAACCGGTAGGCGCGGTTGCTGTCGCGTGTCCAGATACCGGCGCCGAGGCCGTAGAGCGTATCGTTGGCTATCCTGAGCGCTTCGTCGTCGTCCTTGAAGGTCGTGACCGAGACCACCGGTCCGAAGATCTCTTCCTGGAAGATGCGCATCTTGTTGTGGCCCTTGAACACCGTCGGCTTCACGTAGTAGCCGCCGGCGAGATCGCCGGGCAGGACGTTGCGCTCGCCACCGGTCAGCAACTCGGCGCCTTCCTGGCGGCCGATGTCGATGTAGGCCAGGATCTTTTCCAACTGCTCGGATGATGCCTGGGCACCGATCATCGTTGCCGGGTCGAGCGGATCGCCCTGCACGATCGCCTCGACACGCTTCAGCGCACGTTCCATGAACCTGTCGTAGATCGATTCATGAATGAGCGCGCGGCTCGGGCAGGTGCAGACTTCGCCCTGATTCAGCGCGAACATGACGAACCCTTCGATCGCCTTGTCGAAGAAATCGTCGTCTTCGGCGACAACGTCCTTGAAGAAGATGTTGGGCGACTTGCCGCCCAGTTCCAGCGTGACGGGGATCAGGTTGTGGCTGGCATATTGCATGATCAGCCGGCCGGTCGTAGTTTCTCCGGTAAAGGCGATTTTGGCAATGCGCGGCGACGACGCGAGCGGCTTACCGGCTTCGAGGCCGAAGCCGTTGACAATGTTGAGCACACCCGGCGGCAGCAGATCGCCGATAAGATCGGCCCACAGCAAGATGGCAGCCGGCGTCTGCTCGGCAGGCTTCAGCACGACGCAGTTTCCCGCGGCAAGCGCGGGAGCAAGCTTCCAGCAGGCCATCAGCAGCGGGAAGTTCCACGGGATGATCTGGCCAACCACCCCGAGCGGCTCATGGAAATGATAGGCAACGGTATCGTCGTCGATCTGCGAAAGGCTGCCTTCCTGGCCACGCAAGGCACCGGCGAAATAGCGGAAATGGTCGATGGCTAGAGGCAGGTCGGCGGCGGTCGTTTCGCGGATCGGCTTGCCGTTGTCCCAGGTTTCGGCACATGCGAGGAGATCGAGGTTTTCCTCCATGCGGTCGGCGATGCGATTGAGGATTAGTGAGCGCTCGGCCACGCTGGTTCGCCCCCATGCGTCCTTGGCGGCATGGGCAGCGTCTAAAGCCGCCTCGATGTCCTGGGCATCCGAGCGAGCCACCTCGCAGAGCAACTGACCATTCACCGGCGAGAAGTTTTCGAAATAACGGCCCGAACGCGGCTCGGCCCATTTGCCACCGATGAAATTGCCGTAGCGCTTGTCGAAGGGCGCCTTGACCGGGCGTGAGAATTCAACCTTATTCAAGTGTCTTCCTCCCAAAGCTGGCGCCGCGGAATGCGACGCTTCGGAAAGAGACTTGCTATCTCCCACCGCTATTGCCAATGCGCCGGGGACAGTGAGCGGGCGGGTGTGTCGCAGAATTGCGACAGTCATGCGACGTTTCAAAAGTCAGTGGGACCTGTGGACGTCCAGGCGGTTGAGCTTGCGGTGAAGCGTGGCGCGACTGATGCCGAGCGCATGGGCTGCGGCCGAGACATTTCCGTCTGCCCGCGCCAGCGCCCGCTGCAGGACACCGCGCTCCGCCTCTGCGAGGACTGCGGGGCCGCTCTCGGCCCAGCCGAGCAGATCGGCCGCCGGCATCGGCTTGTCGAGACACCTTTGCGTAATTCCAAGCGCCATGCGGGCCGAGCGGGTCGCGCCGACCACGAGGTCGTCCGCACCGACCGCGATCAGCGCGCCGGACCCCTTGTTGGGCACCGGCGCCAGCAGAATTCGCGCCTTGGGGAATGCCATCTTGAAGTTCTCCGCCTCGATCCGCCGCGCCGCGTCGACTACGGCCATCGAAATCAGATTGGCGAAGACCTCGGTCAGATCGGCCCGGCAGGAAGACACGTCAAGCGCAGCCACAAGATCGCCCCGGTGGTCATAGATCGGAGCCGTGGTGCAGCTCAGCCCGGTGTTGCGCGTGTGAAAATGCTGATCACGGTGGATCGTCAGGACGCGCTGTTCCACCAGACAGGTGCCGATACCATTGGTGCCCTCGCTCTCCTCGTTCCAGACGGACCCTGTCCATAACCCCCAGGAACGAAACGTCTCGTCGTCCACAGGCGCGCCGCGCCGTTCGACCGGCACGCCGTCGCGATCGGCGAGCAGGACGCAGCATCCAACGCCTCCCACCGCAAGGTAGAGCCGGTCGAGGCTTGACTGGGCAGCCCGGACGAGTGGTTCGATCCGTTGTCCGGCCCCTCGCAATTCAGCCTCCGTCAGGTAGCGGGGAGGGCTGCAATCGGCCGGATCGAGCCGATGCAGATTGGAAGACCGTCGCCAGGAGGCAACCAGCGCGGACTTCGCCGCGGCATCCGAGGCAATTGCTGCCTGAATGCGGTCGGCATGATTACCGACCAAATCCTCGGCCATGCTTATCCTCCCAAGCCCCAGTTCTTCCTTTCGGCTACTAGACCACGGTTGCTTCAGGACAAGGCAACGCGGGTGTCGTATCAGATTTCGCTTTCTATCGACGCACTGTCAATTCGACAGAAGGACCAGACATCCTCTATGTTTTCCTGTCAGTCAGTGACGTTTGGCCAATGGATGGTCGTCCTCGCCTGTGCATTCTCTCTTCCAGGCAACCTTTCGGTTGATCCCCTAAAGCCTACCGGCATGAACTGGGCATTCATTGATCTAGAGCAAAGACGACCGACCATAATCAGCCGCGGGACCGTGCGGAACGGTACGGGAAGATTTCTGATTTTGGCCAACGAAAAACCAATAAAATCAAGCGTCACGGTACGTCTCCGGCAAAGACGAGTAGCGACGTGCGCATCGGAGGGGCGACGGACGGCGGAGTGTTCCGCTGCAGAGAGCCCGAACGTCGCGGCTCGTGGCAACAATAGGTAAGCAGAAGAACCAGAATCGGGTGACTACAGGGGGCTCGGGTGCGCAAATCTGCGCACGAAAGTTCGGGGCGTCCGGCGGTTTTTGTCGACTGATTATCGCCATCAGGCGAGCCTGTGCTCTCGGTCGTCCATATTCAGTGGGTACGCTTCGTGGGTCCTTCCACGGATGTTTTTCGAAGCCGATACTCCCTTGAATGACAGGCTATTGCTTGCATCGCTTGAGCACGTTGGGAGATCAAGTGGATGACGGCCCTCCCTACAGGTCAACGTGGCGTTCAATCACCCATTTGTTCGCCATGGCATCGTTCCTCCGGCGCGCTGAAAACGATGTTAGCATGCGGGCGAGGCATGATGAAAACGGGGAAGGTCTCATGAGTTTCGACGATATCGACCTCAATTTGTTGCGAGTCTTTGACGTGATGATGCGTGAAAGGAGCGTGACGCGCGCGGCAAGCGAACTAAGCAGAACACAATCGGCTGTAAGCCACTCCTTATCAAAGCTTCGGGATCTTTTGCAGGACGAATTGTTCACGAGAGACGGGGGAGAGATGCGGCCAACTCCTCGGGCAGTGGAGTTGCTGTCAGATATCTCTGCTGCGCTTGCAGCGATTCGCGCCTCGATCGAGCGGCATGAGGTGTTTAATCCAGCTACGACGCGACGCAACTTTCGTGTTGGACTTACTGACTACCACGCCATGATTTTCATTCCTGGGCTTATTCAAGAATTTTCGAGGCAAGCACCCGGTGCCACGCTGAATGTAATTCCCGCAAATGGACCGGAAATCGGTTCCTCGGTCTATTTGAGACAAGTTGACTGTGCGCTGACGGGAGCGGCAATACGCGACGACCCAGGCCTCTTGAAGGTGGAACTTGGCCAGGATCGGCTGTTTTGCGCGGTGTGGAGTGGAAGCAAGATCGCAGGGAATGCCATGACATTGGAAACATATTTGGCAAGTTCCCATCTGCAGATTTCCGCAGACGGCCTGGCTGAAGGGCTTGCCGATGCCGCCCTCAAACAGATGGGCCTACGACGTAATGTCGTAGCGACCATTTCGAACTATCTGGTGCTGCCCTGGGCGCTTCGCGGCACTGAACTGATTACTCATTGCGGCGATGCAATCCTGCAAATGCTGGACGAGAGGAGTGAGGTGACGTTGGTCCCGCCGCCCCTTCCCGTATCGAATGTGAATGCCTGGCTCATTGTTCACCGCCAGATGGCGAATGACCCGGGCACCAAATGGCTTCGGGAAATAATCATGAGCATCTACAACGAGTCGCGGACCGAGAGAGACCAAGGGTCAACCGTCGGAGCACCGGGGTTGGCTGCACCATAGGTCGCGCGCGCCGTCGCTCATTCGATTAGTCCGCCCCAAGCAAACTAGCCCGATCAGCACTCAAGCTCCCTTTCACCCGAGAGCGAGTGCCTCCTCAATTATGAATGACGCTCATTTTCGCAATGAGAACAGTCAATTTGACGAATAGTCATACTTGAGGCCACATTCCCTTCAACAAAAACAGGGGAATACCGAAATGAGATCGATGTTCAAGGGCTTTCTTGCCCTCGCTATCGCGTGCACCGCCTCCTCGGCGTGGTCCGCAACCCTCGACAATGTCAAGAAAAATGGCGTGCTGACGTGTGGCACAAATTCGGCCACGGCTGGCTTCAGCCTTCCCGATAATGAAGGCAAATGGACCGGATTTGTGGTCGACTATTGTCGCGCCGTGGCCGCTGCCGTGCTCGGGGACGCGCAAAAGGTTAAGTTCATCCCATTGACGCCAAAAGATCGCTTCACCGCCTTGCAGTCGGGGGAGATCGACATTCTTGCCCACAACGCAACATGGACATCGTCGCGCGATACGTCTCTCGGCATACTTTTTGCGGGGACGTACTTCTATGACGGCCAGGGATTTATGGTGCGCAAGGCGGACAACATCACATCAGCCAAGGGGCTCGAGGGCGCATCGATTTGCGTCACCCAGGGCACCACGACCGAGTTGAACCTTGCCGACTATTTTCGCTCGCAGTCGATCAAGTACACCACGGTTGGTTTCGCCGACGAGGAAGCTGTCGTGAAGGCTTACGAGGAGGGGCGTTGCGACGTCCTGTCGGCGGACACCTCTACCTTGAACGCATCGCGGCTTCGCATGGCCAAGCCGGACGACAGCATCGTTCTTCCCGAACTGATCTCCAAGGAGCCGCTTGGCCCGGCAGTGCGGCAGGGAGACGACCAGTGGTTCAATGTGGCGAAGTGGACGCTTTACGTCATGGTGGCCTCCGAAGAATACGGGGTCACCTCCAAGAACGTTGATGCGATGAAGTCGTCGGACAATCCCAGCATCCGCCGTCTGCTTGGCGTGGAAGGCAGCATCGGCAAGGACATCGGGCTCGGCGACGACTGGCCGGTCGAGGTGATCAAACAGGTCGGTAACTACGGCGAAGTGTTTGATCGGAATGTCGGCAAGGACTCCCCGCTGAAAATCGAGCGCGGCATGAACGCGCTCTGGAACAAAGGCGGCGTTCAGTACGCTCCGCCGATCCGCTAGGCAAAGCATGGTTGCAAGGCGCTGGCGTATTGCCACCAGCGCCTTGCACGGATCCCGATAGGAACAGGCCATGTCCGATTTGTCGCTTCCCGCGCCACCGCGCAGGAGCCTTTCGCTGCACGATACGAAAGTGCGAGGCGCTTTCTACCAGCTCTTGCTTGCTGGCTGCCTGCTGGCCGTGGCCCTGGGCATCGGCATGCAGACCGCATCGAATATGCGGGTTCGGAGGATTCCGCTCTCCTTCGATTTTTGGAATGAGTCTGCCGGCTTCGACATCAATCAAACCCTGATACCGTACGATGCACTGTCCACCTACGGTCAAGCCTTCTGGGTGGGAGTGATCAACACCCTCTACGTCAGCGTCCTCGCAATCTTGTTGGCGACCTTGCTTGGCTTCGTCATCGGCGTTGCCCGCCTGTCGCCGAACTGGATCGTTTCGAAGGTGGCGACCGCCTATGTCGAGCTTGTGCGCAATGTCCCGTTATTGCTGCAGCTGCTGTTCTGGTACAACGCCGTCCTCAAGCCGTTGCCTTCCCCGAAGGCATCCATCGCCATCCCCGGCGGCATCTACCTAAACAATCGCGGCCTCATCATTCCGGAGATCCAGTTGCATCCGGGAGCGGGGCTGGTGGGCCTGGCATTCGTGGCGGCCGTTTCCTGTTGCGTTGGATTCTGGTTTCGCGCCAGGAGCGTCCAGAGACGGACAGGCAAGCAGTTGCCGGTGCTTTTAGTCAGTCTGGCGACCTTGATAGGTTTTCCGCTGATCGTGTTCTTGGCGGCTGGCGAGCCGGTCTCGTTCGTCGCGCCGCAGCTGCGGGGCTTCAATTTTCAAGGTGGGCATCAGCTCTATCCGGAGTTTGCCGCTCTCCTGATCGGTCTGTCGGTCTACACCGGTTCATACATTGCCGAGATCGTCCGAAGTGGCATCCAGGCGGTGCCAAAGGGCCAGACCGAGGCTGCGTATGCGCTGGGGCTGGCGCCGGGCAAGACGCTTCGTCTGATCGTCGTTCCCCAGGCGCTGCGTATCATCATCCCGCCTTTGACAAGCCAGTATCTCAATCTCATCAAGAACTCGTCGCTTGCGGTGTTCATCGGCTATCCCGACCTCGTTCAGATCTTTGCCGGGACGGTACTCAACCAGACCGGCGCCGCCGTCCAGGTCATGGCGATCACCCTGTCAGTCTATCTCGTTATCTCCCTTGCCACGTCGTTGGCAATGAACGCGTGTAACCGACATTTTGCGATCGTCGAGAGGTGACGCATGAGCGATCAGTCCATGCATTTGCCAGTCGTCAGCAGCGCGCTCATACCAGCGATGGCGCCCCCCGCTGACGTTCGGCCGGGGCCAATGACCTGGACGAAAAAGAATCTGTTTTCGACGCCTTCCTCAGGCGCGCTGACAATATGCTTTGTCCTCCTCGCCGTGTGGCTGCTGCATCACTTTCTGAGCTTTGCGATCTTCGACGCGGTCTGGAGCGGCGGCCGCGAAGCTTGCCGTGCGAACAGCCAAGGAGCTTGCTGGCCTTTCATTGCCGAGAAGTTCGACTACGTGCGATACGGCGCGTACCCGGTTTCCGAGCGGTGGCGCGTGGACCTGGCACAGGCGATCGGCGCCATCCTCATCGCATGGCTTCTGTGGACGAAGGCTCCCCGGCGCAAAGTGGCGGCGTTGCTGTTCTTTCTCGTCTACCCCGTTGCCACGTTCGTTCTCGTGTGCGGCGTCGCCTGGCTCCATCTGCCTGTCATAGATACGACGCTCTGGGGCGGTCTCTTGATCACGCTGCTGATGTCAATTGTAGGCATCGTCTTCTCGCTTCCGATCGGGGTTATCCTGGCGCTTGGACGCAGGTCCGAACTGCCTTTCGTCAAGGCGGTTTGCGTCACATTCATCGAAGTCGTCCGGGGCGTGCCGTTTATCACGGTGTTGTTCATGGCGAACTTCATGATGCCGCTCTTCGTCCCGGACTATCTGACGCCTGATCGTCTCCTGCGCCCGCTCATCGCGATAGCGCTGTTCTCGTCCGCCTATATGGCCGAAGTTGTGAGGGCCGGCCTTCAGGCAATCCCGAAGGGCCAATACGAGGCGGCGAAGGCGCTTGGGATCAGCTACTTCGACATGATGCGCCTGATCATCCTCCCCCAGGCGTTGACGATCGTCATACCGAGCATCGTCTCCACCTTCATCGGTCTGTTCAAAGACACGACTCTGGTCGCCATCGTCGGCATCGCGGATTTCCTGAAAGCCATCGAAACGGCGCGCGTCGATCCGAACTGGGCAGGCCCGACGATCTCATCAACCGGCTACCTCTTTGCGGGACTGGTCTACTGGGGCTTTTGCTTCGGCATGTCCCGTTACTCGCAATCGATGGAGCGCCAATTGGCGCGTGGCCACAAATCCTAGGACGCGACGATGAGCCCACAAGCAATGTACGCAGCGACGAAGGGGACGCCCTACAACAAGGCGATGGCTATCGAGCTGCGTGCTGTCAATAAATGGTTCGGTTCATACCATGCGCTCAAGAACATCAACCTGTCGGTGCCACAGGGGCAGCGTATTGTCATCTGCGGCCCCTCGGGGTCCGGCAAATCGACGATGATCCGCTGCATCAACCATCTCGAGGAGCACCAGTCGGGCGAGATCATCGTCGACGGCAAGGCGGTAACCGGGGATCTGCGCAAGATCGACGAAGTCCGCAGCAATTTCGGGATGGTGTTTCAGCACTTCAATCTGTTTCCTCACCTTACCGTGCTTGAGAATTGCACCCTTGCGCCGGTATGGGTGAGAAAGATGCCGCGGATAGCTGCCGAGGAATTGGCGCGCCACTATCTGGAGCGCGTCAGAATTGCGGAGAAGGCCGACAGCTACCCAGGGCAGCTGTCGGGTGGCCAGCAGCAACGCGCTGCAATTGCTCGGGCCCTCTGCGTGAACCCGAAGATCATGCTCTTCGACGAGCCAACCTCTGCCCTCGATCCGGAGATGGTCAAGGAGGTGCTCGACACGATGGTGTCGCTCGCCGGTGAAGGTATGACGATGCTGTGCGTGACGCATGAAATGGGCTTCGCGCGGGAGGTGGCCGATCGCGTGGTGTTCATGGACCGCGGGGAGATCGTCGAGACCAACACGCCCCATCAGTTTTTCACCAACTCCCGGTCGGAACGGGCGCGGCAGTTTCTGGCGCAAATCCTCAAATAGGGACGTCCGCGGAGGCAAAGCGGCCGTAACCGTGGCAACAGATTTTTCCAGGTGATTATCAAATGGCTTGTGCAGACATGCCCGCATCGGCGCTCGGGCAAAGAAATATTGCGGAAGTCGATTTCGACCAGATCCACGACCGCCAGCAATTCGGATCCGTCAAATGGGCCAACCAATGGGATGAGTTCTCCCCGCGAGTCGAGGGAGAGGGCCTGCTCTCCCTATGGACAGCGGATATGGATTTCCGAGCCCCGGAAACTGTCATCGCGCGGCTGCGCGAGGCCGCGGACCACGGCATTTACGGCTACACCCGCCGCGATCCGCGCCATTATGAGATCGTGCAATCGTGGTTCACACGCCGGCACAACTGGTCGCCGATGCTGGAGACCCTGCTTCCAGCGCCAGCGATCATGCCGTCCGTAGCTGCGATACTGCGAACCTTCACGAAGCCCGGTGACGGCGTCATTGTGCAGTCGCCCGTGTACTCGCCCTATTTCGAAGTGGTTCAGGGAAACGGGCGGGTTCTATTCACGAACCGGCTGAGGTTGCAGAACAACAGGTATGAGCTCGACCTGGAGGACTTCGGGAAACTGGCGGCCGCCGGCGCCAAGGTGTTCCTGCTGTGCAATCCTCACAACCCTGCCGGAATGGCCTGGACACGAGAAGAATTGGCAGCGCTGAACGACATTTGTGAGCGCCATGGTATCTTGGTCATATCCGACGACATTCACTGCGACATAAGGCTGTCGGATCGTCCCCACATCGTCTTCTCCTCCATCTCGGACGATGCCGCAGAGAAGTCGTTCATCTGCACCGCTCCAACGAAGACTTTCAATCTTGCCGGGGTGCCTTCGGCAACCATTTCGGTAGCCAGCAAAAAGCGCCGCGAGGCGCTCCTTGCCGCAATGCAGGCGTCATTCATGGTGAACGCGAACTTTTTCGGCCGCCTGGCTCTGGAGGTTGCCTACAGCACCGGCGCGCCCTGGCTCGATCAACTCTCAGGCTACATCGCCAGCAACATCGATCTGGTTTGCGAATTCGCCGGTAAACATCTCCCAGGCATCACGCCCATGCGGCCCGACGCATCGTTTCTGGTGTGGTTGGACGCGCGCACGCTCGATTGCAAAGTGGGCGGAATTCAGAAGTTCTTTGTCGATCAGGCCGGGGTCAATCTGTACGACGGCCGCGTCTATGGGCCTGGCGGTGAAGGCTTCATTCGCCTGAACGTCGGCTGCCCGCGTCCTCTGCTGCGCCGAGGGCTGGAGCGCATGTCCAGCGCGCTGGCCTCCTTATAATCGAGCGGAATCTGGCCGGAGCGCCCCGAATGCGAATAGCCGTCATCAATCCCAATACCACCGCCTCGATGACCAGGGGGATCGTCGCGGGCCCCCGGGGGGGGGGGGGGGGGGGGGGGGGGGGATATGGGGAGGAGCCCACCCGGGGGGCAGGGGCGCCTCGACGGGCCAGTGGTGGGGCCGCCGCGGGGGGCGGGCCGCGGCACGCGGGGGGTGGGGGG
>NZ_JAMYPT010000035.1:0-34342 GCF_040320505.1 Mesorhizobium sp. M0678 | reverse complement strand
GCCGTTCGATGCCATGCCAAGCCGTCGAAAACTGCTTTCCCGGCTTTCAAAAAAGCCCCATTAACTCACCAACCAGGATTTCGCTTCCCCGTGCAAAGGTCTCCTTGTGGGAGAAGGTGGCCGAGCGAAGCTCGGTCGGATGAGGGGTGTTGGACGGATCGCTACCTTGATGGCGTAAGTGCTTAAAAATCGCTTCTACATTTCCTCCGCCGCGTTCCTTCCAGCACCCCTCATCCGGCTCGGCGCTGTGCGCCGATCCACCTTCTCCCACAAGGGGAGAAGGCAACAAGCCCTCAATACCCCAGCAATTCCTTGAGCGGGATGACGCGGAAGACGTTCTTGATGGCGTAGCGGTTGAAGGACAGCGTCTTGGGCGGGTTGTACTGCTCGACGATCAGCTCGGCGGCGGTGCGCTTGACCAGCTTCTTGATGAAGGCCTTGCCGTTTTGCTCGTTCTCCTCGGGCAGGGTCTCGATCACCACATGGTCGCCGGGCAACGCTTCGCGGCCGCCGCAATAGATCATCTCGCCGGGCTCGTAGCGCGGCACCATCGAATCGCTCAGCACGTGCAGCGCAAACACGTTGCGCAGATGCCGGATCCCCGGCGGCCGCTGGACATAGCCGGCCGGCTGGCCGTTGAAGGTGAAGTCGCCATCGTCGCCGCCGACGGCGGTGCCGAGAAGCTGGATGTCCATCGGCCCGGCGGGCAGGGGGCCGGGATCGGTGACGATCTCGGCATCGGCGACCGGTCCGGCATCTTCGAGGAAAACGACCTCGCCCTTGCCGAGTGCCACCGGGTCGACGCGCAGGAACGCGGCGGTCTTCAAAAGGTTCTCGGTCTTGGGCAGGTTGCGCCCGGTTTCCCAATTGCCGACGGCAGCGACGTCGGTGTCGTTGTGCTCGGCAATGTGGCGCATCACCAGGCCGCGCTGCTTGCGCGCCCGGCGGATCGCCGCTCCGACCTTGATCGACAGTGCAGTTTTCGCCATGGCTCCATCTGAGGCATAAGAATCGGTTTCGTCTATGCAAGAATCGCTTGCATAATTGATTGAGTTATGCTCTTATATGGTCATGCACAAGTCGCTTCACCAGCTTTCGGTCCTCGAATCCGCCCTTCAGCGCGCCGGCAGCGCTCGCCTGGAGGCGGTACCACAACCGGTCGCCAAGGCCATGCATGTGCCAACCCTGTCCCCTTCGTCGCGGCTGTCCTCCTCCCCGGCCGGGACGATGCCCGAGGCTCGCGCCTCGGATCCGGCAGCGCAAGCGGCCGGAACGGCCGGAGCCGTTCCCCTCACGGCTCCGGCCACGAATTACCTGCCGGCCGGCAATGCGGATGCCGCGGTTTCCTGCACCCGCACCGAAGACGGCACGGTCATCGCCTTCGACGAGCGGACGGGCAAGGCAGTGTCCGGCGCAACAAGGCAGGCGGCCGAGATGAAGCTCGATCGCAGCAGACCACGCGAAGGCTGACCGGCTTTCGAGCCTGAGGCCGGCGAAGCCGGCGCCGCACACAACCGTTTTTGCAGGGAATGAAACATCATGGCCGCCCGCTATTCCGCCTCGGAACTGGAACAAATCGAGAACTGGCTGATGAGCGGACTGTCGGCCGCGAAGATCGCCACCCGGTTGACCGCGCTGCGCGGCCGCCCGGCCTCGCGTGCAGCTATCATCGGCATCGTCCACCGCACCGCCCGTTTGCGCACCATCGGCCTTGCCAGATCCAAGGGCTGGTGTGGCCGACGCTCTGGCGGCCGGCTCGGAAATTCGGCGCCTGAGCCATCAAGCACTGCTGATCAAGCGGAGTCGGCTCCGAAGGCCGAGCCACGCTGCCGCCCGGCAAGGCTGTCGGCCAGGCTGGCGCCGCCGGCATGGCAGCCGGGTCCGGCTCGGATCACCGGGACCGATGGCGCGCCGCTCGAAATGCCGGCGCCGCGCCCGATCGCCGCCGGCGGTCGCCAGCCGCATTTCGCCGCCATGCGCTTCATCGATTGCCTGTTCGAGCGCTGCCGCGCGCCGCTCGACACGACGCTGCAGGAGGATGCGGAAAACGACGCCCCCGGCAGCCGGCCAGGTTTGGACATGCTGTGCTGCGGAATGCGCACGAACCCATCGAAAAGCTACTGCGCCTATCACGCTGCGCGCTTCCTGCGCACGCTGCCGGCCGAAGCGATTTGAGCCCGCTGCAATGAGGTTGGAAGTTCGCCAGAGCCCGACGACCAAAACCCAGGAGGACCGAGCCGATGAGCACCAAAACCGCCCAAAAGGCCACAGCCAGGCCACCGCGATTGCCGAAAGGCGAGGCCGAGCAGGTGCGCATCCGCAAGGAGATCGGCCATGATTTCGCACTGAAGGACGACCGGTTCGGCCGCAAGCGGCTGGCGAAGGGGACGCAGGAGGGAGCGCGCCTCTATGAGGTCTCCAATGACGGCCACACAGCGACCGGCGGCATCGTGCGGGTGCGCAACGTCGACCCGCTGAGCGGCCTCACCTCGCTGTCGCGCCAGCAGCGCGAGGCGGGCATGCGCTACCGCCAGGATTTCCGCAACTCGTCCGAGGCAACCGCCAAGCCGATGGCTTGGGCCGAGCGCGTCGACGGCGGCCGTACCGGCAGCGGCGTCGCCGAACACATCCTGTCCGCCGGCCGCGACCATGCCGAGGCAACCAGGGCGCTTGTCCATTGGGAGATCGCCGGCATCGTGCAAAAGGTCTGCTGTGCCGACGCAACGGTCAAGAGCCTGGCCGAACAGGCCGGCGAGCCGCGCGACGTGGTGGTGAAACTACTCAAGATCGGGCTCGACATATTGGCCGTGCATTACGGCATGATGCTGATGCGCAAGCCGAGGTGAGAAGCCCCGCCGATCCGGCCGGCAATACCGGCCGGATCGATCCGTCAACGACGGCAGACACGGATTCTTTCGATAATCCGGTGGTGATGACGCCAGTGCTTGATGACTTCGGTGTGGCAGCGCCGGTGGTGGTACCGGTAGCGCGGCCTGTAGTCCTCGTCGTAGACATCATAGCGGTAACGGGGGACGTACTCATCGTCGTAATCGGAATATCGATGGTGGCGATAATAATAGTCGTCGTCATAGCCGTTGCCGATGCCGATCGTGACGCTGCCGCCGGCATTCGCCGGGCCGATCACGGAAGCCGCCGAGGCGATGGCGATCACCGAGGCAAGCAGGAGCTTCTTCATAGCTACCTCCTTCTTTAACGTCCCTCTAATAGAAAAACCCCCGAGGGGCAGCCTCGTTCCATAGATTGGCAAGATGTAAGGAACGGACGGGCCCGAAGTTTAGCGCCTGCTGGCGCGAAAACGCCGCTGGCTGCGCCGGGGTCGGATCGTCGACGCAGCGTGGCCGCTCCTCTCATCAAACAGCGGCAATCGCGCGTCAGTCCCGTCTTTTGCCGACGTCTGCCTACAGAACATGGCCCAATTCCAGCAAAACGAACGCGGTCGCACCCAGCACAGCGAGGGCGTAGGCCGCATAAAGAACAAGCAGCATTACCTCAAAGTCCCGGACGAAGCTTGTGGCAATCCTGGTCTCCTTAGGCTCCGCTTTCTCGATGCGGTCGGTTTCCAGTTGCTCCGTTGCCACAACGAGGCAGACAATCCTGTCGTTGTCGGCCGCCTGTAATATCCGTTCCGTCAAATCGACTGCAATCACTGGATCATCGGCCAACTGATCTCGCGATAGCCGGCTTTCAGTGACGGTCTGGATTTCACGCTTTCTCACGCACGCATAATTGCGTCGACTAAATTAGGTTCCACTAAAATAGATAGATTGCCTCGACCCGATCACGACGTGGTGAGGCGTGAGCCCAGCTGGGCGGTGAACTCCGCCTGAGGCCGCCATTTGCCGACCGTCGAGGCGAATCTCGATCGGCGCATCCTCCGATCAAAGGGCGCGGGCTTCTTTATAGGCTGCTACGGTGCGCCATTGCTGGTAGGTCGCAATGCCAAAGCCGCCAAACTCTCATATCGCGAACGCAGCGCCGACGTCTTCAGTGCCGACCGGTTATGACGAAGATCGCATGCTTACTTATATCCGGCTGCTCGACGCGTCGGCTGAAGGGACCGATTGGCGTGAGGTCGCCCGCATCGTTCTGCACATTGATCCGGAGCAGGAGCCGGAGAGGGCTTTCCGGGCGTGGGCGACACATCTGGCGCGTGCACGATGGATGACCAGGAAGCGGAACGAGTTGCGCCAATTGCATGATGAGTGGTGGGGGTGAGCACTATCTAAGCGGAACTGCCGTCTCGGTCTGGCCGTTGAGGGAGGAGGCCAACATGGAAAAGCGCCCAATGACTTCTTGGCGAGCTTTCGAGCTGTGCTGCCTTCTTGCAGTTCCGCTGTCGCTTATCCTTACGGTTTTCCTGGCGGGTCTTATCCTTAGCTGACCCCCGCATGGTTGCTTGCCGAGGGCTGGGTCGTGATCCGATAAGATCCGGAACCGTTACTTTACGGCCGCCGCCATCACATCCGAAAACAGCGCCCGCTCCACTGCCGGTTCCAGCGTTTCGGCGAAGGGCGTCGCCAAGTGGTGGCGGTCGCGGAAGGCTAGTTTGCCGTCGATGAAGACATGGCAGGTGGTCTGGTCGCAAAAGCGGTCGGTCATGTCGATGTAAGCAGCGTTCGGTGTCGAGCGCACGATATCGCGCTCGATGGTGGCGATGTCGTCGTTTGCCGCCATGATCCTCGGCGTGTCGCATGTCGCGGGCGTCTGGCCCCGCCACAGCGCCCGCGCCACGCATTTGTCGGCGTAGCTTGCATTGTAGGGAACGTCCCTGATGACCGCGACCTTGATGCCGGCCTGGCTGAAGGCTTGAAGCGTCCAGCTGAGGCCGGTCCGCCACTGCGCTTGCCAATCGGCGTGCTTCAACTCCTCGGGCGATTCTTTCATCACATTTCCGATCGAGAACTCCGAGATCACCACCAGTTGCGGGTGGAGCGCGATGATGTCCTTGACCGACTGCTCGCGCCATTGATCGCATTCGGTGTAGTCGCGCTTCAGCCGCCAGTTCCAGGTCGTCACCCGCGAAGCCCGGCAGGAGGATTTGAGAAAGGTGACGACGCGAAAATTGTTCTTCTCGGCCGCCTTGATCAGCGGCGTCGACCAATGGTCGGCATGCGAGTCGCCGAACAGCACGACCGAGCGCTGGGCATCCTTGCGGCCGAACATGCAGGGCTTCGGCTTGACGGTCTCGAAATCGAGCACGCAGCCGCCATTGGTCGCGCGCACGGTGGAGAGCTGGGCGGCGCTGTCGGCGATGACGTGCTGTTCGGGGCTGAGATTGTGCTCGGCAAAGCGCGCATTGCCATAGGCCCCGACCACGCCGGCGCCGGTCAGCGCGACGGCGGGCACCAGCGCCCGCGCTGCTCCGGCCATCAGCCAGCCGTTGCGGCGGATCGGGTTCTCGATGAAATGATAGGTGAACATCGATAGAAGCAGCGTCAGCGCCGCGCAGGCAAGGCGGTCCAGGATGGACAGGCTGGGAACCACCATCGCCGCATAGACGATGACCGGCCAGTGCCAGAGATAGAGCGAATAGGACAGCCGGCCCAACCATTGCATGGGCGGCAGCGCCAGCACGGCGCTCGGCAGATTGCGGCCGCCGCTGCCGCTGAGCAGCAGCAGCACGGTGCCGGCAACAGGCGCCAGCGCATTCACCCCGGGAAACGGCGAGTCTTCGTCCAGCATCAGATAGGCCCAGGCGATCAGCGCCAGACCGAGGCATGCCTGGAGCGTGGCCAGCAGCGGCCGGTCGCGCCAGATCTTTGCCGGCGCCATGGTCGCGAGGCCGCCGGCGGCGAATTCCCAGGCCCTGAGCGGCGAGAAATAGAAGGCCCAGGGCTGCGACACTTCCGTCAGCCAGGCGCAGGCGGCGAAGGAGGCCGCGCCGGCGACGCCGATGACGATTATAGCGGCGCGCTTGCCGGGACGCAGCCAAGCGGCGGCAAGAAGCAGCGCCGGCCATGCCAAATAGAACTGTTCCTCGACCGAGAGCGACCAGAAGTGGATGAACGGGTTGTTGGTGGCGTCGGCGGCGAAATAGTCGAACGACCAGCGGATCAGCCAAAGGTTGATCATGTAGGCGGAGGCGAACATGGCGCCTTTCGAATAAAGCGCCTGTTCCTCCGGCGACAGGATGAAGTAACCCGTGAACAGCGTGGCGAGGATGACGAACAGTGCCGCCGGCAACAGGCGCCGGGCGCGCCGGGCGTAGAAGCGCCAGAGGTTCAGCCGCCCGGTCTCGGTGATTTCCGTAACCAGGTGACGGGTGATCAGATAGCCGGAGATGACGAAGAAGATGTCGACGCCGGCAAAGCCGCCGGGCAGGCCGGACAGACCAAAATGGAAGGCGATGACACCCGCCACCGCCAGCGCGCGCAGCCCTTCGATGTCAGGCCGAAATGATGCCGACACAATCACCTCATGCAAGGAATGCCCACCTCGCAAAGGCTCGACCCGATGCAACGATATTGCAACGCAACAAATCTAACGCAGTGCAACATAGGGGGAGGGCGCGGCTCCTCCAGTTCCTCGCGTGGGCGATTCACTCACATGAGCGATTCGAGAGCGACTGATATGGAAGCGAAGCGAAGGGTGCCGAGGCGATCACGCCTTTTTCAAAAACTCGGTCTTCAGCACCAGGCCCTTCACCTGCCTGGTGCTGCATTCGATCTCGCCGGGATTGCCGGTGAGGCGAATATTCTTCACCAGCGTGCCGCGCTTGATCGTCTCCGACGTGCCTTTGACCTTGAGATCCTTGATCAGGGTCACGGAGTCGCCCTCGTGCAGCGCCGTGCCATTGCTGTCTCTTATGATCGCGTCGGTCATGGCAGGTCTTTCGTGGGACTCCGGTGCGGAGGTGGTTGGCTCATTACCCGGCCTATCCCACGGTTGGCGGCGAGGTCAAGCGTGCCGGGGGCAGCGTGCCGGTAACCAAGCGTGCCGGCCGCTAATGCCAGGCGGACGGCCGACCGGAAAACCCGGATTGTGAGCAGACTGGGACCCCCTGGGCGGTAGTGGCATTGCCGCTTCGCGACATGCGCTCAGGCCAAGCCATGCCAATGGCGCCACGGCAATCGAAGTCGTGGCCTTTTACGCGGATATTCCGGCACGAGTTCAAATAGATGAGCGCCCGCCCGTGCGGACAGGAAGGTCGCAGTGACAGACCTGCCCGCCCTTTCGCTTGGTGCGTTATTTCAATTGGCAACGATCACTTGTTGGCGCCACCGAGCTGGTTGGCCATCTTGCAGAAGTCGGCATGCATCGTGGCAATGCCTGCGTCGCTGCATTCCTTCAACATCATGGCCCGGTCGCTCGTGGACATGGCCATCCATGCCGCCTTGAATTCGGCTTCCGACTTCATGGTCTTCATGCCGGCGTCGGTGAAGAAGGGGTTCATTTTCTGCGGATCGTCGAGCGCCGAGGTGCCAGTGGCACCGGCGGCAAGCGCTGCGCCGGTCATCATCGAAAGCGCCATCGCGCCCATGCAAAGCGTCTTGATGTTCATGATCATTCCTCCTGAGCTGCTGCTTTGAGGTTGTCCATCAGCGATCTACGAAGGAACGGTGTTTTGACCCAAAAGTTCCACGTTCTGGCGCAGACATGGAACAGGATTGCCCGTGACGTCATTAATGCAAAAAATTCTACCCATGACTGAATTTGCGGCGCTGCCGACCAGGGCAATCGGCGTCCAGCTGGGTGAGACGCTGCGAAGTTGCACGCCGGCTCAATATGCCCGATCATGGCGACGGCGGGGCGGAGGTATCAAGTGGCGGCAAATCGTCGAAACGACGCGCACCTGTCGGAGCCCCGGCGGGCGGGTATTGTTTCCGCGGCCAGGGCGCTTCCACGCACATCGTTGCCCAGCGTAGCGTCGGTCGTGACGGCCGTCGCGGCGCTCTATTTCGGGCGCGAGGTCTTTCTGCCGATCGCAATCGCGCTGCTGCTTACCTTTGCGCTCGTGCCCATGGTGTCGGCACTCAAGCGAGCCGGCATTCCGCGTCTTCCTGCCGTGATCGCCAGTGTGCTCGGCGCATTCACGGTGCTGGCTCTGTTCTCCTTCATCGTCGCCACGCAGGTCAGTGAACTGGCGCAGAACATTCCGCTTTACCAGGCGAATATCCTGACCAAGGTCCGGTCGCTCAAGGAAACCGGCGTCGGCGGCGGCATCGTTTCCAGATTGAGCCGGGTGATCGAACGCGTCGGCCAGGAGCTCGACAGACCCGAGCCCGCACAACCCGCCGCCGATCAGCCTCCGCGGGAACCGATCCCGGTCGAAATCGTCGCGCGCGAACGACCGCTCGAGGTTCTCCAGAATCTGATCGGCCCGCTGCTGAGCCCGCTGGCATCGGCCGGACTGATCGTCGTGGTCGTCATATTCATGCTGCTGGAGCGGGAGGACCTGCGCGATCGTTTCATACGCCTCGTCGGCTACGGCGATCTGCACCGAACCACCGAGGCGCTGCAGGATGCCGGCAAGCGCGTCGGCCGCTATCTGCTCATGCAACTGGTCGTGAACATCGTCTATGCCGTCCCAATTGCAATCGGACTTTGGCTGCTGGGCATACCCAATCCATTGCTGTGGGGCTTGCTGGCGCTGGCGCTGCGCTTCGTTCCCTATATCGGCCCGGTCATAGCGACGCTGTTGCCTCTGTTCCTGGCGCTGGCCGTGGCGCCCGGCTGGTCGCTCGTGCTCTGGACTGCAGGGCTTTTCGTCGTGGTGGAACTGATCACCGGCAACGTGATCGAACCTTGGCTCTACGGCTCGCGCACCGGGCTGTCGCCATTGGCCATCATCGTTGCGGCGATCTTCTGGACCTGGCTTTGGGGGCCATTGGGCCTGGTTTTGTCGACGCCGCTCACGGTCTGCCTCGTCGTGCTCGGCCGCCATGTGCCGCAGTTCGAATTCCTCGACGTTCTGTTCGGCAACGAACCCGTGCTCGAACCGCACGCCCGGCTTTACCAGCGGCTGTTGGCCGGCGATCCCGAGGAAGCGACGGACCATGCCGAGGAGATGCTGGAGGAAGAATATCTGGTCGAGTTCTACGACAAGGTCGCGATTCCCGCACTTCTGCTCGGCGAGCAGGACCGGGTGCGCGGTGTGTTGAGCGATGAGCAAAGACAGCAGGTCGCGGGCAGCGCGCTGACGATGGTGGCGAACCTCGACGACAGCGCGCAGGAGGAGGCGGAAGCGGACGACACGGCCGCGGCCGAGGACCACGGCTCACGCGAGGACAAGCACGTTCAGGGGGAGGTTCAGGGCGAGGAAGACACCGAACTGCCGGATGGCACGGGCATGTCGGTGCTGTGCGCCGGAGGGCGCGGCGAACTCGACGACGCGGCTGCCGCCATGCTGGCGCAGGTGCTCGAAGTCCAGGGCGCTACGGTGTTGAGAGCGAGCTTCGCCGAGATGGAACCGGGGAGCATTCGCCGCCTTGAGCTCGACGCCGTCGATACTGTCGTCGTCGGATTTTTGAACCGGGATTCCGTCAAGCACGGGCGGTTCCTGGTCCGTCGGCTGAAACGCGCCAAACCAAGGTTGCGAGTGGGCATCGTGTTGTGGTCGGAAGCCGACAGCGACAACCAGGAGGCAGATGCCAGATTGGCCAACGAGATCAACGCCGATTTCGTCGCACATGGCATGGTAGGCGCGGTGCTCGGTGCGTTGTCCAGCGCTGCGCCGGTGGCGCTGAAGACCACCGCCAAACGCCGCATGCGCCGCCTGACGCCGGCGCGCAAGAAAGAGCCGCTCGCCGCGGCAAAATGAGCGCGGCGAAGACTGCGGCAGGTCGGGTAATTACCGCTTTCGCGAAAGTGGTAATAACGAAACGGATCAGGTTATCTTCGCAAGGTCGCGCTGAACCGTCCGCCGCGGCAAACGGGGCCAACCTTTATACAGTCCAGAAATAGCGCACCGTATGGAAGAAGACCGGGGCGGCGAAGACCAGGCTGTCGGCACGGTCCATCATGCCGCCATGGCCTTCGATCAGATGGCCCCAGTCCTTGACGCCTTGATCGCGCTTGATGGCGGAGGCGACCAGCCCGCCAAGGAAGCCCATCAGGCAGGCGATGAAGGCGACGCCGGCTGCCTGCAGCGGCGAGAACGGCGTCAGGAACGACAGCAGCGCGCCGAGCAGGCTCGATGCCGCCAGCCCGCCGACCAGCCCCTCCCAAGTCTTCGACGGCGAGACCGTCGGCGCCAGGAGATGCCGGCCGAACAGCTTGCCGAAAATATATTGCAGCACGTCGCTGCCTTGCACGGTGATGATCAGGAAAGCGATCAGCAACAGGTTGCGGCCTTCGAAGCCTGGCACCTCGAGCGTCAGCAGCGCCGGCACGTGGCTGACGCAGTAGACCGAAATCATCACCGCCCATTGCTGCGCCGAGACGCGCTCGAGAAAGCGCTCGGTGTCGCCGTGCAGCGCGGTGATCGCCGGCATCAGCAGGAAGCAGTAGACCGGGATGAAGATGGTGAACAGGCCGTACCAGGCGGTCCACACCAACCAGTACTGGAACGGGATGACGATGCCGAACATGCCGAGCAGCACCCAGTGGTCGCTGCGGCGGCTGTGCGTCAGCGTCACGAATTCGCGCAACGCGGCGAAGGAAATCAGCGCGAACAGGATGGTCATGCCGGGGCGGCCGAAGAAGAAGGCGACGGTGATCGCCACCACCATCACCCACCAGGCATTGATGCGCTGGGTGAGGTTGACCAGCGTCGGCGACAACGGCTTTGGCGCGCGCCATGACAAGACGCCGGCGACGACGCTGGCACTGATCAGCACCGCCAGCAGGCCGACAATCAGAATGAGGGTTTCGTGCATCATCGGCAGCATTTTGCCTTGGTCCTCAATCGTCTCGCTGCGGCCGGGGGTTGAGCGCCAGCAGCGTTTCGCGGGCGCGGTCGAGAAAGGCGCGGCGTTCCTCACCCGGTTGAATGGCGATCGGTGCGCCGAAGACGACACGGCAAAGCAGCGGCACCGGCACGAATTGCCCCTTGGGCAGCACCCGCGACATGTTCTCGATCCAGCACGGGATGAGTTCGACATCGGGCCGCGCCATCGACAGATTGTAGAGGCCGGAACGGAACGGCAGGAGCGGTTCGTCGGTCATGTTGCGCGTGCCTTCGGGAAACAAGATCAGCGAATGGCCCTGGTCGAGCACCGACAGCATGATCGAGATCGGGTGCTGCGTTTCATCCGTCCACTGCCGGTGGATCAGCACGGAAGACAGCATGTCCTCGGCAATGAAACGGCGCAGCCGCGTCTTGCTCCAATAATCGGCGGCCGCCACCGCATGGGTACGGGCGCGCTCCTTCTCGCTGAGGCAGGCCGACAGCAGGATGAAATCGCCGTGGCTGGCATGGTTGGCGAAGTAGATGCGCTGCCGGTCCGATGGCTGGCTGCCGTTCCAGATCGGCCGCACTCCGGTGACTACCCAGGCCAGTGCTGACAGGCCGACCGAGGTCACCGTCTGCAGCAGGGTATAGGTGCTGACGCGAAGCTTTGTCATGGACGGGCTCAAAAGAATGCCGCGACGACCGAGGCCGCCGCGAACAGGCTGAAGGCGATACGCTGCTTGGCGAGCAGACGGCGCGTGCCGGCCATCCGCTGGTCGAGCGAGCGGCCACCGGCCGCCGTGGGTTTCAGCCGCATGCGCGCCAGCACGTCGTCGATCGCCGCACCGCCGCCTGCTTCGCTGGCGTGGCTGGCCATCAGCCGGAACAGCAGCGCGTCGAACAAAAGCAGGGCCGAGAGAATGATTGTGGCTATGGCACTCGCGGCGGCGATCAGCCAGACTACCGCGGACAGCGATGATGTTTGCGGCACTGCCGCCAGGCCGATGACCGGTGCCGCCAGCAAGGCAGCAGCAACCAGCAGCAGCGGCCATGCCACCTGCACCATCAGCCCGGCAGCGAATGCTTCGGCCCTGTCACGATAGGCGGTCATGCCGGGTGGTCCACGCCAAGATGCACAGGCCGGCCGGCGGCAGCGAGCTTGCCTCGCGCCTGATCCGGCGTGTCGGCCCGGCCGCTGGCGACCAGCCATTCGGCTACGACGGCGGCGCTGCGCTGGAAGCCAAGCGCGCAGCAGACCAGCACCGTGCCCTGGCCCCGCGCCGTCTCGATCGCCGCCACCGCTTGCGCACGCGCCTCGCGAGACGGCGGCAAAAGGTCGATCATGGGCAGGCTCAACCAGTGGATCGAGGCGCCACGCGGCCTTTCCAATTCGCCGGCAAGGTCGATCACCGTGCCGAAGGCGTCGGCCTCGGCGGCGGTCGGAAAACGGCCAAGGGAAACACCGTCGGCAATGACGATCTGCGCCGGAAGCTTTCGCGTCCATGCCCACACATTGACCTTGGCGGCAACCCGGTAGGGCCACAGCAGAAGACGGCTGGCCAGCGACACGCGGCCATCGGCTGTTTTCTGGAACACCTTGGCGCCGGCGCCGGCATAGGCGAAAGCGACTATGGCCAGCGCCAGTGCCGGCCACAACAGGATGAGCCACAGCGCCGAGACCAATGCGCCGGCAGCAGCGCCGGCCAGCGCAAAGGCTGCGCCAAGCGCATAGAACAGCGCCAGAAGCCGCGCTTTCGGGTCCGCGGTCAGGCGGAAGCCGGCGAAAGGCAAGGCGCCGTCGCGCGGAAACAGCCACAGCGCGAAAAGGCCGAGCAGCGCGCCGGTCGGAATGTCGATGAAATGGTGCTGCCACGTCGTCAGCACCGAGGCGCCGATCAGGAAACACCAGACATGCCAGGCGACGCCGGCGATGCCGGTCAATCTGTGACGCCAATGGTCCCAGATGATGACCAGCAGCGCGATATGCAGCGACGGCGCCTGGTTGAAGGGTTTGTCGAAGCCGCCGAGCACGGCGAACATGAAGCCGGGCAGGCCGCTCGTCTGCGGGCGCACGAACGTCGCAGTCAGCGGGAACAGGATGAAGCAGGCGACGGCGACGATCTGCGCCGTCAGATAGCGGCCGGCAAGGCGGTCGACGCCGCTCTTTGAATTGTTCAACAGCAACGACAAGCCATAGAACAGGTTGATCGACCAGTAGGGCACGATCGTCCAGGCAAGGAACGGGATGCCATGCTCCCAGCCGAAGACGATGCTGCCGACGTCGTCGCGCCGCGACGCCAGCCAGTTGGCGAAGCCGTAGGTGGCGTAGAAGAACGGCGCCAGAAATGACAGCCACAATGCGGCGCGCAGGACTATCCCGGGATACGGCTCGCGCGGCAAGGCCGGAAGGGCAGGGGCATCGCGAGGTAAGGCAGAGGCAGGCAAGTCCATGCTCAGACGCGCCGCGCGACCGAAACGGTGAAGATGCCCCACTGGTCGATTCGCTGGTCGAGCTTCTCGAAGCCGGCGGCCGCCACCAACTGGTCCATCTCGGTCTGCGTGCGGCGGCGCATCACCCAGGCCTGGCCGCCGCGATGCGAGGTCAGGCTGCGCGCGATCATCTCGAGCTGCGGATGCCAAGGCTGGTTGGTGTAGACGAGCAGGCTTCCGGGCTGCATGGCGCTGGCCAGTCCACCGAGCGAGCGGGCGATCATGGCATTGTCGGAAAACAATTCGTAGAGCCCCGAGACGATGGCGAGATCCGGCGCCGGGTCGAGCCCGGCCAGCATCGTGGCGTCGAAGGCGTCACCTCGATGGAACGAGACGGTCGCCGGCAGCTTGCGCTCGGCGATCAGCTTGCGGCCGAGCGAGACGTTGAGCTCGGAGAAATCCTGCAGCCGCACGCTTGCCGGCGGCGCGGCGCATTTCTGCACGGCATCGAGCACGTAGCGGCCATGGCCGGCGGCGATATCGACGATATGGACCGGCCGGCCGCCGGCCTTGAGCGAGGCGGCGGCGCTGCCGATCAGCTCTTCCAGATGCAGCTTGCGCTGGCGGATGCCGCGCCAGCCGATGGCATCGAGAAAGGTGCGGTCGATCATGCGGCCAATGGGGCTGATGCCGCGCGCCTCGTTCTCATAGACATAGTCGAGCGTCGAGCCGGAATCGAAGCCGGTGGCAATCCCCGTCTTCATGCCGGACGACAGCCAGGCGCCCATGCGGATCGAAGCGCGGCTGATTGTCCAGTAGAGCCCCCTGGGAGACAGCAGCGGCAGCGGCGAGGCCAGCCGGTCGGCCTCGTCGCGTGTGTAGCCGGCACGGTCGGCCTCGGTCAGGTCGACCGGCTTTTCCGGCGCTGTGAACTGCCTTTCGAGGAAAGGCCCGATCAGGTCGAGTGCCTTGTGGCGGTCGCGCTCGCCCAGCGTGTCGTGAAAGAAGCCGGGCAAAATATGCCGCTCCTTGGCCGGGCTCGCCAGATTGACGAAAAACTCGTGCTGCGGTCCATGGCGCACCACCCAGTCGCTGCCGGAGATCAGAAGCTGTGTCGGCACGGTGATGGCGCGGGCGTCGGCGACGATGCGCGCGGCATGATCGTAGAGCTCGACCAGGATGTTGGAGGCGATCGGCCGGGTGATCAGCGGGTCGGCGTCGAAGGAGGCGATGCGCTCGGGGTCATGCGTCAGGAATTTCGCCTTGACGTAGGAATTGACGAAGAAGCGGCCCTTCAGCTTCTGCCACAACGCAATGCCTTGCTTGGCGAAGGGCACGTAGAGCTTGACCGAGAAGGCCGGCGAGGCCAGCACCAGGGCCCGAATGTCGGGCGCATAGTCATGCACCCAGGCGGCGGCAAGCACGGCGCCGAAGGATTGCGCGATCAGCGCGATGTCGCGCCGGGCAAAGCCGTCGCTGCCGATCTCGCGCACGAAGCAATCGATGTCGCGCACCAGCGCGGCAAACGACGGCGCATAGCCGCGTTCGCCGGCGGAGCGGCCATTGCCGCGCGCATCCCAGGCATAGAAGGCGTGGTCGGGCATCTGGAGCTCGTCGACCAGATGCGCCATGCGGCCGCCATGCTCGTGGCCGCGATGGAACAGCAGGATGGCACCCTTGCGGTGTTCCGACAGCGCCGGCCAATAGCGGTAGAAGATCTCGGTGCCGTCATGGCTCTTGAAGCTGCGCTCCTGCGCCACCCGCTCGATGTCGGCCGAAGCGACGGCTGCAACCTTCTGTTGGTGAAGCATGTTTTTTCCCCTGGCGAGACCGGAATTCAGCTGCTGCTCCCGTTAAGACCGCTGCGTATCCGGTTGATGGCGGTCGCCAGCGAGAGTGTAGCCATGGCCGGAAACACGAGCGGCGTGAGCGCCGGGACCCACAGGCCGGACGCGATAAGCACGGCGAGGATGCCGAGCGCCAGCGCTCGGTCGCTTTTGCCGAACGGGCCGGCATAGTTGCGCCCGGTTCCGGCGGCGATGCCGAGCACGCCGGCGAATTCCGCGATCATAGCCGCGATAGCGAATGCAACGACGCCCCAGGCAGGAAAAATGACGGCAAAGGCCAGGATCAAAGCGAGATCGGAGACAACATCGCAGAGCTCGTTGAGATACATGCCGAGCTTCGAGGCCTGGCCATGTTCCCTCGCGAGCATACCGTCGATCGCATTCAGCGCCATTCGCGTAAACAGCACGAGCGGCATCAGCAGAAAGACCACGCGGTGGCCGGCAAGGGCTGCCACCACAAGGCCGGTGGCGAGCGAGAGGGCAGCGGCCAGCAACGTGATCTGGTTGGCGGTGAGGCCGGCTCTGGCCAGGCCGTCGGCAAGCGGCCGCAGCCTGGCCTGGAAGGCCGGTTTCAGCGCATAAAGCGTCGGCATGTGCGAACCCCCCGGCCGCGGTGCAAAGTGATGTTGGCGAGGATGGTCAATTGGCGCGCAAGACGCAAGGGCGGCGCCCATCACTTTCCGCAAACTTACCGGACGGCTATGTCGTCGCTTTGACCGTGTCGCCCGGGAACAGGGCGGGCAAACGTTGCGCTCGAGACCGAGGTCAGGAACAGATCGGCTCGCTGGTTCGCTTCCTGAATGGTCGCCGCGCGGGCATTTTGCAGCACGAAATGCTCGGTCGTCAGGCACTGCAGGGCCTGCTGCGCTTGATCTGGCGGAACCGGAGCGTCGGGAGAACGGGTCATCGACATTTGCCCCCTTCTGTCAGCCGCAACCGGCGGACAGAAGGGGGCGTCGTCCTGCGAGCTGTCAGGTTTTGCCGATGGCGATGCGCTTGGCCTTGGCCTGGGCGCGCTCCGTCTTGGGCAGCGTCACGCTGAGCACGCCGTTCCGGAACGCGGCGTTCACCTTGTCTCCGTCGACTTCGTAGCCGAGTGGGATACGCCGCTCGAAACGGCCATAGAAGCGTTCGGAGAACTGCCTGTCCTTGTCCTCGGTCTCTTCACGCTTCTCGCCGCGCAGCGTCAGCACGCCGTCATCGAGCAGCAGCTCGACGTCCTTCTCGTCCATGCCGGGGATTTCGGCGGTGACGCGGATCTCCTTTTCGCCATCGGAGATTTCGACACTCGGCCAGCTGGCGCGGGCCGCGGAGAGGCCGAGCGACGGCAGCCGCGTGTCGAAGCCGCGGAACGCCTCTTCGAACAGGCGGTTCATTTCGCGATGCAGCGTCAGGAAGGGATCGCGATCGGCGTCACGGAACAGGCTGGGGGTCTGATTGTTCTCCCGGCCCCAGGGAATGAGATCACGAATAGCCATTGCATAGTCTCCTTTCTCGACTGGTGCGTTCAGGCAGCCTGCTTGTTTGCTTCGACCTGCGCGACCTTCGGCCCGGTCTTCGGCGAGGCGACATCGGTCGCGATGGCGATGCGCCGAGGCTTCATCTCCTCGGGCACCTCACGTACCAGATCGATGCTGAGCAGGCCGTTGTCGAGCGAGGCGCCTGCGACCTTGACGTGATCAGCAAGCTCGAAACGGCGGGTAAAGGGCCGTGCGGCGAGGCCACGATGCAGATACTCCGCGTTATCCGGCTCCTTGTGCTGGCCGGAGACAATCAGGAGGTTGGGTTCATGGGTGATTTCGAGGTCGTCCTCGGAAAAGCCAGCGACGGCGATGGTGACGCGGTAGTTGTTCTCGCCGCTGCGCGCGATGTCATAGGGCGGCCAGGCGTCGAAAGCCTGCGGAGCATTTTCCAGCAGGTTGAAGACGCGGTCGAAGCCGATGCTCGACCGATAGAGCGGGGAAAAGTCGAATGCGGTTCTCATAGCTACATCCTCCATCGAGCAACATAGATACGAGGAGCGCCAAAGAGCTGGCGCTCCCTGGTTTCGCCGGCCCCATTTCGGCGACCGGTGCCTTCGATCTGGTTATTGTCCGCCGCAAGTCAAGACCCGGTGGCTTTCGCTTTGCCGGTTTTTCGGGCCGTTTTCGGTCGGCTCGGCAAGGCTGCCAATCCCCCTTTTTGCGGCGAGATGTCCGGCAGGAGATTGCCTGTTTGATTTCAATTGCCAACGCTGACTTCCCCGGCCGGTTATTGTCTGCAGCAGGTCAAGACCCAGATTTCTTGTGTTGCCGGGCCCGTTCCCGGCACCCGCAGATGGAGCTGACCATGACACGCGACGAGATCATTTCTGTGCTGGGCCCGGTCGACGAAGCCGTGATCGCCGACATTGCGGCGACGGACGGGACGGTCCAGGAATTGCGCGAGGCCCTGGCCTGGATCGCCGCCGACGAGGCGTTGGTGAACGAGGGCCGACCGCTGCCGACGGCAAGAGTAGCGACGCTGATCGAACTGCTGCAAGGGCCGGACGAGGAGGAATAACCGGCTGTCGCCGCGATGCTCTTGAACCGCGCAGAGAGACGAACCATGTCCTTCAGCGGCGCCGGCCGGCCGCCGGTGCCGCCAGCATAACGTTGCTTGCTCAAACAAGAAGACGATCAGAAAACAAGGAGGAGGTGATGGACGACGTCCGCTTTGCCGAGCCGATCACGTTGAAATTCCAATCCAGCGAGCGCAAGGTCGCCAGCAGTTGGGAAGCCATCGAATGCATGCGCCAGCAGTGGCCGGACCGTGCACGCAGCCGGAGTTGGCGCGCCGCCTATCGGACCTGCCGCGACGCGCTCGACGGTTGGCGTACCGGCGTGATGCGCGCAAGGCCTTCGTCCGGGCGGCGCGCAAGGCCCGATTGCTCGCATCGGCCCGCAAGCCTGTCGACCGCGCCGGCTAGTCCGGACCCCCCTCCGATATTGTGAGATCCAAAACAAGTGGGGAGAGGCAGCTGCCTTTCCCCCGCTTCGGAGACTTTGTCCGCTGTCTAGCGGCAGATCGGCTTGCTCCTCAGTGGACGGTAATAATGCCGTTTACGGCCCGCCATTCGGAGGGCTGGATCAGGTGATGATGGGCGACGCGCACCGAATGCAGCGGGCCTTCGATCTCGCGCTCCCAGAAATCGAGGAAATGCTTCAGCGTCGGGAAATCGGGGGCAATATCGTATTCCTGCCAGATGTAGAGCTGCAGAAGGCTTCGATGATCGGGCAGGCGGTAGTGGATCTCCGCCGTGGTGAGGCCAAACCCTTGCATCTGGAGCTGAAAGTCCCTGCTGATCATGCAATCCTTCCTTTCCCAATGAACCTCCGTCTGCAAAACGCCTCGCCTTCCACATAGGTTCCAGCCGCCGCAAGCGGCTCAGGAGACGGACAGATTTGGAAATCCGGCCGGGTCATCGCGCCGGAAACGGCGAATGTGCTAACAATTACAGCGTATTGGCACTCTCAGGCGTCGAGTGCTAAAATTTTTGCATGATCCTCTTGAAAGCTGAAAAAAGCGCGACTAGTTCGTATGCGCGCGATGCCTGATGAAGGGGTCGCGCACCCCGTGCCGGGCCGATATTGCCGGTCCGGTCAGGAGGATGTTCGAAAATCTGTTTGTCCAGAGAGGAGAACGACATGGCGTTCCGTCCATTGCATGACCGTATCCTGGTCCGCCGCATCGAGGTCGACGAAAAGACCGCGGGCGGCATCATCATCCCCGACACCGCCAAGGAGAAGCCGCAGGAGGGCGAGGTCATCGCCGCCGGCCCCGGCGCGCGCGACGACAGCGGCCAGTTGCAGCCGCTCGACGTCAAGGTCGGCGACCGCATTCTGTTCGGCAAATGGTCCGGCACCGAGATCAAACTCAATGGCGAGGATCTGCTCATCATGAAAGAGAGCGACGTGCTGGGTGTGATCGAAGCCACGGGCGAGATGAAGAAGGCTGCCTGAGGGGGGCCTGAACAAGCATTCCAGTCAACGAAAAGCTGCCTATCGAGGAGTGTTCCAATGGCTGCCAAAGATGTGAAATTTCATACCGAAGCGCGCGAGAAGATGTTGCGCGGCGTCGACATCCTCGCCAATGCGGTGAAGGTGACGCTCGGTCCCAAGGGCCGCAACGTTGTCTTGGACAAATCGTTCGGCGCGCCGCGCATCACCAAGGACGGCGTGACGGTGGCGAAAGAGATCGAGCTTGAGGACAAGTTCGAGAACATGGGCGCGCAGATGGTGCGCGAGGTCGCCTCGAAGACCAGCGATACCGCCGGCGACGGCACCACGACCGCGACGATTCTGGCGCAGTCGATCGTCCAGGAAGGCGCCAAGGCGGTTGCTGCCGGCATGAACCCGATGGACCTGAAGCGCGGCATCGACAAGGCGGTCGAAGCAATCATCGCCGAACTGAAGGCCAATGCCCGCAAGGTGACCAGGAACGACGAAATCGCTCAGGTCGGCGCCATCTCTGCCAATGGCGATGCCGAGATCGGCCGCTTCCTCGCAGAGGCGATGGAAAAGGTCGGCAATGAGGGCGTCATCACTGTCGAGGAAGCCAAGACCGCCGAGACCGAGTTGGAAGTGGTCGAAGGCATGCAGTTCGACCGCGGCTATCTCTCGCCATATTTCATCACCAACCAGGACAAGATGCGCGTCGAGCTCGAAGAACCCTATGTGCTGATCCACGAGAAGAAGCTCTCCAACCTCCAGGCCATGCTTCCCGTGCTCGAAGCCGCCGTGCAATCCGGCAAGCCGCTGCTGATCATTGCCGAGGACGTCGAAGGCGAGGCGCTGGCGACGCTGGTCGTCAACAAATTGCGGGGCGGCCTGAAGGTTGCAGCCGTCAAGGCGCCGGGCTTTGGTGACCGCCGCAAGGCCATGCTCGAAGACATCGCCATCCTGACCGGCGGCACGGCGATCTCGGAAGACCTCGGCATCAAGCTCGAGAACGTCACGCTGGAGATGCTCGGCCGCGCCAAGAAGGTGCTGATCGAGAAGGAGAACACCACCATCGTCGACGGTGCCGGCCGCAAGGATGAAATCCAGGCGCGCATCAGCCAGATCAAGGCCCAGATCGAGGAAACCACCTCCGACTACGACCGCGAGAAGCTGCAGGAGCGGCTGGCCAAGCTCGCTGGCGGTGTCGCCGTCATCCGCGTCGGCGGCTTGACCGAGGTCGAGGTCAAGGAGCGCAAGGATCGCGTCGACGATGCCATGCACGCCACACGCGCGGCGGTCGAGGAGGGTATCCTGCCCGGCGGCGGCGTGGCGCTGCTGAGGGCGGCGAAGGCGCTCGACAATATCGAGGTCGACAATCCCGACCAGAAGACCGGCGTCGAGATCGTGCGTCGCGCGATCGAGGCCCCGGTGCGCCAGATCGCCGAGAATGCCGGTGCGGAAGGTTCGATCATCGTCGGCAAGCTGCGCGAGACGACCGACTTCGGCTATGGCTGGAACGCCCAGACCAACGAGTTCGGCGACCTCTACAGTCAAGGCGTCATCGACCCGGCCAAGGTCGTGCGCACTGCTCTCCAGGGCGCCGCTTCCGTCGCCGGCCTGCTGGTGACGACCGAGGCGATGGTGGCCGAGAAGCCGAAGAAGGAAACGCCCATGCCTCCGATGCCCGGCGGTGGCGGCATGGACTTCTAAGGCCAGGCTTCCAAAGCGCGACTTCGAAACGGCAGATGGACCGTGTCCGCCTTCGTCGCCCTCGCCCGCCGCAACGACCTGCTTGCGCCGCAGACGAGCGGGATGGTTGCCGGCGAGAGCGTTGCTGGCGCGACGGTTGCCGACTGGGCAACGCGCGCACAGCGCGTCAACGCCGGTCTGAGCGGTCGGAGAAGTCGCCAATCTCCCCCTTGAGGGAGAGATGTCGCCGAAGGCGACAGAGAGGGTCGGTACGTCCTGGCGCGACGCCCTGTGGGACGAAAGAGAAGGTTGGCGCTTCACGCGAGGCGCCCCCCTCTGTCCTGCCGGACATCTCCCCCTCAAGGGGGGAGATTACGCGCTCAGCCGCTTTCGCTTGCTAAGCCCGTGGTAGCAGCCGGCGCATGATCAGCGAGGCGTGGCCGCCCACGCCGTGTGCAGCCGGCCGGCGCTCGACGACCTCGAAGCCGTGCTTGCGATAGAAGGCGATTGCGCGGTCGTTGCCCTCGATCACTTCCAGGGCGATGCTGGGAATACCCGCATGCGCGGCAAGAACGGCATGCAGCAGGTCGGCGGCAAGGCCGGTGCCGTACTCGCTTTTGTCTATATGGAGCCGCTCGAGCATGACCTCGCCTTTGTCGTCCATCGCGGCCATCGCATAACCGGCGAGCGAGCCGTCAGCCCGCTCGGCGACGAAGGACATCTTGCTGTCGTCCCTGAGCTCGGCCGCCAGCCGCTCCGGCGCGTGCCTCTCATCCGACAGCCGCGCCGTGGTCTCGGCACCCAGGATCGGCGAATAGGTGTAGCGCCAGGACCCTCCAAGCAGCCGCGACACCGCCGGAACGTCCTGTTCGGTCATGGTTCTTATCTGGGTCATTGGCACCTCGCCTCAGAAACCTGCCCCTTTTGAGCGGAGATGTCCGGCAAGACAGAGAGGTGCTGTCCCGCCGACCCTGCACGGCTGAGTTCAGCGCACATCCGCGCCGGCCACCATGACTATGTGCTGGCAGACATTATCGATATCGCGAATGACGTCGTCGTTCCAGAACCGCAGGATAGTCCAGTCCAGCGCTTCAAGCCGTGCGCTTCTGGTAGCGTCCCATATTGAGGCATCGGCCCGGGCATGCTGGGAGCCATCCAGTTCGACAATCAGCTTTTTGTCCGGGCAGGCAAAATCGACAATATGGCCTGCAATTGGCATCTGCCGCCGAAATGCCAGCCCCATGAGTCGATGCGCCCGGACCTCATTCCAGAGCTTCAGCTCGGCAGCCGTCATGGCCTTGCGCATCTTGCGCGCATTGCCGCGGTTACGGGGAGGTACGGGATAGTGATTCACTACTTCTATTCCTCAGCGCGAAACTTGCCCATCTTCTCTATGCTGCGCTTGAACACCCCCTCTATCCTGCCGGACATCTCCCCCTCAAGGGGGGAGATTGGCAGCTTCGCCGAAAGTTCTCCCTTCTTTAGAGATTGGCGAAAGCTGGAGCGACGTCCAATCTCCCCCCTTGAGGGGGAGATGTCCGGCAGGACAGAGGGGGGGTGCTGGCCCGCCGACCTGGATAGGTATGGCACCTGTATCACCGCCTCACCCGCGATTTCAGCCAGCGATCGAAGGCCACCGCGAGGATGAGGATCAGGCCGATGACGATGCTTTGCGTGTAGGACGAGACGTTGTTGAACTGCAGCCCGTTCTGCAAGACGCCGATCAGTCCTGCACCGACCACCGTGCCGCCGACGCTGCCGATGCCGCCGAACAGCGAGGTGCCGCCGATAACGACCGCCGAGATCACCGTCAACTCGTAGCCGATGCCGGCGACGGCTTCGGAGGAGTTGAGCCGCGCCGACAAAACGAAGGCGGCAAGGCCGGCGAAGAAGCCGACGATGATGTAGACCGAGATCAGGATGCGGTCGACACGCAGGCCGGAGAGCCGTGCCGCCTCGGCATTGCCGCCGACGGCATAGACCGCGCGGCCGTAACGTGTGTAGCGCAGCACGATATGGCAAAGGATCGCGGCAATCGCGAAGATGATCGCCGGCACCGGCACCGGGCCGATCAGGCCGGTACCGAACCAGCGCATCGAGGCGTCGAAGCCGGAGATCGGGCCGCCATTGGAAATCGTCAAGGTCAGGCCGCGAAACACGGTGAGGCCGCCGAGCGTGACGACGAAGGGCGGCACTTTCAGCCTGGTGATGGCAAAACCCTGGACGCCGCCGGCCATGGCGCCGACGACGACGGCGGCGAGAAGGGCGGCGAACCAGCCGTAGCCTTGCGTGCCAGACGTCGACAGCGACAGCGTGTTGGCGGTGCCGCCTTTGGCCACCACCGCCGCGACCATGCCGCAGAAGGCGAGCAGCGAGCCGACCGACAGATCGATACCGGCCGTCAGGATGACGAAGGTCATGCCGAGCGCGATCAGCCCGGTGATCGAGATCTGGCGCATGATGTTGAACAGGTTGATCGGGTCGATGAAGCTCGGCTTCAGCACGGTGAAGACGACAATCAGCAACGCCAGGAACATCAGCGGGCCGAAGCTCATCAGCAGGCGCGCAAGATTGACGCCGCCGCGCTGGCTTCGTTCGGTCGTGCTGGTCATTGCGTTGCTTCCTGCTTCTGGTCGAGCGCCATCAGTTCCATCAGTTTCTCCTCGGTCGCCTCGATGCCGGGCATCTCGCCGGTAATGCGCCCGCGCCGCATGGTGACGATCCTGTCCGACACCGCAAGCACTTCGGGCAGCTCGGACGAGATCATCATGATGGCGATGCCGCGTGCCGCGAGCTCTACCAGGATCTGGTGCACCTCCGCCTTGGCGCCGACATCGACACCACGCGTCGGTTCATCGACGATCAGCACCTTGGGATCGCGTGCCAGCCAGCGGGCAAGGATGACCTTCTGCTGGTTGCCACCGGACAGTCCCTCGATCGCCTGCTCGGGCGAGGCCATGCGGATCGACAGCGTCTTCCTGTAGTTCGCCAACGCCTCGCGCTCTCGCCGCTCGGCCATGAAGCCGACATTGGAGTAGCGGTCGAGCGCGGCGATCGAGAAATTGGTGAGGATGGCGAGTGCTGCGAAGATTGCCTGGTGCTTGCGGTCTTCCGGAACCAGCCCGATGCCGAGCTCGATGGCGTCGGCGGGTGAGGCGGGCGCGATCGGCTTGCCGTCGAGCATGATGGTGCCGGCTGCAATGCGGTCGGCGCCGAAGATGGCGCGGGCGAGCTCGGTGCGGCCGGAGCCGACGAGCCCGGCGACGCCGAGGATTTCGCCCGCCTTGAGGTCGAGATCGACGCCTTCGAGCACGATGGCGTGCGGCGCCTGCGGATCGCGCACCGTGCGCAGGCCGCGCACCGAGAGCCGGACGTCGCCGGCGACATCGCGCTGCGTCGGCCTGGCATAGAGCTCGGAAGCGGCACGGCCGACCATCTTCTCGATGATCTTCGGCAACCTGATCGGCCCGCCTTCGCGGTCGAGATGGCCGGCCAGCCTGCCGTCGCGCAGCACCGTCATGCGGTCGCAGATCGCCGATGCCTCCTCTAGCCGGTGGGTGACGAACATGATGGCGACGCCATCCTTGCGCAGCCGGTCCATGATCGACATCAGCCTGTGCACTTCGGTTTCGGTCAGCGCCGAGGTCGGCTCGTCCATGATGATCAAGCGGCTCTTCAGCGATAGCGCGCGGGCGATCTCGACCAGCTGCTGCTCGGCCACCGACAATGCGGAAACCGGCGTCGCCGGGTCGAGGTCGAGACCGACGCGGGCGATGATCGCGCGCGAATCTTGCTCCATTCGCCGCCAACTCACCAGCCCGAACCGGCCGAGCGGCGCGCGGCCGATGAAAATATTCTCCGCCACGGTCAGCGTGGGGATCAGGCTCAGTTCCTGGTAGATGGTGACGATGCCGTGGCGCTTGGCATCCTGCGGATTGTGCGGATTGAATTCGACACCGTCGAAGACGATGCGACCACTGGACGGCGGCATCACGCCGGACAGGATCTTGAGCAGCGTCGATTTGCCGGCGCCGTTCTCGCCGAGCAGGCCGAGTATCTCGCCGGGGCGGACTTCGAGCGAAACGTCGTTCAGCGCGGTGACGCCGGCAAAGCGCTTGGTCACGCCCTCGACGGTGAGCAGGGCGGGAGAGGGCGCGATGGCGGCTGCCTTGGGCAAAGTTTGCTCCTCGATCATTCGGTTGTCACGCAAGGCTGGCGGGGCAGCGCCCCCCTCTGGCCTGCCGGCCATCTCCCCTCAAGTGGGGAGATTGGCAGCTTCATTGGCTTCGCCTCTTCTGCAAGATCGAAAACTAGCGAAAGCCGACGTGACATCCAATCTCCCCCCTTGAGGGGGAGATGGCCGGCAGGCCAGAGGGGGGCTGTCCCGTCGGCTTCGCCTACTTCGTCTCGCCCAGCCTCTCCGCCTTGTCGAGATTGTCCTTGCCGATGACGATCGGCGTCAAAAGCACCAGCTTTTCCTTTGGCTCGGTCTTGTCCCTGGCGTAAGCGACCGCGATCTGCACGGCGGTGCGCGATTGTTCGCCGGGGAATTGCTCGACCGTGCCGGCCAGTTTGCCGTCGCGCACGGCGACCAGCGCTTCGGGAAGCGCGTCGAAGCCATAGATTTTGACGTCGGTGAAGTTGCGCGCCGCGCAGGCTTCAACCGCGCCAAGCGCCATGTCGTCGTTGGCGCAGATGATCGCGTCGGGCTTGCCGTTGGCGGCAAGGCCGGCCTCGGTGACGGACAGCGCCTCGGCGCGGGCGAAGTTGGCGGTCTGCTCGAAGATGATCTGGTACTTGTCCTTCATGGGATCGAGGACGTTGTGCACACCCTTGTTACGGTCGATCGCCGGGCCGGCGCCGGGCTGACCCTGCAGATGGAAGATCTTGGCGCCGTTCGGGAACGCCGCCACCATGGCCTGTGCTTCGGCCTCGCCGCCCTTGACATTGTCGGCGCCGACATGGGCGAGGATGCCTTCGACGCCTTCGACGCGGCGGTCGATGGTGACGACGGGAACGCCGGCCTTGACCGCTTCCTCGATGGCTGGGGCCAGCGCGTTGACGTCGAGCGGCGAGATGACGATGGCGTTGACCTTCTGCACCAGCGCCGCTTCGATATCGGCGGTCTGCTTGGGCGCCGAATTCTGGCCGTCGCTCTCGACCAGGTTGACGCCTTGCGCCTGGGCCTCAGCTTTGATCTGGTTCAGCATGTGCACGAAGAATGGAAAGCCGAGGCTCGGCACCGAACCAAGGATGGTCAGCTTGTCCTGCGCAAAAGCCAGTCGCGGAGCGGCTAGCGCCAAGGCGCCCATCGCCGCCGACGACAGCAGGAATTCACGTCTGTTGATCAATTTAGTCTCCTCCCAGATGAGCGCATGACCCCGAAACCGGAATGGGTTTTCCGGAAGGTTCCTTGCGTCGATTCAAAAATGGAGTGTCCTTTGAGCGCCCAACTCGCTTTGAAGGGACGCACGGCGCTCCAGCCGGTCCACCGCGACGTTCTCCTCCGCTCGGTGCCTGCCGGCGGATGCTAGCCAAGGCCGGAGCTTTGCGCAAGAACGGGGGCAGGCAAGACCTACCGATCGATCATCACCATGGTGCGCTCGCCGTAGCGCGGCCCGGCGACCTTTCCCGGCGCCAGCGCGTCGTCGAGCACTTGCATCTCGGCTGGGTCGAGCCTGATCGAAGCCGCGGCGACGTTCTCCTCGAGGTATTTTCTGCGCTTGGTGCCGGGGATCGGGACGATGTCGATGCCGAAGTCGCTCCCCTTGTGGAGCAGCCAGGCCAGCGCGATCTGACCTGGCTTGACGGGCTTCGCCGCGGCGATGTCGAGTACCGTGGCCGCCGCCCGCATGTTGGCGTCATAGTTGGCGCCCTGGTAGCGCGGATCGCCGCGCCGGTAATCGCCCTCCGGATAGTCTTCGGCGCGCCTGACATCGCCGGTGAGAAAACCGCGGCCGAGCGGCGAGAACGGCACCAGGCCGATGCCGAGCTCTTTCAGCAGCGTAATGATTTCCGGCTCCAGATTGCGCTCCCACAGCGAATATTCGCTCTGCACGGCCGACACCGGATGCACGGCATGCGCCCGGCGGATATTGGCGGCGCCGGCTTCAGAGAGGCCGAAGAAGCGGACCTTGCCCTGAGCGATCAGCTCGCCGACAGCGCCCGCCACATCCTCGATCGGCACCGCCGGATCGACGCGGTGCTGATAGAGGAGGTCGACGTGGTCGGTGGCGAGCCTCCTCAGCGAACCTTCCAAAGCCTCGCGGATATGTTCGGGCCGGCTGTCGCGCTCGGTGCCGACTTGCTTGCCGTTTTCAATGCGGAAGCCGAATTTCGTCGCGATCGTCACCTCATCACGCCGGCCCTTCAGCGCGCGGCCGAGCAGTTCCTCGTTGGTGAACGGCCCGTACACTTCCGCGGTGTCGAGGAAGGCGCAGCCGAGTTCGATGGCGCGGTGCAGCGTGGCGGTCGATTCCGCCTCGTCGGCCGGGCCATAGGACTGGCTCATGCCCATGCAGCCGAGACCGATTGCCGAGACTTGCAGCCCCTGGCTGCCGAGTTTGCGCATCGTCAATGTCATGTGAAGCTCTCCGGATCAGCATCGCGTTCCAAGCCGCCAGGGCAATATAGCGCACCGGCTCGGTTTCCACAGAGCCGGAGGCGCTACCGCGCGCGGCTCGCAGCGACTGCCAAATTGACAGCCGACACGCTCTCGGCCATCCTTAAGGCACGCCGCCTTGCGGCTTGTGCGTGAGTAACCAGCATGGCCAGTTCCGTCGCCAGTCAGAAATCCAAGCGCGCCGCGGTGCGGAACGCGCTCGACCGCCACAAGGTGTACATCACTGCGCAGCGTTTTTCGGCCGGCAGCTACAGCGCGCGGGTGCTGGTCGACGGCGAGGCCTATTGGGTCGACGAATTCCGGCTCAGCCAGCTGCAGCAGGGCCTGTCGCCGGCCGAACTCGAATTGACGCCGGCCACCGACGATTGAGCGGCGTGACCTGCCATCCTTCGTCATCCCAGGGCGGAGCGGGAGCTAAGCGACGTCGCGGAGACCCTGGGATCCATGCCGTGACATTGGAGCGCCGCTGCGATGGGATTTTGATGCCGCGCTCGTTGCTTTTGCCCACCACCCGCGCCTAGTCCATGCCAGCTCCTTCGAAGCTCAAGGCCTATCGCGCCAAGCGCGAGTTCACGAGGACGCCGGAACCCGCCGGCGGGCTGGTTGCGGGGGAAGGCAACCGCTTCGTCGTTCACAAGCACCACGCCACCGCCGACCACTACGACCTTCGCCTGCAGGTCGGCGACGTGCTGAAGAGCTGGGCGGTGCCGCGCGGCCCGTCGCTCAATCCGGCCGATAAAAGGCTGGCGGTCGAGACCGAGGACCATCCGCTCGAATATATCGACTTCGAAGGTGTCATTCCCGAGGGCGAATATGGCGGCGGGCCGATGATCGTCTGGGACACCGGCATCTGGGCGCCGATGGATGACGTCGAGAAGAGCCTGCGCACCGGCTCCTTCAAGTTCCGGCTCGCCGGCGAGAAGCTCAATGGCGGCTGGATGCTGGCGCGGCTGAAGCCCAAGCCCGGCGAGGATGAGGGCAAGAAGAACTGGCTGCTGTTCAAGGAGCGTGATCTGGCCGCCGACGCCAAGCTCGACATACTGGAAGCCCGCCCGGAAAGCGTCAAATCCGGACGCCGCATCGAGGAACTGGTGGCAACGCCGAAGCCGGCCGCCAAGCCTGCCAGGCCGGTGGTGTTGAAACCCGGTGCTTTGCCGGGCGCCGTCAAGGCGCCGCCGCCCACCCGCATCGTGCCGCAGCTGACTACGCAGGTTTCGAAACCGCCGGGCGGCGATGACCCAGCGGCCCGAACGGGCGAAGTCTGGCTGCACGAGATCAAATTCGATGGCTACCGCACCATGGCGCATCTCGCTAACGGCGCAGTCAGGCTGATCACCCGCGCCGGCCTCGACTGGACGAAGCGCTATGGCGACCTGCCGCTTGCATTCGCCAGGCTGCCGTGCCGCGAGGCGATCATCGACGGCGAGGTCGTCGCGCTCGACGCCAAGGGCATCAGCCGCTTTGCCCTTTTGCAGGATGCGCTGGCCGAAGGCGCCGGCAACAAGCTCCACTTCTATGCCTTCGACCTTCTCTATCTCGACGGCTGGGACCTGAGGCAAGTGCCGCTCCGCCGGCGCAAGACGCTGCTTTCGCAGCTGCTGTCCGGTCTCGGCGCCAACTCCGCCATCCAGTACAGCGATCACGCCGAGGGCGACGGCCAGGCGCTTTATGACCAGGCATCGGAAATGGGGCTGGAGGGCGTCGTCTCGAAACGTGCTACGGCGGTCTACCAGAGCGGCCGCACCAAGACCTGGACCAAGACCAAGGCGCTTCAGACCGGCGATTTCGTTATCGCCGGCTACACAGTCTCCGATGCGGCCGAGGGGCTGGCCGCACTCGGCCTCGGCGAATTCGAGGATGGCGAATTGCACTATCGCGGCAAGGTCGGCACCGGCTTCGACGCCGCCACCGCCGGCGAGTTGCTGGCGCGGCTGGAGCCGTTGCGCGCCGGGGCATCCGCGCCCGAAGGGGTTCCCCGCGAAATCATGCGCGAGATGAACTGGGTGCGGCCGCTGCTTTCGGCGCATATCCACTACGCCAACCGGACCACCGACAATGCGCTGCGCCATGCCGTGTTCCGCGGCCTGCGCGACGTCGGCCTGTCGACGCCGGTTTCGGCCAAGCGCAAGCGGCTGATCGCCGAGGCCGACCTCGCCACCATCTGGGTGACCAACCCGACGCGACGGCTGTTCGGCAAGACCGGCCCGACCAAGCTCGACATTGCCGTCTATTACGCGCTGGTCGGCGATTTCATGCTGCCGCACATTCTCGGCCGGCCGGTGTCGCTGGTGCGCTGCCCGACCGGCAGGCCGCAGGACTGTTTCTTCCAGCGCCACGCCTTCACCGGCATGCCGTCCTCTGTGGCGACTTTCGAAGCGACCAATTCGGAGGGCGAGACCAAATCCTATCTCTCGGTGGAAGACGCCAAGGGCTATCTGGCGCTGGCGCAGTTCGGTGTCGTCGAGTTCCACACCTGGGGCACCCATCGCACGCGGCTCGACAAGCCGGACCTGATCGTTTTCGACCTCGACCCGGGCGAGGGGATCGCCTGGCGCGAGGTGGTTGAGGCGGCGGTGCACATTAAGGGCGAGCTGGAAGCGCTAGGGCTGGTGCCGTTCGCCAAGACGTCCGGCGGCCACGGCATCCACATATCAGTGCCGGTGACGCAAAAGCAGAACTGGAAGAAATTGCACCAGGCGACCAGCGCCATCTCGACGCATCTTGCCGCCACCGCGCCCGACACTTTCACCACCACCATGGGCAAGGATAACCGCAAGCGGCGTATCTTCATCGATTATCACCGCAATGCGCGCGGCCACACTTCTGCGGCTCCCTATTCGCTGCGCGCCCGCACCAATTTGCCGGCCTCGACGCCGGTGAGCTGGAGCGATCTGGAATCCATCGACGCTCCGCAGGATCTGAATTATTCGTCGCTGCCGGGCCTGCTGGCGACGTCAGGCGATCCCTGGGCCGACATGGAAGATTTCGCCAGGGATTTGCCGCCGGTTGGACCTGAGGCTGGCTGACTGTTGATTCATGTTTCGGGAAACAGCCTCGGGAACAGCGTGTCCAAGGCCTTGGCGGGAAAGCGCAGGGATACCGGCCCTTTGGGCGTCTCGGATTCCAGCAGCCCAAGCGAAATGACATCATTGAAAACCCGCCGCGCGGTCCGCTCGGGCAGTCCGGTAATGCGCGAGATTTCGCCTCGCTCGAATTCGCCGCGTATCAGCGCCTCTTCCAGCAGACGGCTGGCTTCCGGCTTCAACTCGCTGCTTGTAGCGTAGGCGCGAAGACGCTTTGCCAGCGTGGCGAGATCAAAAAGGCCGGACATGAAGGTCACTTGGTCAACACAGACGCGCAGGAACCACAGGGTGAAATCCGCTAGCGCGCGCTGTGAGAGATTGCCTCTGCCGTCGAGATCGCCCTGGCGCGGCATGTCGGCATGATCCATCATGGTCTTGTAGTCTTTGCGACTCTTCAGCCCTCGCGCCAGTCCACGTGAAATCGACCACAATCCATGAGCGGCGATACCTGCCTCATGTGCCATCGCATGGCTCATCAAGCGGCTGACGCGCCCGTTGCCGTCGGGAAATGGATGGATGAAATTGAAGCGATGATGCGCAGCAGGAATGGCGAGTATCCGGCCTGCCTTGCCGAGCTTTGCGAAGCCGTAGCGCGTTTCGAAATAGCACATGAAATCGTCGACGCGGACGCTGGATGGCGGTTGATGCCTGCCGACCGCAACATCGTGCTCAAGTTTCGATCGCCATTCCCCGGGCACCATGAGAAATTCGCGCCCTGCACCCTTGACACGCAGCATGAGTTCCTCGGCATCCCGATAGAATTCCTGATGCAGCCACAGGATGAAGGCGCGGGAAGCCGGATCAGGTAATCGGCCCCGCGCAGCCATCCGGTCGATCTCGGCCTGGAGCCTGACGTGAGTGGCGGCTTCAAGTTGCAGGTTCCGCCGTTCCTCATCCTTGTCGAAATTTCCTGCCAGCGCGCGCTCGATGTCGCGCGGACGCGTGTCATGGCCCTCTATGAGGTTGCTGTAATAGGTATTCATGATGCGCACGAGATCGGCGAGGTTGGCAGCTGCACGGGGATGAAGGCTGCCGCCCAACGTAGCGGACGCCGCCGACAATTCCGCCAGGGCATCCGAGATTTCCTCGGATACTTCCTCCAGACGGGCCGGTTCGATCCGCTGTACGCTTTCTTCCATGGTACGGCTGCCTCCAATTTTTGGCCGATCTTCAGAATTAATAAGTACATAATCATAAATAGTTTTTTTCTAGATTAATAGAAAAATTGGCCGATCATTTGGCCGATTGTCTGCCAGCCGGCCGGCGATCGGTCATGGCCGATCGCAAACGGCGTTATCAGATTGAAACTCCAGCATCAAAGCGGGTCGAGGCACAGGTTTGGCCGATCTTTTGGCCGCTGCACAGAGCCGTCCGGTAGAATGGTGACGGCGGTGCGCCGGTCCGATCTGCAATCCATCGACGCTCCGGAAAATTTGAATTATTCTTCGCCACGGATCCCTTGCCTGCAGGCGGCTCTCAGCGGAGGAAGATTTCGCTAGGGATTTGCCGGTATTGTAAGGGGCAATGTAGGATTTCGGCAGCCCCGTTCGTCCTCCGGACAAATGAACGCTGCGAACAGTTCGACAGCACAAGGCCGCGTAGGAGTATTTCATGGCGCCCAGGGCAAGTTGGAAAGGTTACCTCAAGCTCAGTCTGGTCAGCTGTCCGGTCCGGCTCTATCCGGCGACCAGCGCCAGCGAGCGCATCAGCTTCAACCAGCTGCACAACAAGACGCACAACCGCATCAACATGAAGCCGGTCGACCCCGAACTCGGGCTGGTCGAGCGTTCGGACCTGGTCAAGGGCTACGAATACGAGGACAAGCAGTACATCATCATCGAGGACTCCGATCTCGATGCGGTACGCATCGAATCCAATCATACGATGAACATAGAGGCCTTTGTCGACGAGCATTCGGTCGACGTCATCTATCAGGACGCGCCCTATTACCTGGCGCCGGACGGCGCAATGGCCGAGGAGACCTTCGCCGTGCTGCGCGAAGCGATGCGCAAATCCGGCAAGCTGGCGATCGCCCGCCTGGTGCTGTCCAGCCGCGAGCGCGTGGTGACGATCGGCGCGCGCGAGAACGGCATGTTCGTCTGCACCTTGAGGAATCCGAACGAAGTGCGTGGCACGGCTGAGTATTTCGGCAATATCCCGGCCGGAACCCCCGATCCCGAAATGCTGCAATTGGCCGAGGCGCTGATCAAGCAGAAGGAAACCACCTTCGATCCGAAGAATTACGAGGACCGCTACGAGATCGCGCTGATGGCGATGATCCGCGAGAAGCTGAAGGGCCATAAGCCGATCATCGCGGCGGCGCCTGAGCGCGGCAATGTCATCAATCTCATGGATGCGCTGAAGGCGAGCCTGTCGCAATCGGCCAAGCCGCCGGCCAAGTCCAAGAGCAAGGCCGATGAAACGGCCAAGCCCGCGGCGAAATCCGCCAAGGCCGGCGCCGCCGCGGCCAAGGAAAACCCGCTCAAGGCGAACCTTCTCAAAGCCGTCGGCAAGAGCAAGGCGTGACGGCTCTCGCCGGCACGGTCTTCGGCATCGTCGGCGCGCTGGCCGCCTTTCCGCTCAGGTTGGCGGCGCGCGAGGTCGAGCGCCAGCACGGCGAGTTGCGGCGCGGCGTCACTCGGCGCACCACACATGTCGTGTTGGGCCGCATGTTGCTCGCCAGGGCCGATGATGCCGAGATTGAGCGCCGCGTCGTCACCGAGCGCGCGGCCGGGCGCAAGCTGGTCAGCGAGAACGGCTTCCTGCGCCTGCTCGGCCTGATGAAAGCGCCGGAGGCTTCGGCGCTGTCGCGGCAGTCGCTGATCGACCAGTCGCGGCTGACCGGCGAGGATCTCGACCTTTTGTCGCTGTTCGATGCCTTCGAGCATGATTGCGAACCGTATTCCTTTCGCGACCTGATCCTCGCCCGCAAATATGCCGGGCTGGTTGCCGGCGGCGCCTCATGGGGGGCGATTGCGCGCTCGGTGCACCGGTCGGGCCCGGTCGCCTCGCTCACCGCCAAGTCGCTCGCCGTCGGCTCACAGCATGGGCGGGCCGATGCGATCTATCTCGAGGGCGGCCAGAGCGAACTCGACGGCCAGCTGCTGTTCGATCTGGGAACGCAGGATGACGACACGCTGGAAGAGCTGTTCGCCGATGCCGAGGCGGCGGAAGGGGCTGAAGACCACGAGCAGGCGGCGGCGCTCTACCGGCGCTGCCTGGCCATCGACCCAAGCGATGCCATCGCCGCTTTCAACCGCGCCAACTGCCTGCGCGCCGCCGGCCACGCGGCCGAGGCGGCGCACGACTATGCCCGCGCGATAAAGCTCGATCCCGGCTTCGTCGAGGCCTGGTTCAATCTCGCCGGGCTGATGAGCGAAGAGGGGCGGGTGGCGTCGGCGCGACGGCATTTGCTCAAGGCGATCGCACTCGATCCCAATTATGCCGACGCGGTATTCAACCTTGCGAGGCTGGAGTTCGACGCCGGCAATCTCGCCGAGGCGCGGCGTCGCTGGGTGCGCTACCTCGAACTCGATCCCAACTCCGAATGGGCGCGCACGGCCGCCAAGGGGATACAGTTCGTGGATTTGCAGCTGGCGCGGATGTCGGCGGGGTGAGGTAGTAGCGCCTCCTTCTCCCCTTGTTGTGGGAGAAGGTGGATCGGCGCGCAGCGCCGAGACGGTTGAGGGGTGTTGGAAGAAATGAGGCGTCGGCGTTCCCTGGAACACCCCTCATCCGACCGAGCTTCGCTCGGCCACCTTCTCCCACAAGGAGACCTTTGCACAGAAGCCGATCGGTGATTCTGTGATGATGGTCGAAGCAGGGAGATTCGGGATGGCGGATCGTGTTCTGGGTCAGTT
>NZ_JAMYPT010000034.1:0-35980 GCF_040320505.1 Mesorhizobium sp. M0678 | reverse complement strand
ACTGACCCAGAACACGATCCGCCATCCCGAATCTCCCTGCTTCGACCATCATCACAGAATCACCGATCGGCTTCTGTGCAAAGGTCTCACAAGGGGAGAAGGGGGAGGCTGCGCTTGAACGTTAGTCGTTGCGCCTGAAATTGCGGATGCGGTCGAACAGGACCGCCAGTAGGATGGCGCCGCCGATGAACACGCCTTGCCAGAAGGCATTGATGCCGAGCAGGCCGAGGCTGTTGCGGATGACTTCGATCAGCGCCGCGCCAACGACCGCACCGAAAGCCGTGCCCATGCCGCCGGCCAGGTTGGCGCCACCGATGACGGTGGCGGCGATCACCTGAAGCTCCATGCCGTTGCCGAGATTGGTGGTGACCGCGCCCAGCCAGCCGGTCTGGATGATGCCGGCAAGGCCAGCCGCCAATGCCGAGATCATGTAGACGACGACCTTGATCTGGCGCACCGGAACGCCGGTCAGCGTTGCCGCATGCTCGTTGCCGCCGATGGCGAAGATGTGCCGGCCGAATTTGGTCCAGCGCAGCACAAAGCCGGTGATCAACGCCAGCACGATCATGTAGAGCACCGGATTGGCGATGCCGAACACCCAGGCGCCGCCGCCCAGCGCCAGCAGCTTGTCGTGGTCCGGCCCGAACTGGAAGACGACGGTGTTGTTGGAGGCGACCATGGCTAGGCTGCGCGCAATCGACAGCATGCCGAGCGTCACCACGAAAGGCGGAAAGCCGAGATAGGCGATCAGAACCCCGTTGAAGGCGCCGATGATCAGCGCTGTGGCGATCGCAGCGCCAATGCCGATCTCGATGCCGTGGCCGGCATGCATGGTCACGGCCAGCACCATCGAGCACAGGCAAAGCACCGAGCCGACCGACAGGTCGATACCGCCGGTGATGATGACGAAGGTCATGCCGAGCGCGACGATGGCGACGAAGGTGACGTTGCGGGTGATGTTGTAGAGGTTCTTGGTCGTGGCGAAGGAATCCGTGGCCACCGACAGGAACAGGCAGGCGAGGATGACCGCGATCACCACCCAGAAGGTCTGGCTGGCAAACACCTTGCTCAGCAAGGTGTGCTGCTTGTGCGCGATCGTCTGATCAAGGGTGACTGCCATTATCGACCTTTTTTACTCATGGTTGAGGCGTCAATCATACCTGTTCGATGGCGCCGGTGATGAGCCCGGTGACTTCTTCCGGCGAACTCGATGCGATCGTCTTGTCGGCGACCTTGCGGCCGCGCCGCATGACGATGACGCGGTCGGCGACGTCAAAGACGTCGGGCATGCGGTGGCTGATCAGCACGACGGCGATGCCCTGGTCGCGCAAATGGCGGATCAGGTTCAGCACCTCGGCGACCTGGCGCACCGAGATCGCCGCCGTCGGCTCGTCCATCAGCACGATCTTGGCCTGCGAAAGCATGGTGCGGGCGATCGCCACCGCCTGCCGCTGGCCGCCCGACATTTGCTTGACCAGGTCGCGCGGGCGGGTTTCGGATTTCAGCTCGGCGAAGATCTGGCCGGCACGCTTGTACATCGCGGCATAGTCGAGGATGCGAAGCGGCCCGAGGCCGCGGCGCAATTCACGGCCGAGATAGACGTTGGCGGCGGCCGTCAGATTGTTGCACAGTGCCAGGTCCTGATGGACGATTTCGATGCCGTGCTGGCGCGCCTCGACCGGCTTGTGCAGGATCAGCTCCTTGCCGTCCATCTGCATCGTGCCATGGCTCGGCGGGAAATTGCCGGCGATCATCTTGACCAGCGTCGACTTGCCGGCGCCGTTGTCGCCCATCAGGCCGACAACCTGTCCGGCCTCGATCGACAACGAAACGTCGTTGACCGCCTGGATGGCGCCAAAATGCTTCGAGATGTTGGTGAGTTCGAGAACCGCCACCAGCCTTCTTGCCTCCCCGTGCTTTGCGGCCTGCGGTTCTGCCGCGGCCATTCGCTCTCCCCAGTTCCTCCCGGAAGCAGCGATTTTGCCCATTTACGCATAAGCCTCCTTGGCGTCAACCACGGCTTCTTTCGAAAAATCAGTTTTGTAGGACAAATAGCATTGACGTCGGTGACAAGGCGATATTAGCTAAGTGTCGGAGGAGCTTGCGCCGAGCCACCGGGTTGCCGGAAGGAATCGGTGAGGGTTTGTCGGTCAGGGATTTGGCAACCGGCGATATCTGTCGGTGCCGGTCTGAGACTGAATATGAAAATGCTTATCGACCTGGCTTGGCGACACGAGTGCGACGTCCTCTGTCATCTTGCTCCGGGTCGGTCTGTGTGTGGCGGGCACGCCGTGTCCGTTTGTTTCAAAGGGAGGACTGACATGAGGAAATCACTATTGCTCGCTGCCGCCGCCGTCATGGCGCTGGGTGCCGGGCCGGCTATGGCCAAGAAACAGCTCGTCATCGTGGTGAAGGGTCTGGACAATCCATTCTTCGAGGCCATCCACCAGGGTTGCGAGAAGTGGAACAAGGAAAACGCCAGCTCGGAATATGAGTGCTTCTACACCGGACCGGCATCGACCTCGGATGAGGCCGGTGAAGCCCAGATCGTCCAGGACATGCTGAGCAAGCCCGATACGGTGGCAATGGCGATTTCGCCATCGAACGCGCCGCTGATCGCGCAGACGATCAAAAGCGCCAATCCGTCGATCCCGATCATGACCCTCGACGCCGACCTCAGCAAGGAAGATGCGGCGCTGCGCAAGACCTATCTCGGCACCGACAATTACCTGATGGGTCACAAGATCGGCGAATACATCAAGAAGGCCAAGCCGAATGGCGGCAAGATCTGCACCATCGAAGGCAATCCGGCCGCCGACAACATCCTGCGCCGCGCGCAGGGCATGCGTGACGCGCTGTCGGGCAAGGACGGCCTCGCGGCGCTGGCGGGCGAAGGCGGCTGGACGGAAGTTGCCGGCTGCCCGGTGTTCACCAATGACGACGGCGCCAAGGGCGTGCAGGCGATGACCGACATCCTCGCCGCCAATCCCGATCTCGACGCCTTCGGCATCATGGGCGGCTGGCCGCTGTTCGGCGCTCCGCAGCCCTACCGCGACCTGTTCAAGCCGATGGCCGACAAGATCGCCAGCAACGCCTTCGTCATCGGCGCCGCCGACACGATCGGCGACGAGGTGGCGATTGCCCGTGACGGGCTGGTGACTGCGCTGGTTGGCCAGCGGCCGTTCGAGATGGGCTACAAGGCACCCTCGGTGATGATCGACCTGGTCGACGGCAAGCCGGTCGCCGATCCGGTGTTCACCGGCCTCGACGAATGCACCAAGGACACCGTCGACACCTGCATCCAGAAGTAGGTTCGCAGTTTCGGGGCGCCCGTCGGGCGCCCCGTTACGCATCGTCCATACAAACGCACGAGGCGACGCTGCTTTGGAGCGTAGGCCGCTGCTTTGCCGTGCCCTGAGTTCAGGCTTTCGACAAGCAGTTGCCGGGGAATACCAATGCCGGACGCGACATCAAAAAAGCGACCCGCCAAGTTGAAGGCAGAGGCTGAGCGGCCGGCGGGCGTTCGACGTGCCGACGCCGCACACTTTCCCGGCTCGAGCGTGCATGCGTCGCTCGCCAACGAGATCGGGCTGAGGATCGTGCGCGGCGACTATCCGCCGGGAACCATCCTGCCCAACGAAGCCAAATGGTCCGAGACCTTCGACGTCAGCCGCTCGGCGGTGCGCGAGGCGATCAAGATGCTGATGGCGAAGAGCCTTTTGGCGTCACGCCCGAAGATCGGCAGCTGGGTCGAGCCGAAGGAACGCTGGAACCTGCTCGATCGCGACGTGCTGGCCTGGTATGCGACCTCGCCGGACCGTGAGGTGTTCCTCAGAACCGTGCAGGAGTTCCGCCACATCATCGAGCCGGAGGCCAGCGCTTTTGCCGCCATGCGGCGCACCGACGAGCAGATGGCCGAGATCAGCCAGGCCTGCCGCGAGATGGGCGAGGCGACCAACCTGCAGGAGCGCACCCGCGCCGACACGCGGTTTCACCTCGCCATCCTGCGCGCCTCGGGCAACGATCTGCTGGTGCCGCTCGGCGTGCTGATCGAATCGGCGCTCGACCATTTGTTCCAGTTCGTCACCCGCGAGACCAGCGATCAGCGGCGGGCGCAGGCACTGCACGAGGCGATCGAGAAGAACATCCGCCTGCAGCGGCCCGCCGCAGCCCGCGCCGCGGTGCACAGGCTTCTTGCCAACACCGACGATGTCATCGGCCGGTCGCGCCGGTGATTTATACCGCAAAGTCCGGCGCCGCCCCTCATCCGGCTGCCGCCACCTTCTCCCCGTATAGTGACGGGGAGAAGGGGCTGGCCGCGATCTTGGCACACTCTTTTGCAATGGAAATAGTTGGCGAAATCATCAGCGAAAGCGTCCTTCTCCCCGTCACTATATGGGGAGAAGTGCCCGGCAGGGCGATGAGGGGCGGCGCTGGCGTTGATTGAAAAATAGCGCGCCGTGCGCATTGCCCATGCGCTTAGATCGTCTGCATTTTTCGCATCCTTGGCCGGCATGACGTCGACACCGTTGAGCTTTGTGCGACCGGGGGGCATATTTTGTTCTTGCTTTGTGCCGGCAGCTATGCTACTAATTTCGGTATGGTGCTAATTGGCTCCAACGACCCGCCCACCGAGGCGGGTTTTTTGTTTCTGGCTTTCTCTTCGATCGGACGTTGCGTGTTGCAATGCACCGACTTTTCGACAACACCGACGACGTCATCTGCCCGGTTGCGCTATTGATTTGTCATATAGGTTGGTGCTGCCCCTCATCCGGCTGCCGCCACCTTCTCCCCGTATAGTGACGGGGAGAAGGGGCTGTTCTTGCAACGCAGGCAGTTGGCTTGCAACGCAGGCAGTTGGCGAAATCATTGGCGAAGGCGTCCTTCTCCCCGTCACTATACGGGGAGAAGTACCCGGCAGGGTGATGAGGGGCAGCGCCGGCCTCGATTGAAGGCAGTGTACCGGGCGTATCGCACAAGCCTCAGATCGTCTGCTTCTTGCCATCCCTGGTCGGCATCAGGTCGACGCCGTTGACCTTGCCGATATGCGTGGCCAGCATCGGCACGTACTGATCGGCGGGGCCGGTGGCAAAGGCGCCGGCGAAGGCGTTCTTGGTGGCGTTGCCGAGCGGGTTGGCGATGCCGGCAGCACCCGCCATCGATTCGAGATAGGTGAGGTCCTTGAAGGCATTGGCGATGGTGAATTTGTGCGCGTCGCGGTCGCCTTCCAGCGTCCAGCGCATGAAGGTCTGGTAGAAGCCGCAATCCATGCGGCCGTTGCGGATGACGCTGTCGAAGCGCGGCGGCGAGATGCCGACCTTCTGCGCCAGCGCCAGCGCCTCGGAATAGATCGCGGCGTAGCCGAGCGAGATGAAATTGTTGAGCAGCTTCATGCGATGGCCGTCGCCGGTATCGCCGATATGGACGATGCGCCCGGCCCAGGTTTCGAGCACCGGCTTCAGCCGGGCAAAGACCGCGTCGGGCGCGCCGACCATGGCGTCGAGCGTGCCTTCCCAAGCCTCCTTCGGGGTGCGGCTGAGCGGGGCATCGACATAGTCGACGCCGAGCGCCTTGAGTTCGGCGGCCAGCGCCACCGTCGAGACAGGATCCGAGGTCGAGCAGTCGACGACGACCGATCCCGGCTTCAGGCCTTCCTTGAGGCCGCCTGGGCCGCGGATGATGGCTTCGACCTCGCGCGAGCCGGTGACGCAGATGAAGACAACCGTCGATCCCGCCGCGACATCGCTCGAGGTTGCCGCTTCCCTGGCGCCGCGGCCGAGAAGGTCTTCCGCCGGCGTGCGGTTCTTGCGGCCGAGAAACGTCAGCGGATAGCCCTTGTCGACGATGTTCTTCGCTATCCCGTGCCCCATCAGGCCAAGCCCGATGAAGCCGATCTTTTCGCTCGCGGCGGTCGTGTTCATGTCGTTTCGTCCTATTTGCAGTGATGGATGACGGCGCTGCACATTGCCGGCGAATTGTTGAAGCGGGTTTTTGCCGCATGCCATGGCAGGCGATTGCAGAGTTCGGTATTGTCTGACAATACACATGAATCTTAGGGAGAGCAAAATGACGAAGCGGATCATGTTCACCGGCGGCAGCGGCAAGGCCGGGCGCCACGTCGTGCAGTATCTGGTCGAGCAGGGCTGCCAGGTGCTCAACATCGACACCAAGCCGCTCGACAATCCCAAGGTGCGCACGCTGATCACCGACATCACCGACAGCGGGCAGGTGTTCAATGCGCTGTCGAGCTATATCGGCCTGCATGAATTCGACCCTTCGCTGCGTACGCAGCCGGTCGATGCCGTGGTGCATTTCGCGGCGATCCCGCGCATCATGATCACGCCCGACAATGAGGTGTTCCGCATCAACGCGCTCGGCACCTACAACGTCATCGAGGCCGCGGTGAAGCTCGGCATCCGCAAGGTGGTGATCGCCTCCAGCGAAACGACCTACGGGCTGGTCTTCGCCAACGAGCCGCGCAACCCGACGCATTTTCCGCTCGACGAGGAGTACGACGTCGACCCGATGGACAGCTACGCGCTGTCCAAGGTCGTCAACGAGAAGACGGCGCGCGCCTTTGCCCTGCGCAGCGGCTTCGACATTTATGCCTTGCGCATCGGCAACGTCATCGAGCCGCACGAATATTCGCTGTTTCCGAAATGGTTCGCCGATCCAGGTTTCCGCAAGCGCATCGCCTGGAGCTATATCGACGCGCGCGATCTCGGCCAGATCACGCTGCGCGCCATCGAAAAGGACGGGCTCGGCTATCAGGTGTTCAACGCGGCCAACGACGACACCTCGTCCGATCTGCCGACAGCCGAACTCCTGAAGCGGTTTTATCCCGATGTGCCGGTCAAGGGGGAACTTGGCGAATACGAGACGCTGCTCTCCAACCGCAAGGCACGGGATATGCTCGGCTTTCGGCCGGAGCACAGCTGGCGAAAATATGTCAAGACGAGCTGACGGGCGCAGCTGACGCGATGGCGGCACTGGGCCAGCCCCGACGCGAGTTGAGAAGGGCTCTGTCGTCTCGACCGACGAACTCATGTCCTATGGGTTATAGAGGGTGACGGGTACAAGCTCGGCACCGTGAGGCACTGCAAAAACATTTGGTCGACGTTCTACAACGCCACCGGCGAATTCCTTTCGACCAATTATGTTGAGATTTTTTGGAGCCTGTTCAAGAACTCGGTTCGCTCGACCACATTCACGCGCCGGCCAAATACATGGATCGCTACCTTGCCGAATTCACTTTCCGGTCGAACTATCGCCTGATGCAGAACGCGATGTTGATCTGATCCTGTCTTGTGTTTGATGACTTGGGGGGCGTGAATAAGAACGGCTTTATCCACAGGGCCAACGCCTTTGGCTTCCGTTGCTTGATGAAATCTTCCAATCGATTTGCTCGCAGGGCCTGACTCAAGCTCGAATCTGACATAGGCTATCTCCTGGCTGGTAATAACACATTTCCCCATTCGAGAGGAACGGTGCGGCCAGCGGGGGAAATTGTTGACTTTAAACGCAACTAACTCTATTTTGTATCGGGCGGTCGAAACCGGTCGGCTCGTCGCGCGGCCTGCGCTTAACCAGAAGGTGGAGGCCAAGCGGTTTCTGTATGTGACGCCAAATGTTTATAGAGGATTAGCTGGGAAGGATCCCGACTTAAGCCATTTGCCGATGGCGAAAATGGAAGAACTGATCGCGATTTTTTGTTTCGGTTGGTTCGTGACGGCAAGCCTCAAAGGAGACCCAGACGAGCGGGGGCCAGACATCGAACGGCTGCATTCTGTTGACGAGGTCTGGGTAATTTGTGCGCGAAAGCCCAGGCATGTCCAAGTGCGTCTATTCGGTAGGTTCCTCGACGCCGGTGTATTCATAGGTTTAGGACTGCATTGCCGACACTGGCTAGGAATCAAAAAGAACTATAGCGAAACCGCCGCTGGAATCCCCGATCTTTGGGGCAACACCATGGGTAATGCGCAACCTTTTCGTGCAGCAACAGCGTTAGAGTACGTGAAGGGAATGTGTCGAGATGTGGATGAAAAAATCTAATAAGGTTTCCGACCAAGCGTTCGTTCAAGAGTTCGAACGTGGGATGCTTCGTTCGGCTTTTGTGAGTGCCTTTTGGGCGGTCATCCAAGCCAGGAAAGCGGAAACGGGGCTCACCCTCAGTCAGCTTGCTGATCGCCTCGGAATTAACAAGTCTGCGGTCTCTCGCTGGTTTTCAGGAACAAAGCCGAACTGGGAAATAGACACTATCTCGGACCTCGCGATTGCCCTTGAGGTAGACGTAGAGGTTGTGGTCGTAGACAGAAAAATGAACCGTCGGTTTGGGCCCGCGGGCGAGATACAGCCGCTCACGCTCGGAGCGGGGACCACACCAAGTTCCGGGCAGCATCCCATCCTGCCGGGAACCGATACCGTCAGTGCGGTCTCAATACGCCTTGAGGCAGCATGATTTTGAACCCCCATGCTAGCGTCGTGTTTTGCGATGACCTTCGACAGGAGGCCAACGGGAAGCAACTGCACATAGGGGTCTATAATGATGTCGTTTTATTCGACGGACCTTTGCCGTGGGCGTTGCCCACTGGGCTATGGTGTCTGATTAAATACCTTGAGCCGTATCCAGAAACTTTGCCTACCCTCGCGATAAAAGTTCGTCTTGAATCCAAGGCCGGTGGGGTAGTTGATTTGATAGAAGCTCCAGTGCCGAAGACCGACATCATCCCCCAGAGAGGACCCCTCGAATTTGAGAAGGATGCAGTCAAATTATTGGCTCTTAGGATGAACATTCAACTGTCAACCTTGGTCTTCCAGGAGCCTGCAAAACTCGTGGTCGTAGTCGTTCGCGACGGGGAGGAAATCTCAGCTGGCCGATTGCGCATCTCGCAGTTGAGCAGGGATGGAACCGGCAACCCCATCCCCGCTGCTCTTTAGGCCCAAAGGGGTTAAGGCTCCCCGATGATCCCCGCTTCACTTGTTTGAAGGGGACAATACTTTTAATCAATAAGTCCTGAGCCTAGCACTCACTCGTTTCCCGCCGCGCGGCAATTGAGCTACTTGTCGTTCCAGAATTCGGCCTGGAGTTGTGCCGCTTCATCGGCAAGCAGCGGGCCGACGACTTCAGTCGGACGCTGCCCAGCTTCGAAGACGATCCTGCAGGGCAGGTCGAGTGTGGGGTTCTCGACATGTGCGCCCGTCAACCCCTTGAGGTCATGTTCGCTCTGCCCAAAGACGACCCGTCCGATGCCCGCCCAATAGATTGTCCCGGAGCACATCGCGCAAGGTTCGGCCGAAGTGTAGAGGGTGCAGGAAGCCAGCTTTTCGAGACTGACATTCATCCCCGCCCACGACGCCAGCAGCCTTTCGGCATGAGCGGTGCGGTCGCCCCCGCCGGCTTTGTAAGCGTTGGGCTGCTCGCGCAACACATTGCCGTCCTTGCGGCGAGAAGCGAACCAAAGGGATGTTCGCCGGCATCGCGGGCCCTGCGCGCGACTTCGAACGCCTGACGGAGCAGCCGCTCATCATAGGGGCGTTGTGGCATCGGCAGATCCTCCGGCTATGCCGCTTGACCATAGTGCCGGACAATCCGCCGACACAAGTCGGCGGCCTAAAACGCGCGCGTTCGACCGGCCTCATGCGACGCGCTTTCGGTTCTTGTTTTGATGCATGTCGTTATCGCAAAACCGCTGCACACTTGTGCGCGACATGCATTAGGACTCCTTGCCATTGGGCCGTTGAGCCAGCCAGATGCTGCCGATGACGAAAACGACGCCGGCGATTTGAGGCAAGGTCAGTGTCTGATCCAGGAATACCCATCCAAGCAGCACGGCGGTCACCGGGCTGAGGAAAAGCAGCGATGACACCACTGCGGATTCGAGTCGCGCAATGCCCCGGAACCAGAGGACATAAGTCAGCGCCGCACCGATCAGGCCGAGCCACACCAGTCCAAGCAGATTGGCCGCGGTCGGGAGCGGGATGGGTGGTTCGAAAAGCAGGACCACCGGAACGAGAAGGAGACCACCGGCAGTCAGTTGCCATGCCGTAAAGGCGAGCAGCGATGCTGGCGGCTGCCACTTGCGGCTCAACACGCTTCCGAAGGCCATTGAGGCCGCCCCGGCGAGGCCGGCGGCAACGCCGGGCGCATCGAGCGTCGCGTTCGGGGTCAGCACCAGCAACGCGACACCGGCGATCCCGACAAGGGCGGCGACGATCGCCAACCGGCGGACAGGGCTGGCAAGCAGGGCAGCAGCGAGGAAAATCACAATCAACGGCTGGACCGACAGCACGGTCGCCGCGACCCCGCCCGGAAGCCGGTAGGCGGCGACAAACAACATGCTCAGGAAGATCGAGATGTTGAGGGCTCCGAGGATGAAACTGCGCAGCCACCATATGCCCGTTGGCAGTTGCCGAACGATCGCCAGCAGCAGCAATCCGGCGGGCAGGGCTCGCAGCATTGCTACCGTCATCGGCGAGAAGTTCGGCAGGAACTGCGTGGTGACGATATAGGTGCTGCCCCATATCGCGGGTGCGATGGCTGTAAGCAGCAGATCGGAACGGTGCGTTTTCATAAGATTTCCAGAACTTCGGCAAGAGGGCGGCGCGGCTTTTGCGGCCAGTTTCCGGGCGCGGCGCGGCCGACCGCGATGAGCATCACCGGCACTTCATTGCGCCCAAGGCCAAACTCGCGGGCCACGCCTTCGGCGTCGAAGCCGGCCATCGGACCGGAGCCGAGGCCCAGCGCTTCGGCCGCGAAAATCAGCGTTGCGGCGCCAAGCGTTGCCGAGCGCACCGCTTCGTCGCGGGCCGCTAGAGGATCGGCATATTGTGCGCGGGCGCCTTCCTGCCAGCCCGAAGCCATATCCACCGGCATGAAGCCGGCTTCCACGAAAGGACGCAGCCTTGCATTGAGGGCAGCGTGGTCGGGGAGTACGCCGCAGATGATGAAGGTGACCGCTGCTTCCTGCACCTTGACCTGGCCGTGGGCCAGGCTGCGCAACCGCGCCTTTGCTTCCGGCGTCCGCACGGCGATGAAACGCCAATTCTGAAGGTTGTAGGCGCTTGGCGCGCGCGTTGCGAGGCGTGCCAGTTCCTCGACCTCGGCATCCGTCAATGCATGCGAGGCATCGAACCGATTGGCCGACATGCGTCGCTCGATAAGGGAGATTGCGGGGTTGGTCATCATGTCATTCCGAAATTGAGCAAGCCGTTCGGATAGCAGATAGAGAATTTACCAATGAGCGATAATATGCGATAATTGAAAGACATTATTTACTAGAAGAGAATGGTGAGATGGATCGCCTGACTGCGCTGCAGGTTTTCCGCCAGGTGGCGGAACTGAACAGTTTTGCCGAAGCCGGACGGCGGCTCGGTCTCTCGCCTCCCGCGATCAGCAAGAATATCGCCGAGCTGGAGGCGGATCTGGGGGTGCGGCTCATCAACCGGACAACGCGGCGCATGGCGCTGACTGAAGAGGGCAGGATCTACCTGGAGCATGTCACGCAGGGGCTCGATGCGCTGGCCAGGGCCGACCAGGTGCTCGGCCCGATCAAGACGGCGCCGAGCGGCACGTTGCGGGTCAGCGCGCCGATGACTGTCACGTTGACGCGGCTTTCGGCTGCCATGCCCGCGTTTCTATCGCGCTATCCCGATTTGAAGCTCGATCTGCACCTTGACGACAGGCGCGTCGATATCGTGCGGGAGGGATTTGACCTTGCCATTCGCGGCAGCGACAATCTCGAGGATTCCAGCCTGGTCGCCCGAAAGCTTGCGATCATGCCGCATGTGATTTGCGCAGCTCCGTCCTATTTCGAGAAGCATGGCCGGCCCAAAACGCCCGCCGATTTGAAGGCGGCCAATTGCATCCGGTTCAGCCTCTCGGGGCATGCGGACATATGGGAGTTCCGCAAGGACGGCCGAGCCGAGCGGATCGCCATCGACGGACGATATTCGGTCTCGTCAAGCCTTGCCGTGCGCGATGCGCTGCGCGCCGGCTTCGGCGTCAGCCTGATCCCTTATCTCTATGTCGAAAGCGACCTGAAAGCAGGCCGGCTGCAATCGGCTCTGGATGACTGGGACAAGGTCGAAACCACGCTCTACGCGGTCTATCCGGCACGCCAGCATCTCGCCCCGAAAATCCGCGTCTTCCTTGATTTCCTGATCGAGGAATTCAGTCGGGACAAGGAGAAGCCGTTCGTGCCTCCCCGGCGTGAAGGCTCGGCAAAGCGCGGTGTCGGCGAGGCGACGGATGCGGAAAATCAAGCTGAGATATTGCCGGCGATTTCATCTCCTTGACACGCCTCCAAATCCGGACTTTGTGGAGCCATGCAGGACGCGAAGCCGAATAAGGGAAAGACAGCGGCCGAGGCGTTCGCCGAACGCACGAGCGGTATCCGCCGGGCCGATGCGGCGCGCATGCCGGGCTCGAGCGTGCATGCGTCGCTCGCCAACGAAATCGGGCTGAGGATCGTGCGCGGCGATTATCCGCCGGGAACCATCCTGCCCAACGAAGCCAAATGGTCCGAGACCTTCGACGTCAGCCGCTCGGCGGTGCGCGAAGCCATAAAAATGCTGATGGCGAAGAGCTTGCTGTCGTCACGTCCCAAAATCGGCAGCTGGGTCGAGCCGAAGGAACGCTGGAACCTGCTCGATCGCGACGTGCTGGCCTGGTATGCGACCTCGCCGGACCGCGAGGTGTTCCTCCGGACGGTGCAGGAGTTCCGCCACATCATCGAGCCGGAGGCCAGCGCTTTTGCCGCCATGCGGCGCACCGACGAGCAGATGGCCGAGATCAGCCAGGCCTGCCGCGAGATGGGCGAGGCGACCAACCTGCAGGAGCGCACGCGCGCCGACACGCGTTTTCATCTCGCCATCCTGCGGGCCTCGGGCAACGACCTGCTGGTGCCGCTCGGCGTGCTGATCGAATCAGCATTCGATCATCTATTTGCTTATACCACGCGGGAACTCGACGATTTGCAGCATGCGCAGAGGCTGCATGAGGCAATCGAGAAGAGCATCCGTCTGCAGCGGCCGGACGCGGCGCGCAATGCGGTGCGCAAGCTGCTGGCCAATACCGACAGCGTCATCAAGTCCAGATAGCGCCGTTCGGCTACAGGTGGAGTGCTCAGTCGAAGGGTGCGGTCGCGAGATGCCGCCGGGTCAGCCCGATCAGCAGCGCCTGGTCGCGGGCGGCGTGTTCGGCTGGGTTGACGACCGCATCGCCATTGACGATCGCTGCCCAGAAGCCACGCATCTCTTCGACGAAGGCTTCGGCGTAACCGGCACGCAAATCTTTCTTCGACAGCGTGTGACCGTCCGAGGTCGTCACCGTCAGCCGGGTCGGATGATGGTTGAGCCAGGGCGAGGGGAATTCGAGCTCGAGGCTGGCATCGTCGAAGAACAGCGTGATCCGCTCCTTGTAGTCGGCGAGCTTGGGCACGGTGAGGTGGGTCATGGTCCACAGCGCCTGCCCATCCAGCAGCTTGACGGCGCCCTGGCCGCCGTCGCCATTGGCAAAGATCTGCGCGCCGACGACCTCGCCGTCCGGCACGCCGAGCGCGTCGAGCAGGCCGTGGACGGCATTGACGTCGTGAATCAAGGCCGAGCTGTAAGCACCGGTAAATCCACGGAAAGCGAGGTCGGTCCCGGGAACACCGATGGCGTCTTCGACCTGGCGCTTCTGCTTGGCCGCGACAGCGGCGATCATGTCTTTTGGGATATCGGTACCGCGCCTGTAGGGCTGATGGGCGATGTACGGCCAGGCGTCGGGATCCTTCACTTCCACCGAGACCGCGCGCAGCGTGCTTGATGTTCCAGGCAGCGAAGCGAGCGCCAGCCGGTAGCTCGGATCGAAGCGCTTCATATAGCCGACTTGCATGATTTTCCTGGCGGCATCGCGCGCGGCGACGATCTCGGCGATTTCCGCCAGCGAATAGCAGAGCGGCTTTTCGCAAAAGACATGCAGGCCCCGCGCCAGCGTCGCCAGCACCTGTTCGTGATGTAGCGGGTCCGGCGAGCCGATCACCACCGCGTCGAGGCGTTGGTCGAAGAGCTGGTCGATCGTTTCGAAATTGGCAATGCCATGGGTGTCGGTGACGAACTGCCGCGAAATCCTGGAGGGATCGGCGACGCCGACCAGCTCGAACAATTCACCGAGGCGCAGCAGATTGGGGATATGCTCGACCTGCGAGATCATGCCGGCGCCGACGACCCCGACGCGTATCCTGCTCATTGGATCATTCCCCGCAATGTCCGATTGTCAGCTCAAGGCGCCGCAGGCGGCCGGTTGCCGATCTGGGCGAGCAGGCCGGCAATCTCCGCCTCGACCGCCTTCAGATCCTCGCCGCCCGACATGATCGAGATGACCTCGTCGCGTGAGATCTCGGACTTGGCGTAGGTGCCGCGATTGCGGCCGCGGTTGAGCAGCGTGAAGGTGTCGCCGACCGGATAGGCATGGTGGATGTTGTGGCTGATGAAGATGACGGCCAGGCCCCGCATGCGCGCTTCGATGATGAATTTCAGCACCATCGCCGCCTGGTGGACGCCGAGTGCCGAGGTCGGCTCGTCGAGGATCAGCACGCGCGCGCCAAAATGCACGGCGCGGGCGATCGCCACCGACTGGCGCTCGCCGCCCGACAGCGTGCCGACGGCCTGCGTCGGATCGCGCACGTCGATGCCGATATCGGCCATCGCCTGCCTGGCGATGGTGTTGGCGCGCTCTTTGTCGATGCGCGAGAAGGGCAGGCTGCTTTTGGTCGGCTCGCGGCCGAGGAAGAAGTTACGGGTGATCGACATCAGCGAGATCATGCCGAGGTCCTGGAACACCGTTGCCACGCCGAGCTCCTGCGCGTCGCGCGGGCTGCGGAAGGTGACCGGCTTGCCGTCGACCAGGATTTCGCCCTTGCTCGGCCGATAGACGCCGGACAAAACCTTGATCAGCGTCGACTTGCCGGCGCCGTTATCGCCGAGCAGGCAGTGGACCTCGCCCGGATAGACCTTGATGTCGATGTCCTGGAGGGCGCGCACCGAGCCGAAATTGACGCTGACGCCGCGCAGTTCCATTGCCGGTTCGGTCATTTGGGCCGGTTCGGTCATTTGCCACCTCCGCGGCCGAGCGCCTTCAGCCTGATGTAGTTGTTGACCAGCACGGCCATCAGGATGACGATGCCGAGGAAGACCTTGAACCAGTCGGTGTCGATGCCGGTGTAGAAGATACCCATCTGCACCAGCCCGAAGATCAGCGCGCCGAACAGCACGCCATAGACGGTGCCGTAACCGCCTGTGAGCAGCACGCCGCCGATGACGGCGGCGATGATCGCCTCGAATTCCTTGAGCAGGCCGCGCGTGGTGTCGGCGGAGCCCGCCTCCATCACCTGGATGGTGGCAAGCAGTGTCGCCGCGCAAGCGGTGTAGACGAACAGGCTGATCTTTACGCGATCGACCGGCACGCCGACGTTGCGGGCTGCGATCAGGTCGCCGCCGGTGGCGAAGATCCAGTTGCCGTATTTCGTCTGGGTGAGCACGTAGCCGGCCAGCGCCGTCAGGCCGAGCCACCAGACGATCGACATCGGAATGCCGGCGACGAAGGGAATGCCGTCGCTGCGGGTGGCGATCCAGCCTTGCGCGCCCATCCAGCGGAACAGGCTGGTGAGCAGATGGCCGTTGAAAATGCCGGCCGTCGCCGGGTCCGGTGCGCCTTCGAGTATGTAGGGGATCTGGGTGCGGCCGGTGACGGCGCGGGTGATGCCGATCGACAGTCCGCGCAGGATATAGAGCGTGGCGAGCGTGACGATGAAGGAGGGCAGGCGCGTCTTCACCACGATCAGGCCGTTGAGATAGCCGGTGAGGATGGCAACGGCGAAGGCACAGGCGATGCCACCCCATAGCGGCAGGCCCCAGTACTTCACCGTCAGCCCGATGACGACACCGGCAAAGCCGACCATGGAGCCGACCGAAAGATCGAACTCGCCGGCGATGATGAGGAGTGCTGCCGCGGTGGCGACGATGCCGAGCTCCGCCGACAGCGTCAGGAATGTCATCGATCCCTGCAGCGAATAGAGGTTTGCCGCGCCCGGCAGCAGCGCAAAGATGATGATCGTCGCAAGCAGCCCACCGGCGGCACCGGCTTCCGGCCGGCGCAGCCACTGGGTCAGCTTGCCGGTGCTGGCCAGCCGCTCGTCGGCGCCGGCGGCCCGCTTCGACGTCATGCCGAAGCGGTCGGTCGCCTTCAGTTCGCCCGGAGGTATCGCCTTGTCTTCCACGACCGCCATTAGGCTCTCCAATCGCTCAATTCGCAATCTTCGAACGGATCGGGAGAGCGCTTGGCGCATTCTCCCGTTCCGTCGGAGCGCTTGCCTAGCGGATGCCCTCTTTGGCGAGCGCCAGGATCGCCTTGGCTTTTTCCGGTGAGTCTATGAACAGCGGTCCGGTATAGGCGTTGTTCTGCGGCCAGAAGCCGTGCGTTGCCTGCTCGACCAGATAGATCACCGGCAGATAGCCCATCAGATATTGCTGGGCGTCCATGCCGAAGCCCATTTCGCCGGCGACGACAGAGTCGAGAACCTCCGGGCTGATGTCGAATGTGTAGAGCTTGAGCTTGCCGAACAGTTCCTTGTCGCGGAACATCGGGATCAGCGGGTTGGCGGCGGTGGCGCCGAGCGCAAAGACGGCCTGCGTGTCGGGATGCGCCGACAGATAGGCTTCCGTGCGGCGCTGGATGTCTGCGGGATCGGGCGCCACGGCCAGAACCTCGGTGCCGCCGCCGGAGGGCTTCAGCCCGTCATTGAGGCCCTGGCAGCGCTGGTCGAGGCTGACATTGCCGACCTCGTGGTTGATGCAGACGACCTTGAGCGTGCCTTCCTTGGCCAGCCGCTCGCCGGCCTTCTTGCCGGAATCATATTCGGAAACGGTGCCGACATAGAGCGTAGTGCCGAGCTCGGCGCCTTCCTTTTCGCCGGAATCCAGAACCACCATGGGAATATTGGCGGCAAGCCCGGATTTGACCGATTTGCCGAGCGCATTGGCGTCGGCGATGGAGACGGCGATACCGTCCGGCTTGGTGGCGATGGCGGCGTCGAGAAGCCGGGCCTGCTCGACCACGTCGAAGACCTGCGGCGCGTAATATTCGACCTTGGCGCCGGTAAGGGCGGCCGCGTCGTCGACGCCGCGCTTGACCACCGACCAATAGGGATCGGACGCCGACCCATGCACCACGAAGGTGATGCGCACGTCCTTCGGATCCTTGAGCCCCGCAGCATACGCAATGCCTGTCATCAGGCCCGCCGAAACGAAGGCGCCCAATGCCACTTTCAGAAGAGTTTTCATCTTATTCTCCCATTTGTCGTTGCAGTTCCAATCCCTCTGGCGCCGTTTTCCGGCCGCGACGATCGGCTCACGTCGCGGATCGGGTGGCCGCTTTGCGGGCCTTTGCCGACGCCAATCGCTGTTCGCCCGCGTTGTTGCCGCGGACTGTCGTTGATAATCGCCCGGCCGAGAGTGCGGCGCGAAGCTCCTCGCGCAACGGCTTCATGCCGATGACGTCGATCGGCTGTGCGGCGAGCCAGTCGCGAAAGCCCTGGTCGCGGAACAGCTCGTACTCTTCGGTGCGGATATAGGCGGAGCGCGGCTCGATCAGCTCGAGTTCACCGGGCGCGTTGCAATGCAGGCAAAAGAAGGTCAGGCCCTCGCGCACGCCCTCGATGAGCGCTTTGTAAGCCGGCTCGATCGGCCTGGAACGCGGCCGGCCCCAGGTCGTCTGGATGGCGGCGTCGAAAATGGCAAAGCCGCCGGCACGGGCCAGCGCCACGCCGCGCTGGAACGCCTCCTCGGTGACGCCGACCAGATTGTCGTTGGGGGAATAGGCGGACAGGGTCTTGGTCAGCAGCACGGGCAGCTGATATTCGAGCCCGAGCTTGATGTAGATGTCGCAAAATTCCGGCGACAATGCCGCGCCCATATGCGCGTCGAGATGGGTGACGTCGATGCCGGCGCGATAGGCGGTGTCGACCTGGGCGCGAAGCTCGGCCTCGACCGCCTGCGGCACCGCCTTGCGGCGCGTGGTCGCCACATCCGGCCAGAAGAAGCCGAACTCGTCGGTCAAGCCGGCCGCCCGCGACGGCGCGGTCAAGGGCCGCCATTTGTAGTGCTGCTTCTCGCTGTTCAGCGTCAGGTGGACGCCAAGGTCGAGGCCAGGATTGGCGGCGGCGCTTTCGGCCATTTCGAGGAACCACGGGCATGGCACCATCACCGCGCCGGAACTGCAGACGCCCAGCCCGCTCAATCCGAGGAAGGCGCTGTTGGCGCCGTGGCACATGCCGACATCGTCCTCGTGGAGCACGATCCGTTTGCTGGAGCCGGCGGCGTTCACGAACGGCCGCCTTCCCGCCGGCGCGCCGGTTTCGAGGGTCTTCCAAAGTGTGTCCCGTATTTCATGGAACCAACCGTTTGCCCAACTGGCCGGAATGGAACGCCGAAAGCTGGGTTTCCGACAGGGCCACTTTGGCGAATTCGGATGGGTACGATTTGCCTGCCGGCTGAGACACTTAGCTACCGATTTCCCCAATCACGGTTCAAAACCAGTCATAGGAACCGTCTTCCGGGCGCAGATGGCTTGGTCGAATAGCGGCGGAGTGGTTCTTTCAAACTGTGCCGACAAGCCTACAGCTGTCCACACCATCAAGCGACCACATTATCAAGTGACCCACACTGTCAAGTGACTGGAGGCCTGTCATGTACACCGCCGGCGAAGAGGAAATCGAAGCCATTGCCAGGGTGATCCGCTCGGGCGCGCTGTTTCGTTACGGCAAGGACAGCGAATGCGACCGCTTCGAGGCCCGCTATGCGCAGCATCTTGGCGTCGAGCATTTCGCGCTGGCCGCCAGCGGCACCTATGGGCTCGCCGCCGGCCTGATCGGCCTCGGCATCGGCCCGGGGGACGAAGTGCTGGTGCCGGCGCACACCTATATGGCGACCGCGACCGCGGTGCTGTCGGTAGGGGCCATTCCAGTCATCGTCGACATCGACGAGAGCCTGACCATCGATCCCATCGCCTTGCGCGATGCCATCGGGCCGCGCACCAGGGCGGTCATCCCGGTGCATATGTGGGGCGCGGCCTGCAACATGAATGCGATCATGGACATTGCTGCCAAGCGCGGCTTGCTGGTGCTGGAGGATGTCTGCCAAGGCATCGGCGGCGGCTATGAGGGCCGCAAGCTCGGTTCGATCGGCCATGCCGGCGCCTATTCCTTCAACTATTTCAAGAATATGACCTCGGGTGAGGGCGGCGGCATCGCCACCAGCGACCCGAAAGTGGCGGAGCGGGCGCGCTGCGCCATCGACCCTTGCCATTTCTACTGGCAGGGCAGAAGCGACAGCATCAAACCCTTCGCCGGCATCGGCGCGCGTGCTTCCGAACTGATGGGGGCGATGCTCAACGTCCAGCTCGACCGGCTGGACGGCATCATCGAGGCGATGCGAGCCGAGAAGAAGACGGTGCTGGCCGGTACCCGCCACCTTAGCAATCTTGGGCTGACGCCGTCGCCGATGAACAGCGCGGACGACGATTGCGCCGCACAGGTGATGTACCTGCTGCCGAGCGAGCAGGCGGCGCAGACTTTTTCGAAGATCATTCCGAGCGTCGTTGCCGGCAAGACCGGCCGTCACAATTTCACCCAGTGGGACCAGGTGCTGATGCATGAAGGCGCGCATCATCCGGCGCTCAATCCTTACACACTGCCCGAGAACCAGGGCCTGCGGCTGGATTATTCCGACGACCTCGGCAAGCACTCTCTCGACATCCTCAACCGCACCGTGATGGTCGCCATGAACCCGGCGCACAGCGATACCGACATTCAGGACATGATCCACAACATCGACGCGGCGGCGCGGGTGGCGCTGGAGAATGCTTCGCTCGATGATATCGAATTGCGCAAGGCGGCACCGGTTGATCTGCAGAAGTTCGACAGTGTGAACTAGACCAGATTCGGCGCGGTTTGCTACCCTGCGGTCGAGTTCCTTGTCCGGTGGCCGGCCGAGGATTCCGGCCGGCATAACCGGTCGCCAAAAAATCCGCAGGCCCGTGTCGGATAGGCCGGGCTCCGCTCGTCCTAGGGGGCATCGATCACCAACACGGAGGATTAACGATATGCCCGGCACCGTACGGCTGCACCGCGTTCTGACAACCAGCCCGGAGAAAGTCTACCGCGCGTTCCTCGAAGCGGATGCACTTGCGAAATGGCTTCCGCCGAACGGCTTCACCTGCACGGTTCATCACTTCGAGGCGAAAGTCGGCGGTACGTTCAAAATGTCCTTCCGCAACTTCACCACCGGCGACAGCCACTCGTTCGGCGGCGAATATGTCGAGCTCGTGCCCAATGAGCAACTGCGTTACATCGACCGGTTCGACGACCCCAACCTGGCCGGCGAGATCGAGGTGACCGTGACATTGAAGAAAGTGTCGGTCGGCACCGAAGTGAATATCACGCAGACAGGTATTCCAGACGCCATCCCGGTTGAGGCCTGCTATCTCGGCTGGCAGGAGTCGCTGCGAAATCTGGCGAAGCTCGTTGAACCCGAGATCAACCAGTAAGATAAAGCGCTGCCCTGGCGGGTTGGAGTCGCTAACCGGAAACCCAGGGGTGACGCCGTTCTTCCCAGGCGACGTGCGCTGGCGTCGGAAAGGCCGGATCGGCGAAGCAGCCGACCGCGACGGCGATCCATTCAGGCTTTCGCTCGGGCTCCCAGAAGACGCTCGAGCCGCAGCCCGGGCAGAAATGGAAAGTGACGTGATGGCCGCTCCGAGCCGATCGCCTGTAGGTACTGGCGTCGCCTTCGGCTTCTACCTTGTCGCGCGCAAAGAAGGCGGCGACGCCGTATGTGCTGCCGGTTCGTTTCTGGCAGTCGAGGCAGTGGCACTGTGCGACCAGCTGCGGCTCTCCGTTACAGGAGATCCTCAGTTGCCCACAGGCACAGGATGCGGTTCTCATGGCAATCCTCATGGTTCAGATGAATGCGTTGCCCGCCTATACCGGCGGTAGGCATGCTTCTGGTTTTCGGGGAGGTTCGGCCTTGGGAAGCGCGCTTTGCGCGAACGCCGAAAAACAAGGACCGATGCCCCATATTCCTAATCACTGCGGGCGATTGACTCAACCCCGCGGTGAACGAGATGGAGAGCCTGGCTCTAGCTTCTATCCAATCTTAGGAACGCGGCGCGCAGCGCCAGAACGGCGCGCAAGATCTGACGTTCGTCCATTGCCGCGTAGCCGAGCAGCAGGCCGTGCTCGGGTTCAGTAGAGTGGTAGTTGATGGAGATGCCCTGAACGTCGAGCCCCTCCTTGACGGCGGCGGCGACCACGTCGCTGTCCTTATAGGGCCTGACGAAGCTGGCCAGCAGTTGCATGCCTGAATCGTTTTCCGTGACGGTCAGCCATTCGGCCAGATGCTCCTGGCACAGCTTGACGAAGTTCGCCTGCCGGCGCGCATAGAGCCGGCGCATGCGCTTGAGGTGCGTGGCGAAATAGCCCTGCGTGATGAAGTCGTTGACCGTTGCCTGCAGGATCAGTGGCGCGAACTGGCCGGTGATGCTCACCGCCCGGTCGAACGGAACCGACAATTCGCGCGGCACGATCAGATAGCCGATGCGCAGCGCCGGAATCAGCGTCTTGCCGAAGCTGCCGATATAGACGACGCGGTCGGCATGATCGAGCCCGCGTAGCGCCGGCACCGGCCGGCCGCGGAACCGGTATTCGCCGTCATAGTCATCCTCGACGATCCAGGCGCCGTTGCGTTCGGCGATGTCGAGCAGCTGCAACCGCTCCTCGATGCGCATGATTGTGCCGAACGGCCATTGGCAGGATGGCGTCACATAGATCAGCCGCGGCGGCGGCAGCTCCGGATCGGCAAGATGCCAGCCGCGCCGGTCGACCTTCAACGGTGCCAGCCTGGCACCGCTGGCGAGAAAGGCGCTCTTGGCGCCGAGATAGCCGGGCTCCTCCATCCAGACATGGTCGCCTTCGTCCATCAGCACGCGCGAGACCAGATCGAGCGCTGCCTGCGCACCGGTGACGATGATCACCTGGTCGGCGGTGCAGCTGATGCCGCGCGACAGGCCGATGGTCGAGGCAATGGCCTGACGCAGGCCGGGGTGGCCGGCAAAGGAGAGATAACCAAGCAGGCTCTCGTCGCGGCTGCGTGCATTGCGCACCAGAAGGCTTGACCAGATGGTGAACGGAAACGATGCCGTTTCAGGCACGCCGGGATGGAAATTGATGACGCCGGCATTGCGTGGCGGCTGCGGGCCGTTGACGATGGTCTGGCCACGCCGCGACAGCTTTTGCGGCGCTGCCAGTCCGGCGCGCAGGGATGCCAAGGGGCGGTTCTGCTGGATCGGCGCCACCCAGGTGCCCGATCCGGCACGCGCCTCGATAAAACCTTCGGCAAGGAGCTGGTCATAGGCGGCGATGACCGTGTTGCGCCCGACCTTCAGATCTTCGGCCAGCGAGCGCGTCGACGGCAGCAGCGTGTTCTGCGGGATTTGGCCGTCAAGGATGAAGCGTCGCAAGGCGCCGTAGATCTGACGATGCATCGGTTCTTCCGAAGCGCGGTCGACCGACATGATGTCGAGGGAAAGGCGCATGTGGTCGGCCACGGCACTATCCCCCGACGGACCGGGCGGCGCGGGCGATCTTTTCCTCGTTGAGCCGGCAGACAGTGTCGAGCACCAGTCGCCTGGTTTCGGGGCGGATCTCGCGGCTGTTCTTCAGCGCGCGATGCACGGTGGCGGCGCCAAGTTCCGCCTTCTCGGCAATCTCCCGGATGGTGCAAAGCCGTTCCATGCCAAGCGCAGCTTCGAAAGCCATGTCGCTCCTCCTCGGTTGCATCAAGGCACGGCTTCCGGCCGGCCTCAAGCTTGAAAGTCGGGGTTTTAATCCAGAGCCGGGATTCTGCGATCCGCGCCGCGCAGGGAGCAAGGCGGCGCGGATCGCCGGGCGCTTTCGCGTCGCTAACCCCATCGAGGCGCGCGCCCATTATGTTCCTCCGGCTCGCAATGCGGGCCGGTCAGCCTGCCTTCCGAGTCGCCACTTCGAAGCCGGCCTCGCGGGCGGTGGCGAGCAGCGAGAAATAGCCTTTGCTGGCATAGGTCAGCGGATGCGCCTTGGCCGGATCCTGCTCGGCTTCGACAACGAGCCAGCCTTCATAGCCGCGCGCAGCGAGGGGTTTCAGCAATGACAGGAAATCGACCGAGCCGTCGCCGGGCACGGTAAAAATGCCGTCCATTACCGCCGCCATGAAGCTCATGTCCTCGCGGCGTGCCCGTTCCAGCACCGCCCTGCGAACGTCCTTGCAATGGAAATGCACGATACGGTCGAGATGCCGTTGCAGCAGCGATTGCGGGTCGCCGCCCGAAAACAGGCAGTGGCCGGTATCGAACAAAAGGCCGACGCTTCGGCCCGTCGCCGCCATCAGCCTGTCGACTTCATCGTCCGTCTCGACGATGGTGCCCATGTGGTGGTGGAAGGCCATGCCGACCCCGAATGCAGCCATGCGGTCGGCGAGGGCGGTCAGTTTCTTGCCATAGGACGGCCAGTCCCTGTCGGCGAGGCGCGGACGCTCGGAGATCGGTGCGAAAATGCCGTCATGGCGACCGCGCGAGGTGTCGGCGTAGACGACGATCCTGGCGCCAAGGTCGCGCAACAGCTGAAGATGTGGGGTGATCGCCGCGAATTCCTCGTCGACCGTGCGGTCGAGAATGCGGCCATCATACCAGCCGGAAACGAGTTCCAGGCCATAGGAAGACAGGAGCGGCCCAAGCACTTCAGCCTGGCGCGGAAATTTGCCGCCGAGTTCGGTGCCGCGGTAGCCGGCCAGCGCCGTTTCCGACAGGCAAGTCTCCAAGGACGTATCCCCGCCAAGCGCCGGAACGTCGTCATTGCTCCAGGTGATGGGATTGATGCCGATCTTGACCGTCATGACGCCAGGCTTTTGCGGGCTTGGGAAGACAAGCCGAGCCTGCAGACTGGCGACAAAGAGGCCCTGTCACTAGGTCCAGTTCAGCCGAATTTGGCAGAACCAATTAATGGTGACCGATTCTAGTCTTCCTTTGGGCGGCCAAAAAGGACGCGCAGTTCATCCTTTGCGTCCTCCAGCACTTCCTTCTGCGCCGCCGGCAGGTTCTTGCCGGCGCGGTTGATGTAGAAATTCAGCATCGACATGGCGGATTGAAACGGCCCTGCCTTGCGTCGGTCGCTGTGCTCGGCCGATCGCTTCAACGAGGCGGCGATTTTCCTTGGATCGTGGGATTCGAAGATATGTTCCTCGAGGTCCAGCGCGTCACTGTGCTCGGTGACGTCGGCGGACCATTTCCGTTGCGCGGTCATGGCAAACTCCTTCCACTAGGTCGTTGCCGGAAAACGCCTTATGGCGCACCCCTGTTCCACTTCGGCCCGAATCCCTGGAGCCACGGATTTGCCTGTCGTGGCGCTGCTCGGCGATGCGAATGCGCCGATAGTGGTCAGAACCGCCGATTCAAGAACTGCGGACAGGAAAAGCTCTTGACCCCAATCGTCTCAAGCCAGGCAGAAAGTTCCGGCATCGACAGTGCCTATGCCTGGATACGGCTGGGCATCTCGATGCTGCTGGCAACGATCGGCGGGGTCGGCATGTGGGCGGTGGTGGTGGTGCTGCCTGCCGTGCAGGCAGAATTCGGCGTCGATCGCGCCGCTGCCTCGATGCCCTACACCGCGACCATGGTCGGCTTTGCCGCCGGCAATGTGCTGTTCGGCCGCGCCATCGACCGCATGGGGTATTGGATCCCGGCGCTGATTGCCGCGATTACACTTGGCGCCGGCTTCCTGCTGGCGTCGTTGACCAGTTCGATCCTGCAGTTCACCCTCGTCCAGGGCCTGTTGATCGGCGTCGGCTCGTCGGCGATCTTCGGCCCTTTGATCGCCGATATCTCGCATTGGTTTAACCGTCGCCGCGGCGTCGCGGTGACGGCTGCCGCGTCCGGCAACTATCTCGCCGGAGCGATCTGGCCGACGGCGATGCCCTATGTCATGCAGACCGAAGGCTGGCGCTTCACCTATGCCGCGATCGGCGTCGTCTGCCTGGTCACCATGGTGCCCTTGATCCTGCTGCTCCGGCGCGGCGCACCGCCCCAGGCGGCTCCGGGATCGCCGGGCAGCCGCGTGGTCCAGCCGATCTCCCTGTCGCCGGCGGCCTTGCAGGCGCTGCTCATCGTGGCCGGGCTCGGCTGCTGCGTGGCGATGTCGATGCCGCAAGTCCATATCGTCGCCTATTGCATGGATCTCGGCTACGGCGTGGCGCATGGCGCCGATATGCTGTCGATCATGCTGGCGGCGGGCGTCGTCAGCCGGCTTGGCTCGGGTTTCCTTGCCGATCGCATCGGCGGCGTGAAAACCCTGCTGATCGGCTCGGTGCTGCAATGCCTGTCGCTGTTGTTCTATATCCCGTTCGACGGGCTTGCCTCGCTTTATGTCGTCTCGCTGGTCTTCGGCCTGTCGCAAGGCGGCATCGTGCCCTGTTATGCGATCATCGTGCGCGAATATATGCCAGCCAAGGAGGCTGGCCAGCGCGTCGGCATCGTCATGATGGCGACCATTTTCGGCATGGCGATCGGCGGCTGGATGTCGGGCTGGATCTACGATCTGACCGGTTCTTATGCCGCCGCGTTCCTCAACGGCATTGCCTGGAACCTGCTGAATATTTTGGCCATGCTGCTGCTGCTGTGGAAGGCCCGGCGCAGCGCTGCTGTGGCGGCCTGAAGCACAGCGGTACGGATACAGTCTCTCCGGCCGTCGCTTGACAACAGCCGAAGGCTGCGCGACGCCAGACAAGGTGTGGCAACGGGCCAGTTTGGCATGGCAGCAGTTTCAAAAACGCTGAACATCGTTTCACGGTCGCGTGTGGGCGGTTGCCCGGCGTCCGGACGAGTACGGTGATCAAGCCGCGCTCGCGCCGCGGCGGCGGCCGCCCGACCATCGCCGATGTCGCCCGCAAGGCCGGCGTCGGCGCCATTACCGTATCGCGCGCCCTGCGTGAGCCGGGGCGTGTCTCGGAAGATCTGCGCCGCCAGATCGAGTCGGCCGTGAACGAGCTCGGCTATGTGCCCGACCCGAATGCGCGGGCGCTGGCTTCGGCGCGCGCCGAGGTCTTTGGCGTTCTGGTGCCGTCGCTTACCAACAACGTCTTTGCCGAAGTGGTGCGCGGCATCTACGACAGCCTGTCGGACGGCCCTTTCCGGATTCAGCTCGGCAACACCCACTATTCCGGCCTCGAGGAAGAGCGGCTGCTGCAGGTGTTTGGCCCGCAACGCCCAGCGGCGCTGATCGTGGCCGGCATCGACCAGACGCCGGCGTCGCGAAAACTGCTGGAAACGGCAGGCTGTCCGGTGGTGCAGGTGATGGAGACCGGGCCCGATCCGGTCGACATGATGGTCGGCTTCTCGCATTTCGAGGGCGGCAAGGCGGCTGCGGAACATCTGATCGAGGCAGGCTATCGCCGGATCGGCTTCATCGGTGCGCGCATGGATCCGCGTTCGCAGCGGCGGCTTGCCGGCTATCGCGCGGCGATGGAGGCGGCCGGCCTGTTCGATCCGAGGCTCACCACCACGACGCCGGTGCCCTCCAGCGTCACCCTCGGCCGCGAATTGTTCCGCGACGCGCTGGCCAAGGTGCCGAGCCTCGATGGGGTGTTCTGTAACAATGACGATATCGCCCTTGGCGTGCTGTTCGAATGCCACCGCGCTTCGATCGCCGTGCCGAAGACGATCGGTATCGTTGGCTTCAACGATCTCGACATGATGGAGGTGGCCTTTCCGTCGGTCACCAGCGTTCGGACCTACCGCTACGAGATCGGCCGGCGGGCGGTCGCCATGGCGCTTGCGGCGATCGAAGGCAACAGGCCAGAGCAGCGGGTCGTCGACCTTGGCTTCGAACTCAAGCGACGTGAGAGCACGGCGCGCTGAAGCGAGCTTCGACGCAATGGCGCTTTACACTACGTCATGGTAGCGCTACCAGTTATCGCCGGGCGATACTTCGCCCCGACGATGGGAGGCTGTTTATTATACATAAGCGACAGCTCATGCTTGTTTATTATGTATAATATGATAGTTTTTGTGGGACTAGCCGGGCAGCAAAGGAGGGGATCGGGTCGGCATTCGGCCACCTGAACGCGCGACGGGTACGGCGGGAGGTGCCGGGCCGGAAACGCGCAAATTCATCGGCGTAACAACAAACAAAACTGCAACTGGGAGGAATATCGATGATCAAGTCACTCGTTGGCGGTATCGTTGCCGCCACTGCTTTCGTCATGCTGAGCTCGTCGGCGATCGCCGATCCTGAAATCGTCAAGGGGCCATCGGCCGAGCCTGACTGCTTCGCGCCCTGGTCGGCCGATACGCAGTTCTTCAAGTTCCCCAAGAAAGACGGCCCGTACCGCATCGCTCTGGCCAACGGCTATATCGCCAACACTTGGCGCATCCAGATGGTGCAGACGGCAAAGGCCTATGCAGCGCAGCCGGACGTCGCGGCCAAGCTCAAGGAATTCAAGGTGGTCTCGACCGGCGAAGACGTGCCGGCCCAGATTTCGGCGATCAACAATTTCATCGATTCCGGCTATGACGCGATTGTCGTCAACGCCCAGAACCCGACCGCATTCGGTCCTGTCATCAAGCGGGCCAAGGAAGCCGGCGTGGTGCTGGTCGCCTTCGACAACATCCTCGACACCAAGGATGCCATCAACGTCAATGTCGACCAGAAAGGCCTTGGCGAATTGTGGGCCAACTGGCTGGTCAAGCACGTGCCGAACGGCGGCAAGGTGCTGGAAGTGCGCGGCGTCGCCGGCACGTCCGTCGACACCGATCGCCATAACGGCATCCACGAGGTTCTCGACGCTTCCGGCAAGAAATGGGATGTCACCGAGGTCGTCGGCAAATGGGATGACGGCGTTGCGCAAAAGGCTACGGCCGATGCCATTGCCACCAACGGCCCCTTCGACGGCATTACCGGACAGGGCGGCGATACCGGCATCGTGCAGGCGATGATCGATGCCAAGCATCCGTTCGTGCCGTTCGGCGGCGAGACGGAGAACGGCTTCCGCAAATTCTGCGCCAAGTTCGCCGCTGACGGCCTGAAATGCTCGTCGGCCGGCACCGGCCCGGCTCAGGTCGCGGTTGCCATCAAGACGGCGATTGCAGCACTTGAAGGCCAGGTCGTGCCGCAAGCGGTCAAGCTGCCGCTGGCGATCGTCGAGGATCCGAACTTCAAGGCAGGCCAGGATTTCTTCCCCGATCAGTCCGACAATTTCTTCGTCGGCAATTCCTTCCCGACCTGCGGCATCAATTTCACGGCGCAGGAAATCATGGGCCAGAGCAAGGAAAACCAGTAAACTCCGACAGCCCGACGCCGCGGGAATCCCGCGGCGTCGGCGCTCGACATCCTGATTGCCAAGCGCCTGGGGAGGGCCGATGGACGGTGCGGTTCCGCTCTTCCGCATGGAAGGCATATCCAAGCGCTATGGCGGCGTGCGGGCGCTGGAGAAGGCCGAACTGTCGGTCACTCCAGGCAGCATCCACGCCATTCTCGGCGAGAACGGCGCCGGCAAATCGACGCTGATCAAGGTCATGGCGGGGGTCGTTGCGCCCGACGAGGGCCGCATGATGCTGGACGGAAGCGAAGTTACCTTCGCTTCGCCGGCCGCCGCCAACCAGGCCGGCATCGTCTGCATCTTCCAGGAGCTGTCGCTCGTCCCCGAACTCAGCGTTGCCGACAACATCGTCATTTCCGATCCGCCGAAGCGTTTCGGCATGATCGACCGCAAGGCGCAGCGCCGCATCGCCGAAGAAGCCCTGGCTCGCGCCGGCGCTTCCGATATCCATCCGCTGGCGCTGGTCAAGGATCTTCCTCTTTCAAGAAGGCAGATGGTCGAGATCGCCAAGGCACTGGCGCGCAAGCCGCGCATCCTGATCCTCGACGAGGCGACCTCGGCGCTGACCGCGGCTGACGTCGCCAGAGTTTTCGCCGTGTTGAAGCGGCTGCGTTCGGAAGGGCTGGCGCTGCTCTATATCTCTCACCGCATGAATGAGATCGCCGAGCTGGCCGATCAGTGCACTGTGTTCCGCAATGGCCGCAATGTCGCCAGCTACGCGGCCGGCACCAAGAGCGACAATGAAGTTGTCGAGCTGATGATCGGGCGCGAATACAGCCACATCTTTCCGCCCAAGCCCGCGCGGGCGGCTGCTGCGGCAACGCCGGCTCTCGAGGCGCGCAGCCTGTCATGGACGGATCGGCTGCACGATGTCTCGCTGTCGGTCGGGGCGGGCGAGGTGGTCGGGCTTGGCGGCCTCGACGGCCAGGGCCAGCGCGAATTGCTGCTCGCCTTCTTCGGTGTACTGCGCGGCCTGTCGGGCCAGATACTGATCGACGGCAGGCCGGTGGCGATCGCCAGTCCGGCCGCCGCGCGCGATGACCGGATCGGCATGGCGTTGATCCCGGAGGACCGCAAGACGGAAGGGTTGATGCTGCCGATGACGGTGCGCGAAAACCTCTCCTTTGCCGCCCTCGATCGGCTGTCCAGGGCCGGCATCATCGATCGCGCCGCCGAGCAGCGGCTGATCGACGATATGGTCGGTCTCCTGGCGATCAAGACCGCCGGCCTCGACATTCCGGTCGGCGCGCTGTCCGGCGGCAACCAGCAGAAGGTGGTCATCGCCAAATGGCTGATGCGGCAGCCGCGCATCATCCTGCTCAACGATCCGACGCGCGGCATCGATGTCGGCACCAAGCAGGAGCTTTACCAGTTGATGCGCAAGCTTGCCGACCAGGGCGCGGCGATCCTGTTTTATTCGACCGACTATGACGAGCTGATCGGCTGCTGCGACCGCGTGCTGGTGCTCTATGACGGCGCGGTCAAGCGCGAACTGGTTGGCGCCGAAATCACCGAGCGGGCGCTGATCGCCAGCGCGCTCAACATTCGCGAAGAGATGCCAAGGCAAGGAGCGGACGCGTGAAGGATTGGCGCTACTGGCTTGCCGAACAGCGCGGAACGCTGCTGGCGTTCGGCATCTTCGTTGTCATGTTCGTCATCTACACCTCGAACCATCCGGCGGGCTTCACCGCCAACGTCGTACAAACGGCCTCGAACAAGGGCGTGCTGCTCGCCTTCGTCGCCATGGCGCAAACGCTGGTGGTGATCACCGCCGGCATCGACCTTTCGGTCGGTATGATCTTCACGCTGACCAACTGCCTGGCCTCGTGGCTGGTCGTCGGCACCGGCATCGAGACCGCCTTCGGCGTCCTCGCTGTGCTCGGCACCGGGCTGCTGTGCGGGGCAATCAACGGTGCGATCGTCATCTATGGACGCCTGCAGCCGATCGTCGCCACCATCGCCACCGGCGCGGTCTATTTCGGCATCGCGCTGCTGCTTCGGCCGTTTCCCGGCGGCTCGGTCAATGAAGGGCTCGCCGATGCGCTGACCGGGCGCCTGTTTGGTATTGTGCCGGCGAGTCTGGTGACGCTGCTGGCGGTCGTGCTTGTCGTCTGGGTGCCGTTCAGCCGGTCGGTGCTCGGCCGCGCCGCTTATGCAGCCGGCTCCTCGGAGATGGCGGCCTACATGTCCGGCGTGCCGATCCGGCGTGGAAAGTTCGCCGCCTATGCACTTGCCGGGCTGCTTGCCGCGATCGGCGGGCTGTTCCTGACGTTCTTCACCTATACCGGTGATGCGGCCTATGCCAGCGGCAACGCCTATACGCTGTTTTCGATTGCCGCGGTCGTGCTCGGCGGCGTGTCGCTGTTCGGCGGCAAGGGCAGCGCCATCGGCGCGATCTTCGGCGCGCTTGCCTTCCGCACCATCGGCGACCTGCTGTTCGTCTTCGATTTCGATCCGCTCTGGCAGCCCCTGTTCCAGGGCGTCATTCTGCTGATCGCGGTCAGCCTCGGCGCGTTCGCCCTGTTTCGGGTCCGCAACCGGCTGGAGTGGTTCCTGTGAGCGAAACGACTGTGAGTGGTCTCGCCGGCCGCATGCCGAAATTCCTCCGCCGCGCCGACCCGGCGGTGCTGACGGCGTTCGCCTGTATCGTGCTGCTGCTGTTCCTCGGCAGCCTCTATTCGCGCAGCTTCCTGTCGCCTGAATACCTTTTGCAGCAGCTCAAGGTGGCGTCGTTTCTCGGCGTCATTGCGACCGGCATGATGCTGGTCATCCTGCTCGGCCAGATCGACCTGTCGGTGCCCTGGTCGGTGGCTGCCGGCGCCATGATGGCCTGCGCCGCGGCCGCATACGGTACCGTCGGCGTGGCGCTTGCCATTCCGTTCGGCATCTTCTGCGGTGTTCTGATCGGCATCGTCAACGGCATCGGCGTCGCCTATCTGCGCATTCCCTCGATGATCATCACGCTTGCCACCAACGCCGTCGCGCAGGGGCTGATGGTGGTCTACACGGGCGGTTTCTCGCCGCAGGATTCGGCGACCGGTGCGATGCGCTATCTGGCGACCGGCTTTGCCGTTCCTGCCGTGCCCAACGCCGTCCTCATCTGGGCGCTCATCGGCGCCGCAATGGTGTTCGTGCTGACCCGCACCGGCTTCGGCCGCACCGTTTACGGCATCGGCAACCGCGAGCGTGCCGCCTATCTTTCCGGCATCGATACAAGGCGCGTGGTGATGATCGCCTTTGCGGTTTCGGGCGGGCTCTCCGCCTTCGGCGGCGTGCTGTTGGCCGGCTATGCCTCCAAGGCGGCACAGTCGATGGGCGATGCCTATCTGCTGCCGTCGATCGCCGCGGTGGTGCTCGGCGGCACCTCGATCCTCGGCGGGCGCGGCTCCTATCTCGGCACCGTCGCCGGGGTAATCCTGATCACCCTCTTGCAGTCCATTCTCTCTGTCATGCAGATGCCGGAGGCGGGACGGCAGATCATCTACGGCGTCGTCATCGTCGCCATGCTGCTGCTCTATGGCCGCGCGCCGGCAAGCCGCTGACCTGCATGACCGGGAACGACGTGAGGGCGGGCACTGTTCGAACGATACCCGCCATCGTGGTGATGGGCGTTGCCGGCTGCGGCAAGTCGGTCGTCGGCGAAGCGCTTGCAGCGGCATTGGGCGCCCTCTTTATCGAAGGCGACAGGCTGCATCCGCCCGAAAACGTCGCGCGCATGGCGAGCGGCCAGCCGCTCACCGACGCGCTGCGCGAGGGCTGGCTCGACGCGATCGGCCTGCGGATGGCCGCGTCGGTCGCAAGCGGGCAAGGTGTGGTCGCCGCCTGCTCGGCGCTGAAGCGCAGCTACCGCGATCGCCTGCGCGGCTTTTGCCCGGATATCGTTTTCGTTTACCTGGAGATCGACCCGGCAACAGCAAAACAGCGCGTCGGCAATCGCAAGGGTCATTTCATGCCGGCAAGCCTGGTCGACAGCCAGTTCGCCACGCTCGAGGCGCCAGCGGCGGACGAGGCGGCGATAACCTTGGATGGCACGCGTCCGGTCGCCGACACCGTCGCGACTGCCTTGAGCCTGCTCGCGCGCTAGATTTGCGACGTCAGTTCGACTGGGAAATCGTCATTGTCGGCGTCGCGCATGGCCGCGAGGCTGCGGTTGTCCAGCACCTCGGCGATCGCCTGCCGGACCTCCAGCATCATGTGCCGAACCTGGCAGATCGCCTCGTCGCAATCCTCGCAGCGCTGGTATTGCGTGCGGCTGGCGCAGGGGATCGGCGCCAGCGGCCCGTCGAGGACACGCACGACATGGCCGATCTTGATCTCGGAAGCCGGCCGGGCAAGGCGGTAACCGCCTTCCTTGCCCTTGCGGCTCTGGACGAAGCCGGCGTTACGCAACTCGCCCAGGATGGCATCCAGGAATTTCTTGGGGATGTTATTGGCGACCGCAATGTCGTTGACGAATGCGAGCTGGCCGACCGGCAGGCCCGACAGATGCACGAGGGCCTTGAGGCCGTATTTGCCTTTTTTGGTAAGCATGCCCCGAGTCAACCCATGAAGCCCCAACCACCCGCGTCTGGCGGCTGTTTGTGTGCAAATCATGACGGTTTGATCACGCGAAGCCGTTCGCGAAAACAAGCCGTCCGTTCTCACGGTAGGCACAAACGCGTTGATTCTTTGTAACGTTTTGGACGGAATGCGCCCGGAAAGTGCCAGAAATCACCGTTCGCGGCGCGAAAGCAAAGAAGCCGGCAAAGCCGGCTTCTGTCAAAGTTGGAAGATCGCCTCAGCGGCTGCCATAAGTCTGGTCGAGCAGGCCGCCCGCTGCAAAGTGCTCGGCCTGGACCTTGGCCCAGCCGCCGAAGACGTCCTCCACCGTCAGCAGGCGGACGTCGGGAAACTCAGCCTTGTATTTGGCGGCGACCGCCGCGTCCCGGGCCCGCAGGCCGTTGCGGGCGGCGATGTCCTGGCCCTCCGGCGTATAGAGGAAGTCGAGATAGGTCTTGGCGAGATCGCGCGTGCCATGCTCGTCTGCAACGGTGTCGACGATCGCCACCGGAAATTCCGCCAACAGGCTGACCGAAGGCGTTACCTGCTCGAACTTGTCCTCGCCATACTCCTTGCGGACGCCGCGCGTTTCCGACTCGAAGGTGATGAGTACGTCGCCGATTTCGCGCTGCACGAAAGTGGTGGTCGCGGCGCGCCCGCCGCTGTCGAAAACCGGCACGTTGTTGAACAGCTTGGTGACGAACTCCTTCACCTTGGCGTCGTCGTCCTTGAAGGCTTCCTTGGCGTAGGCGGTGGCCGCAAGATAGGTGTAGCGCGCATTGCCCGAGGTTTTCGGATTGGGGAAGATCACCTGCACGTCGTCGCGCACGAGATCGCTCCAATCCTTGATGTGCTTCGGATTGCCGGCGCGCACCAGGAAGGAGGGCAGCGAATAGAAAGGCGAGGCGTTGTCGGGAAAGTCCTTCTGCCAGTCGGCGGAGATGAGGCCCTTCTTGACTAGGAAGTCGATGTCGATGACCTGGTTGAAGGTGACGACGTCGGCGCCGAGGCCTTCGGCGATGGCACGCGCCTGCGCCGAAGTTCCGGCATGCGACTGATCGATGGTCACACTGGGGTGCCCGGCGACGAACGCTTTGTTGACCTGCGCAAACAGTTCGCGGCCGACATCGTAAGAGGCGTTCAGCAATCTGTCGGCCGACCAGGCTTGGGAGGATGCGAGGAAGAGGCCGGCCAATGTGGCGACGCCAAGCAAAAATCGCTTCATGAAACAGGGCTCCAATGCGGTACGCTTATTGCCGGACCATAGCGGCAAGGCATCTTGCGCGACGAGGCACGCAGAGCGGCCCCTCGACATTATCGCGAGAAAAAGTAGTCCCGTTGTGGGCGATTTCTAGTTTTTTCTTTCAAGAAGGGTCTTCCGCGCAGCTTGGAAGGGGTGCCGGCGTGGTTCGCGTGCACGAAGATTCCCGGCCGGCTAACGCGGTGGCAAGACGAATGCATCGCGGCGCTGCCTGGCATATACAAGCGGTATATACAAGGAGCCATCGCCATGCCCCAACGCCGCCATTCAACAACCCCGCCGAAAGAGGCGAAGCTGTTTCGTAACAATCGCAGCCAGGCGGTACGCATTCCTGTCGAGTTCGAACTTCCCGGCGAAAGGGTCTTGATCAGCCGTGAAGGCGACCGCCTGATCATCGAGCCGGTCCGCAAACCTGGCCTCACGGCGCTGCTCGCGCAATGGGCGAAAGAGGCGCCGCCCGGTGCCGAGGAAGACTTTCCCGAAGTCGAGGATATGCCTGTCAAATCAGAGGAATTTTTTTGATGCGGTTCATGCTGGATACGATCATTGTCAGCGACATGATCCGAAATCCGGCCGGGAAAGCCGCAAGCGCTGTCCTGCGCGTGGGAGACGCCGCCGTGTGTACCAGCATCGTGGTCGCGTCGGAACTGCGATATGGCTACGTCAAGAAAAGATCAGCCAAGTTGCACAAGAAGGTCGAGGAATTGCTGGCTGAGATTCCCGTCTTGCCGCTCGATGTGCCGGTGGATGCCGAGTACGGCGCGATTCGCGCAGAACTGGAAGGCAGGGGCCAGACCATCGGCCAAAATGACCTTTTTATTGCTGCCCACGCCCGTGCGCTTGGAACTACCCTGGTGACCGCCAACACCGGGGAGTTCAACCGGATCAAAGGCCTGAAGGTCGAGAACTGGCTGTTGTAGCGCCTGATAGAGGATCAAGCAGCCGGAAAAAGCTTCCAGCGCCGCGGCCTAAAAGCCACGCGACTTTTCTGCGCCGCCGGATGATCGACGGGCAATTCGATCTCGACCCGCTGACGTTCGCCGCCGATTTCGAGCTCGACCCGCCTGGTGCCGGCGACGCGGCGGCTGGCGGCGACCGTGCCGGCGATGTAGCCGTTGCATTCTTCCACCAGATCGACGTCGTGCGGGCGAAAGAACAGCGTCGCTTCGCCTTGCGGTGCGTGCGGCGCGGAAAGCCCGATCGGCCGGTCGGCGATCCAGACCTGGCCGTCCTCGACCTTGACCGGAAGCGAACTCGATTCGCCGATGAAGCCGTAGACGAAGGGCGAGTTCGGAGTGTCGTAGATTTCGTCGGCGGTGCCGACCTGCTCGATGCGGCCCTGGCTCATCACTACGACGCGGTCGGCAAGCTCCAGCGCCTCTTCCTGGTCATGGGTGACGAAGACCGTGGTGTGGCCGGTGGCGTCGTGGATGTCGCGCAGCCAGCGGCGCAGTTCGCGGCGCACCTGCGCATCGAGCGCGCCGAACGGCTCGTCGAGCAAAAGCACGGCCGGTTCGATCGCCATGGCGCGGGCCAGCGCCACGCGCTGGCGCTGGCCGCCCGAAAGCTGTGCCGGATAGCGTTTTTCCAGACCGGAAAGCTGAACGAGGTTGAGGAGTTCCGAGGCGCGGCGGCGAATTTCCTTCGCCGACGGGCGTGACGGCCCGTGCCGGACCTTGAGTCCGAAGCCGATATTGTCGGCGACCGTCATATGGCGAAACAGCGCGTAGTGCTGGAAGA
>NZ_JAMYPT010000033.1:0-39926 GCF_040320505.1 Mesorhizobium sp. M0678 | reverse complement strand
TGGCTCATGCTGTGCTGCTAACTACGCTCGAAAGGACGACCTTAAGAGCGCAGCTTCGCTACCGGGCCATGCTCCCGCAAGGCGGCCCTCGCCGGAGGCGTACGTCATACCGGCTCATGGTGAGCCCTGAATCTGGAACCGGCCCGATGTGTAAGGAGCGAGTCGTCAAACGGCCCCATTCAATCATGGAGTCACATCATTTAAGATCGCGAAAGCTGTCATTGCGGGTTACGGAACTGCTTTCCGATGACATTCGAAGATGCGATCGGGCGTCAGAACCGGATCGCGGACCGCCGCTTCCACCTCGGCGAGCCCGGCTGATATAATCAGGTCTGAGGCTGCGCGCCCTGTCGTTCCCAGCATTTACATTAGGCAGCCTTGCCAAGATTGTCCCGCAGCAGAACCTGCCTGAGCGCATCGACGAACGTCCGAATATCTGTCGTACTATGGGCAGGCGTAACCGTCACCCTGAACCGCTCGGTTCCCACCGGAACACTCGGCGCCAGAATTGGCTGAACGTATATTCCATGCTGATCTAGAAGCTGGCGGGACGCTTCCTTGCAACGGAATGGATCACCAATAAGCACAGGAATGATGTGGCTTCGGGTCGGCATGACGGGGATGCCCGCCTCTTTCAGCAATCCGACTAAAAGTTTCGTTTTCCGGTGCAGATCAATTCGTTCTGAATCTGAATCGCGAAGATGGCGCAGCGCTGCCAGCGCACCAGCCGCTAGCGCTGGCGCAAGCGCCGTGGTGAAAATGAAACCGATCGAGAAGCTTCGTATGCTGTCAACAATGGAGGCAGGTCCGGTCACATAACCCCCCATCGAGCCGAACGCCTTACCTAGCGTCCCTTCGATGATGGTTGGACGATCCATGATGCCAAGTTCGGCGGCAATGCCGGCGCCTTTCGGACCGTACATTCCCGATGCATGAACTTCATCCAGAAACGTCATTGCGCCAAATTCGTCCGCCATGTCACAGATATCTTTGATCGGTGAAATGTCACCGTCCATTGAATATACCGATTCAAAAACAATGATCTTGGGTCTTGCAGGATTTACACTGCGCAGAAGCTCCCGCAAATGCGCAACGTCGTTATGCCGGAAGACGCGCTTTTCGGCCCGGCTGTTGCGGCATCCACTAATAATTGAAGCGTGGTTGTGCTCGTCAGAAAAAATAATTGTGTCCGGCATCAAAGATGCCAATGTACTCAATGATGAATCGTTTGAGCTGAAGCCGGAAACAAAAATCAATCCTGCTTCCTTATTGTGGAAACCTGCAAGCTCCCGCTCGAGCAACACGTGATAATGGTTGTGCCACCAATGTTGCGGGATCCTCCCGATCCTGCGCCGTTGGCATCGATGGCGCGCTTCATTGCCGATAGCACTTTGGGGTGCTGCCCCATACCGAGATAATCATTAGTGCACCAAATGGTTATCTCTTTTCGGCCGTCGGGCCTATTGAGCCAGGCCTTTGGGAAGTTGCCAGACTGACGCTCCAGATCGGCAAATTGACGATACCCGCCACGGCCTTTGAGTTGCTCGATTCTTCCGGCGAAATACTGCACATAATCCAAATCAATCTCCTGTTGGGAAGCCGTTTTTCGGCGCGCTCAGTGCTGCTTCACAGCGCACCTGCGCCGGCCCATCGCGTCGCATCCCTCGACAAGCACCAGCAAGATTGGATTTCGACTACGCGCTTGATCTTGCGGGGGTTTCGGCCGCTCCAGCTAATTCGGGTAACGCGCCCCAAAGTGCAAGTGAAGAGAATGTTAAATCTATTTGTTACTGAAATGTCTGAAATTGCATAGTGTCGCAAGGGATTTCATAATTCTGGCCAGTCGTCGTTCGATTCCTGTCGCGGCCTTGTCAGAGCTGCGCTCGGCGGGCTTTCGGCCCCGAGAGCCGCAATGCGCGAGGGCCGCGTCTTGTCGCGCAACAGCCCTTGAAGCCCTTCGGCGGCGAAACGCTCTGCAAACGCCATACGCAGCTTTTGGACTTGCTGGCCTGCCGGATCATCTTGACGGTGCCGACGTCATCGTCGGTCCAGCCGGTTCGGAGTCGCCTCAGAATCGGAAATTTCTGCCCATCAGACTGGAAATTGACATGTAAGCTTCCCGGCTCCTTCAGATGTCATCATCTCTCGCACACCAACTCATGCCACGCAGATGAGATCGCGCCTTTTTCTGTCGTCACATTCCATTGTCAGAATCGGAAAAGAAGGGTCTCCTTGTTTTTATATGAAACAAAATTTCACAAATAATTATGAAAACGGACATGTTTGCTGCAGACAATTAACGTGCACGTACTTGTCTGCCGCTGAATAACAAAATATAGGCAGCGATTATAACTTATAAACGTAGTGAAACGCGTCAATCGACATTTCCGTAGAGCTGCAGCAGAGACGAGGGGAGTCCCATGGGCCCTATGAAGATGCAGCCCGAGGAGATGGGCAGCCTGTCCGCGCGGATTTACAGCAAGGTGCGGGATGGCTTGATCATCGGCAATTTCGCGCCGGGCGATCGTCTCCTTATGCAGGATCTTGCCGAGCAGCTCGGAACCAGCATTACGCCGGTGCGCGAAGCCTGTCTGCGGCTCGTCAGCGAGCAGGCGCTCGAGTTGCGCTCCGGCAGGTTCGCCGCGGTGCCAGACCTCAGCCGCGCCCGCTACATTCAGATCAAGCTGATCCGCGTGGCACTTGAAGGGCTTGCGGCAGAACACGCTGCCGACCATTTTGCCCCCGCCGATCTCGAACAGCTTGAGACCTTCCGCGCCTCATTTGTAGAGAGCCATAAGGCCGGTAATATCAAGGAAGCGCGATCCTCCAATCGCGCTTTCCACTTCGGCGTCTACCGCCTGTCGCGTATGCCGATGCTGATCGGACAGATCGAAAGCATGTGGGCCTCGATGGGTCCAATCCTTAACGTTTACGATCGGGAAATTCCGCGCGGGTACACCGGCGCGGAAGAACATGACCATCTCATCGAGGCCTTGAGGGCTGGCGACAGGAAGAGGGCCCGCGAGGCGATCGAGAACGACATCCAGCGAGGCTCACATGGTTTTCTGCGCTATTTCGACGAGCGCGGCTCCGGCTGAGCTGAATTGCCCTAAGCACCATCGATCTGCGCGACGCGCGGTGTGCGCAGGCCGGCTGTTTCCCCGCCGTCTACAGTCACCACCGTGCCGTTGACATAGCTCGATTGATTCGAAAGTAACCAAGCGACCACATCAGCGATCTCTTCAGGGGCACCGAAGCGGTTGGCAGGGATCCGCAGTTCGAGCTGCTTCTTGCGCAGTGCATCGCTTATGATGTTGCCCATCATGCGTGTTTCGATCTGGCCGGGGCAGACAGCGTTGAAGCGGATCTCCTCGCCGAACTCCAGCGCGAGTGCCTGCGTCAGCCCGATGACCGCGGCCTTTGAGGCGCAGTAGGCAGCGAGCCCTTCTTCGCCCGTCTTTCCGGCGATGCTGGCCATGTTGACGACTGAACCCCTCCCGAGCCGCAAGCCGTCCAGCGCATGACGGATGAAGAAAAAGACGCTGCGTGCATTAACCGCAAGGACCTCATCCCAATCGTCCTGGGTGGCGGTGGCGAAGGCAATGCGCTTCGACATGCCGGCATTGTTCACGAGCCCCGCGAGCCGGCCGTTGCCAAGTTCAAGCGCACGGTCGACGACACGGCGGCAATCGTCTTCACGGATGATGTCACCGGCAACGAACGTGACACCGTGATTGGCGCGTTCGAGCGCCGCGCCCGCTTCTGCATCTCGGCCGGTCGCCACCACTCTGGAACCGGCAGACGCAAGTTTCTCCACGCAGGCCCGCCCAATCCCGTGCGTGGCGCCTGTTACGATGATCATTCCAATTCACTCCATTGCGTATTTGGCAACCGCACAGTTTGGGGGGCTCGCTTTTGGGCCAATCCCCGCCCCATCAAATCATGACGAACAACGTTGTCGTCACCTAGGATCAGTGGATCAAGTTGTGACGCAGGTTAAAGCCGGTGGACTGGCCCAAGCGCCGGGCCGTCGGCCCAACGGCTAGATTGGCGATACTGCGCATGTGGCCATGTCTTTCCTCGCGTGATGGGGTGTTCCCTAGAAGCGGAGCGATATGCGGGTGTGACGACCGATAAGGCGGACCGGCTATTCCGATAGGGACATCCATACTGTCGCATGACCGACTCGTCATCCCCGCAAGGCCAGTAATGCCAGAAGTGCTGCACAATACGCCAAGAACGCACACCGACCAATCAGTGTTTCGACTGTTCGCCGCACACGGGATCGGCCTCTCAGCTGGCAAAACCATGTCGCAATGGCTGGACGTGCATCGCGATTTGCGAGCCTGGTGACGCGGGACTTGCGCCGGCACGCTATCAAGGGAACCGGCCGCGACGGCTTGCCGGCGGAGGCTGTGCTGCCCTGCCCCTGCTCAAGCAGCACCACCCACTAAGCATCGGGAACCCGCGTTCCATTTAGAAGCCTCCACGTTGCGGGCCTTTGCCCGGCTGCCGGGAGAATGAAGTCGCAAGACAACACCCGCAATCCGGGCGCCGACCTCTAGGAAGAACTCAGGCTGGCAAGCGCCAGACGAGAGAAGTTGGAAAGCGGCACGGTCGTGCGCGGGGAACCGTCATTTCAACAATCATCCGACCGCAGCGTGTTATGGCACGCTGCGGTGCGGTTCAGCGCGGCTGTTGCAGCACGCGAATGCACTGGGCACATCTCCTCCCTAAAGACCCTATGACGATTTGGTCGATAGCGAAGTGCGGCTGCTGACCAATGGCTCTGTATTCGAAGGCCACGCTGATCGCTTTGACTTATTCGCCGGCGCTTGATGTCAGGCAACTCGATCGACAAGCCGCATACCGGTCGGTCGCGAGGAAGCCCACATCGCCGAGGCCAGTTGCATGGCTGCTGTCTCCGACCTCGTCTTTCGTCAAATGGATTGTGATCCCGGTCGAGGCAGCGAAACCGCGATTGAAGACACCTTCCCGGCTGAGCACCGGCTAATGAAAACCCTATTGACTTATAACTTATAAGTAGTACGCTAGCACTGTGAAAATGAACAACGGCGCGGATGGCCCTGAAGGCGAACTCGCCTAGACGGTACTACGATCCGCCAGCAAGCCTCTGCTCCCAAGGCAGACCGCGGAGCCGGCGAAATCGCCGGCTCCGGACCCGGGAACACACGAAAATGGGGAATCACATGACCAAGAATCACGCTTTCCGATCCATCCTCGCGGCGGCTTTCGTCACCGGCGTGGCCGTCCTGCCCAACGCCGCCCAGGCCAAGGATTGGTGGCCCTTCAAGATCAACGCGGCCAAAGGCGGCGATCTGAAAAAAGTCGAGGCACTCGACTATGTGCCGCTGGAAAAGGCCGAGAAGCCTTGGAACCTGTGCGTCTTGTTTCCGCACCTCAAGGACAGCTACTGGGTCTCGGTCGACTACGGTATCGTTGAGGAAGCAAAGCGCCTGGGTGTCAAAGTGACGGTCCTGCAGGCTGGCGGCTATGACGCGCTGCCCAAGCAGCTGTCGCAATACGACGATTGCGTCGCATCCGGTGCCCAGGGTATCCTCGTCGCCGCCATCTCGGAAGCCGGTCTGGCGGCCAAGCTGAAGGAGGGCGACGCCAAAGGCCTTGTCCAGATCGCCGTCGCCAATCCCATTCTGGAAACTCCGATCACCGCGCGCATCACTCCCGATACCTACCAGAAGGGTTTTCAGGAGGGTGAGTACCTCAAGAAGTATCTCGGCGACAAAAAGACGACCGCAATCGGCCTGCCGGGTCCGCAGGGATCGGGTTGGGCGGAGAGCTATATGGCGGGCTTTCGCGACAGCATCAAAACCGGCAACATCAAGCTCGCGGCCGAGCTCTATGGTGAGCCCGGCGTTCCGCAAAGCCTGCGCCTCGTCGAGGACGCCCTGCAGACCTATCCCGATCTCAATGTCATCTGGGGCGGGGCTGCTGCGGCGGAAGCGGCCGTCAGCGCCGTCGCCGACGCTGGCCGCGACGATGTCGTGATCATGTCGTCTTACGAGAACCAGACGATGCTGAAGCTGGTCAAGGAAGGCAAGGTGCTTGGCTTTGCCGCCGAGTATCCGGTGATGATGGGCCGCATCAGCGTCGACCTCGCGGTGCGCGCCTTGGAAAAGAAGGACTATGAGAAGGTTCTGCTGGTCGCGCCGGGTATCGTGACCAAGGACAACGTCGACAAAATCGACCCGACGCAGATTTTCGCGCCCGTTGGGTGGAAGCCTGAATTTTCGGTACAATAGTCGCATCTTCGATGGGCGGCAGACCTCGGCCTGGCCTGCCGCCCTTTTTGCTTCGAGTTCGGTGGTGTCAGCGATGCTTGAACTTACGGGTATGACGAAGCGTTTCGGGGGTGTGGTGGCGCTTGACGGCGTCGACTTCTCGCTGTTGAGCGGCGAGGTCCATGCCCTTCTCGGCGAAAACGGCGCCGGCAAGTCGACGCTCATCAATCTGATAGCGGGAACCTATGGCTGGACCGAAGGCTCGTGCCGTATCGACGGCCAAACCGTTTCCGCGCTGACCCCACAGAAATCCCGCGATGCCGGGGTGGCGGCTGTGTTCCAGGAATTTAGTCTCGTCCCCGACCTCACGGTCGAGGAGAACCTGTTTCTTGGACGCGAGATCAAAGGACGGCTTTTCCTGAACCGGCGCGCGATGCGTGCCCGCGCGGAAGAACGCTTCCGCGACATTGGCTTTCACGTCGAGCTGGACAGCAAGATCGAAACGCTGACCCGGGCGCAAAAGCAGATGGTCGAGATTGCCAAGGGCATGCTTTCGGATGCCAAGATACTCATCCTCGACGAACCGACCGCGTCGCTTACCGACGGTGAAGCGGAAAAACTCTTCGCCGCCATCGCAGGCCTCAAGGCGCGGGGCGTCGGTATCATCTATGTGTCGCACCGCATGGCGGAGATCCGTCGGCTCGCGGACCGCGTCACGGTGCTGCGAGGAGGGCGCAAGATCGACACCTTGGCCATCGCCGCGGCATCCGACGCGACGCTCATCGAGATGATGGTCGGCCAGCCGGTCGAACGACTTTATCCGTCAATCAGCCAGCGCCCCGCCGAAATCGTGCTGGCGACCAGGGGGATCAGTGTCTCCGGCACCCTATCCGATGCCTCCATCGTGGTCAGAGCTGGCGAAATCGTCGGCCTGGCGGGCCTGGTTGGCTGCGGTCGTAGCGAACTTTGCCGAGCCGTATTCGGCCTGGAGCGTGTGACGTCCGGTGAGATCGAACTCCATGGCGCGGTGGTTCGAGCGCCAGTGCCGCCCAGCATGTTGCGTGCTGGACTTTGTTACTACCCGGCCGATCGCGGCGCCGAGGGACTGGCGCTTGGCCGGCCAGGCCGCGAGAATGTGACCATGGCCGCGCTCGACGACCCGAGACTGTCCCAGGCCGGACTGCTCAAGTTCTGGCGCGAGCGCCGGGCGATAGCCGCGCCGTTGAAGACACTGGGTCTACGACCGATGGCGCCGGAACGCGCGGCGTCGTCGTTTTCGGGAGGAAACCAGCAGAAACTCGTGCTGGCGCGCGGTCTGATGCGTCCTGTCTCGGTCCATATTTTCGATGAACCGACGGTCGGCATCGACGTGGGCGCTAAAAGCGAGGTCTACAGGCTTATGAAAAGCCTGGTCGAGAATGGCGCGGCTATTCTGCTGTCATCGTCCGAACTGCCAGAGCTCGTTCACCTGGCCAACCGCGTCTATGTCATGCGCGAAGGGCGCATAGTGGCCGAACTCAAAGCCGACGGCATCACCGAGGCCACTGTGCTGCGTCACTATTTCGACGCCGAAACCGGCGCGACGGAGGCAGCATGAGCCCTGACACGCTGCGGCGCCGTTTTCTGGAAACCGGCGGGATCGTCATCCTGCTTCTGGTCGCGGTTGCGGCCGCGGCCGCGATCATCGAACCGCGTTTTCTGAACCGCCTGAACATCCTCAACGTCCTGCGCAATTTCTCCTTCCTGGCGGTTCCGGCGATCGGTCAGATGATCGTCATGACCACCGGCGGTTTTGATCTGTCGGTCGGCGCCACCATGGCGTTGGCCTCAGTGGTTACTGCCGCGGCGATGGCCGCGATGCCTGATGCGCATGGGCTCCAGCTGCTGGTGCCCGTAGCGCTGGCCTTGGCCAGCGGCGCCTGTGTTGGCCTGGTAAACGGCACGCTGGTGGCGCGGCTTTCCCTATCACCTTTCATGGTGACATTGGCATCGTTGTCGATCGTCGCGGGACTTACGCTCTATTACACGCAGGGCATCCCGATCTATGGCGTTTCCGACGCTTTCGTCTATGCCATCGGGCGAGGGCAGGTGCTTGGCCTGCCGCCGGTCTTGCTGCTGGCGATCGCGGTGATCGCCATCGCCATCATTCTGCAGCGTCGGACCGCGCTCGGGCGCCACTTCTACGCCGTCGGCGGCAACCTTGGCGCCGCCCGACTGTCGGGCGTGCGGACTCACCGTGTGTTGATTACCGCCTATGTGCTCTCCGGTCTCCTGGCCGCGCTCACAGGCGTCCTGATCACCGCTCGCATCGGCTCTGGCCAGTCGACGATCGGCGGGACGCTCGGACTGGAGACGATCGCCGCAGCGGTGATCGGCGGCGTTTCATTGCGCGGCGGCTCAGGCCGCGCCGAGAACGTCGCCATGGCGGCGCTGTGCCTGGCGATCATCGCCAACGCGATGAACCTCACGCAGATCGACAGCAAGTTCCAGACGCTGGTGCTGGGTTCGGTGCTCATCGGCGCACTGGCTTTCGACCGAATTGTTCAGGGGAGGCGGGCCAATGTCTGATCGTCCAGACATGGCGGCTCCGGTTGTTCTTGACCGCGCTCGCCCGGACATCCGCCAGTTCGCGGCGCAGGCCAAGCTGCCGGGGCTCGTATTCCTGGCCCTGCTGGTTCTCGGTCTGCTCGACCCGCGTATTGTTTCAAGCGGCAATCTCTGGAACATCGCGATCCAGACCAGTTATCTCGCACTGTTTGCCATGGCGCAGACCATGGTGCTGCTGACGCGCGGCTTCGACCTTTCGCTTGGTTTTACTGTCTCGCTCGTCAGCGTCATATCGGCGATGGTGATGACCGGAAGCGGCGATATGCCCATCCTGTGGGGGATCGTCGCCGGCCTTGGCGTCGGGCTGCTGATCGGCGGGCTGAACGGCGTCCTCATCGCCGGTGTCGGCATCAATCCACTGGTGACGACGCTCGGCATGGCCAACATTGTCATGGCGCTAGCGTCAACCGTCAGCGGCGGCTTTCCCGTGCCGGGCATTCCCGAAGCCTTCACGGAGGCCTTGGCGGAGGGACGGGTGATCGGCATTCCGGTGCCCATCGTGTTCGCCGCGCTGTGTTTCGCACTGCTCTTCCTGGTCCTGCGCTTCACCGTGTTCGGCCGCGGCTTGTATCTCATCGGTGCCAATCCTCGCGCGGCGAAGGCGGCGGGCGTTCGCACCGGACGCGTCGTTGCGATCGACTACGTGGTCTGCTCGCTGCTGGCCGCGATTGGCGCCATGCTGCTCACCGCGCGCACCGGATCGGGCGAGCCCAATCTCGGCGGTAACCTGACCCTGGAATCGATAGCGGCGGCGGTGGTCGGTGGCGTGCGGCTGACCGGCGGAGAGGGAGGCGTCACCGCGGCTCTGCTCGGCGCCCTGTTCATCACGGTCATTTCCAACGCCATGAATCTCATGCAGGTCGACGGCTATCTGCAGCAGGTTCTTTTGGGCCTCATCATTCTGGCCAGCCTGATACTGGGCCGCGATCACAAGAAACGCTAACAGCTTCGGACCTTAAATGGCTTATCAAGTCTGCATCGATATCGGCGGAACCTTCACCGATTGCCTGGTTTCCGAGCCCGGTGGGAAAATCTCGATCTTCAAATCGCCGACGACGCCCGGCGAATTCGAGAAGGGATTCATCAACGTGCTGCACGTCGCGGCGGCCGGATACGGGCTCGATCCCGCGACGTTCATGACCAAGATCGACTTGATCGTACACGGCTCGACCGTCTCGACCAACGCGCTGGTCGAGCGCAAGACCGTCAAGGTCGGATTGATCCTCAACGAAGGACATCAGGACATCCTCGTCCTGCGCGAGGGGCCGCGCAAGGGCGCCTTCCAGTGGCGGCTCGACTATCCCGAGCCCTACGTCCCCCGCCACTTGACGAAGACGGCGCGGGGCCGCGTCGATGCGCGCGGGCGGGAGCTCACGCCTTTGTCGAGATCCGATGTCGAGGCGGCGATAGCCGACTTCCAACGCTATGGGGTTGAAGCGATAGCGGTCGGTCTGCTTTGGTCGGTCGTCAATCCCATCCATGAAACAACGGTGCGCGATATCATCGCGCAGGCATGGCCGGAGATCCCGGTCACGCTTAGCCATGAAGTCAATCCGATGTCGCGCGAGTACAAGCGCATCATCGCGGCCGCTATCGACGCGTCGATCAATCCGATCGTGCGCACCTACATCGAGGACTTGCGGCAAGCACTTTCGCAGGCGGGTTTCCAGGGCGAGCTGCTGCTCGCCAACTGCGTCGGTGGAATGATGCCTCCCGCCGAGATGCTGCGGCGGCCAATCTACAGCGTCATGTCGGGGCCGACGCTGGCGCCGATGGCCGCGCTGGCGCTGAGCGACGAAGCCAACGTCATCGTCGGTGACATGGGCGGCACCACCTTCGACGTCTCGGCTTTGCGTGACCACCAGATCATCGTCACCCCGGACAGCATGATCCACGACGACTCGCTGGGGATCGCGAAAGTCGATGTGAGATCGGTTGGCGCCGGCGGCGGGTCGATTGCCTGGGTCGACGATGGCGGCCTGCTTCGTGTCGGGCCGCAAAGCGCTGGCGCGCGGCCGGGGCCGGCATGCTACGGAGCGGGCGGCACCGCGCCGACGGTCACCGACGCCAATGTCGTGCTCGGCATCATTGACCCGGATTATTTTCTCGGCGGCCGGATCAAGATCAGCCGCGATCTGGCGGAGAAAGCGGTCGCGAGCATCGCGACGCGGCTCGGCATCCCGTTGCTCGACGCGGCTTACGCCATCCAGACCACCAGCAACCACAACATGGTCGGGGCCATCGAGGAAATCACCATTCGCGAGGGCATAAACCCACGCGACAGTTTCTTTGTCTGCGGCGGCGGTGCGACCGCCATCCACATCGCCGAGATGGCCGACATATTGGGCTTGAAACGCTACATGATCCCGCGCTTCATGGCTGGGTTGAGCGCGTTCGGCGGGTTGATCTCTGATATCACGCGCGAGGAAAGCGCGGTTTTTCTAACCTCGACCCGGCGCTTCGACGCCGCCGGCGTCTCCGACATCCTGGCGCGGTTGAAGGTGTCGGGCGAAGCATTCCTCGAACAGGCCGGTGTTGAGCCAGATCTCCGGCGTTTCGAGTTCTCCTTTCTTGGTCGCTACGAATACCAATCCTGGGAGATCGAGGTCCATTTCGAAGCCAACGAGGCGCGTCTCGACGCGGCGAAACTGCCAGGTCTCGTCGAAGCGTTCCATCAGATGCACGAACGCATTTATTCAATCAGATCCGACCGCGACGTCGTCGAATTCACCAACTGGAAGCTGCGCGCGGTGGGCAAGCGGGCTAATCAGGACGCCTGGAGGGACTTCAGGCTAGCCGACCAGGCGACGGCGCCGGTCGCCAAGACCCATCGGCCAGCTTATTTGCACGAAACCCGGCGGACGAGCTCTCTGCCTGTCTACGACATGGACCAGCTGGGCGCGGGGGCGGCGCTTGATGGGCCATGCCTGGTGGAGGCGACGACGTTCACCGCCTTCCTCAAGGACGGACACCGCGGGCGCGTCGACCCGCAAGGCAACATTGTCGTGACAGTCGATTGAGATCAACCTTCCCGAACAAGGCATCATAAAATGAATTCACCTGTCATTCGCCTGGAGACGCCAACGCGCCGCGTCGATCCGTTCCTGATGTCGGTTCTGAAAAGCCGGTTCGAGGCGGTGGTGCGGGAAATGACGCTGGTCGTGATGCGGGCCAGCCGCTCGGCGGTGATCAAGAACGCCCGCGACCTGAGCTGCGCGATCCTGACCTATGATCACCGCCTCGTTTCCACCGAGGACGCGCTGCCGATCCACGTCATGTCGATGGATCTGGCGACCCGTCCGATAACGGAGTTGTTCGACGATATCGCCGACGGCGACATCTTCCTCAACAACTGCCCATACACTGGCGGCACCCATCATGCCGACCTGATCATGGCGATGCCGATCTTTTTCGACGGCAAGCCGCTGTTCTGGGCCGTGGCGCTTTCCCATCACGCCGATACTGGCGCGCCGACACCTTCGACCTATCTGCCATTTGCCAAGAACGTTTATGAGGAAGGGATCCACTTTCCCTGCGTGCGTGTGGTCGAACAGCACCGGGAGAAGCAGGACATCCTGCGCATCGGCATGATGCGCAACCGTGTTCCAGACATCTGGCTGGGCGACGTGCGCGCCCAGATCGGCGCCTGCAGGACTGGGCGACGCCGTCTATTGGAACTGCTTGAAAAATACGGCCGCGACACGCTGCTGGATTTCGTCGAGGACTGGTTCGACTACGGTGCGCGCCGCGCCATGGCCGAAATCGCCAAATTGCCGAAGGGCAAGTTCTCCTACGAGGTCCGCCATGACCCGGTCCCCGGCGTGGCGGAGGAGGGCATCCCGGTCAGGATCACCATCGACGTCGACCCTGAAGCCGGCGTGATCACGGTCGATGTGCGTGACAACATGGATAACGTGCCTGGCGGTCTCAACCTTTCGGAAAACACCTGCACGGGCTCGTGCCGCATTGGCGTCTTCAACAATCTCGACGACGGCATCCCGCACAACGAGGGCGCCAAGAGCCGGATCAAGGTGTTGATGCGGGAGGGAAGCGTGGTTGGCAAACCCCGCTACCCCGTAGGCACCTCGGTGGCGACCACCAATGTCAACGACCGGTTGATCATCGCCGGCAATTGCGTGTTCTCGACGATGGGAGAACCCTATGGCCAGGCCGAGAGCGGCTCGCACCTGCCGGCGGGGATCGGGGTGATTTCGGGCAAGGATCCGTTCAAGGACGGGCAGCCCTACGTCAACCAGGTCTTCATTGGCTACGCCGGCGGCGGCGCGCGTCACGCCTATGACGGCTGGTTGACATATTGCGGGCCGGCGAATGGCGGCCTGATCGCGCTGGATTCCGTGGAGGTGGACGAATCCATGTATCCCATCATCATTGAATCGCGCGGCGTGGTGGCGGATACCCAAGGCATTGGCGAGTTCGAGGGCGCTCCCGCGGTGGGCGGTGTCTTCTATCCCGTCGACCACGAGATGACACTGGTCTACTCGGCCGATGGCACAACCTTTCCGCCGCGTGGCGTGCTCGGCGGCGGTGACGCCAAGGCCAGTCATAGTGCCAAGCGCGGCACGGACGGCAAGCTGGTGGAATTGCCTGCGTTCCATGAGGAGGCGTGTCGCGCCGGCGAGCGCATCGAGTTCGTTGCCTGTGGCGGCGGCGGCTACGGCGACCCGACCAAGCGCGATGTCCGCCGTGTCGCGGCCAGCGTTGGCCGCGGCTGGCTAACGAGCGAAGCGGCTCGCCAATCCTACAAGGTGGCCCTGGTGCTGGACGCCGAGCAGGGCGTCTGGGTCGTCGACCAGGATGCCACCGCGCGCCTTCGGGCGGCCTGAGGCAGTAAGAAGAGAGGTCGCCGGCATATGACCGGCGGCTTCACGCCCGCTTGGCGGCCGCGTCCTGCTCGTCGAAATACCGCAACAGGTTCATGCCACCGCGCACGATGTCGCGTTCGATCGCCTTACGCGCCACCTTCTTGTTGCGGGTCCGGAACGCTTCGATCAGCGTCTCGTGCTCCTCCGCGCCGATGTAATCGTTCTCGGCCTGCAGATAATAGACGTTGAGGATAGGGCCCATCGAGACCCACAGGCTTTCGATCTGGGCGATCAGCATATCCATCTTGGACAGGCGGTAGACGCCGAAGTGGAATTCACGATTGGCGCGGCGGGCGCGGTCAGCATCGCCGGACGTTTCGCCGGCCACGAAATCGCGATGGATCTCCACAAGTTTGTCAATGTCCGCCTCCGAAACATGCTCGACGGCGAGTTCGGCCGCTAGTCCCTCGAGCGCGATGCGAATGAGCCGGACCTGCCAATAACGCGACCGGGTCAGCTCTGGAACGGTGATGAACCGCCCTGACCGCAGTTCCAGCGCCTGCTCGCTGACGAGCCTGAAACAGGCCTCGCGCACAGGCGTGACGCTGGTGCCCAGCCGTTGCGCCAGATCCTGCATCAACAGTCTTTCGCCGGGCCGGAAATTGCCCGCAATCAGGGCTTCGCGCAGCGAGATATAGGTTCTCGCCGACAGACTGCCTTGCTCGATTGGCTGCATCGTGTTCATGAATCACCGCTGCATGTTGGCCGCACCGAATCGGCAACGGATAGGTACGAGCAGCTCTTATATCCTATAAGTCCGGTTGCGAAAAAGGCTAAGAACTGGCGGGTCTCCCAGCAGAGAGCTTGCGCAGGATTGTCTCGATAACATCCAGTGACTTCTCAATCGTGGCCCGGTCATGGCTCCCTGACAGGTAGAGACGCTTGAGCGGAAGCGGCTGGCCAATCAGCCGGTTCGCCACCATCTCCTCGCGGAATGCGAGATCGAAGACATCGTCGTTGCGCAGCAAGTCCTGGTAGTCGCGGTAAGGACCGCTGAGGAAATAGATCAGCCAGACCGAGCCAAACCCGGCGCTCTGCGCGGGCAGGCCGAGGCGATCGATAATTCCATCCAACTGCGTGCGCATGAAAGCGCCGAGGGCGAAGAGGCGGTAGTAGAAGCCTGGTTTCGACAGCTCCTCGATCGTCGCCTGCATGGCGGCGAGCGTCGACGGCGTGCCGTTGAAAGTACCGCCCATGAACACGGATCCTTCCCCGGTCCGGCCGACGAGCTCCATGAGATCGCGACGACCGGCCACCACGCCGACGGGATAGCCTGACGAGGCCGCCTTGCCGAAGGTTGCAAGATCAGGCGTGACGTCGGCGATCGACTGATAGCCGCCGAGCGCGTGGCGAAAGCCGGTAATGACCTCGTCGAAGATCAGCACGACACCATGATCGCTGGTCAGGCGACGCAGGTCGCGCAGGAAAACATCCGTCGCGATCACCGACCCCATATTGTGAGCGATTGGCTCGATGATGATCGCCGCGACATCGCCTGGATTGGCCTTGAGATAATCCTCGACGGCGCCGGCATCGTTGTAAGGCAGCACGATGGTGTGACGGGCGGCATCCTCGAGGATGCCAGCACTGATGGGATCGTACTTGCCGATCGCCTGCGCGTGCGACTGTACGTTCATGGCGACATAGTCGTGCCAGCCATGATAGCCGCCTTGGAACTTGATGATGCGCTTGCGACCGGTGGCGGCACGGGCAAGGCGCAGGGCGTGATAGGTCGCCTCCGATCCGGAATTGCAGAAGGCGACGAGATCCGCGCAAGGGATGCAGTCGACCAGCGCCTCCGCCACCTCGATCTCCAGCCGCATCGTTCCCGCGCCGACAAGATCGATGTCCTGGGAGACCGCAGCGATGCGTTCACGCACCGCCGGATGACAGTGGCCAAGCACATTGGCGCCGAAGCCGCAGTGGAAGTCGGTGTACTGGTGTCCATCGACGTCGTAGAGAAACGCACCCTGCGCCCGGGCAAATACATGCGGCGCGCCGAGCCTGCGGCTCGGGCTGAGCAATCCGCCCGGCATCACCGCACCGGCGCGCTCAATGAGTCGGGCGGTGTTATTCTGATCGGTCATCGGAATGTCCGTGCATGGCTATGGTTGTCCGCCGGCTCAGCCGAGGGCTTCAAGAACGGTGGCCTCGATTCCCGCCGCGTCCAGCCGGTAGTGCTTGTAGAGATGCGTTGGCGGCGCAATCAGGCTGTATTCGTCGCGGATGCCATGGCGTATCAACCGTGCCGGGCTGCCCGCCTCCGCCAGGATTTCCGCCACGGCGCCGCCCAGACCGCCCAGGATATTGTGTTCCTCGATGGTTAGAATGAAGCGGGAGTGAGCCGCGGCCGAGAGCACTGCCTTCGTATCCAGTGGCTTCACCGTATGCATGTCGATCAGTCCGACGGATTTGCCCGCCGCACGCAGCGCGCGGTAAGCCTCCCTTGAGGGATGGACCATCGAGCCACAGGCGATGATGGTCAGGTCCGATCCTTCGCCGTGAACGATCGCCGTGCCGAACTGGAAGTCGACGCCGTCGTCTTCATAGACCAGCGGTTCCTGGCCGCGGCCAATGCGGAAGTAGATTGGCTGGGCATGATTGACAGACGCCTTGACGGCGGCCGCCAGTTGCGGGCCGTCAGCCGGCGCGACGACCGTGAGGTCGGCGATGCTTCGCATGATGGCAAGATCTTCCGTCGCATGGTGGGAGGTGCCGTAGAAGCCGAGTGAAATACCGGCATGATGACCGATCAGCCGCACCGGCAGCGCCGAATAGGCGACGTCGGTTCTGATCTGTTCGCAGCACAGCAGCGCCAGGAAAGAAGCGAATGTAGCGACGAACGGCATGGCGCCGGTGCTGGCCATGCCGGCAGCAGCCGAAACCATGTTCTGCTCGGAAATGCCAAATTGCGTGAAGCGTTCGGGAAAGCGTTGCGCGAACCGCACCAGCCCGTTGGAATATTGAAGGTCGGCCGTACCGGCCATGACCGGATAACCGTCTTCGACCAGATCAATGAGCGCGTTGGCCAGGTAACTCAGGCCAGGCGCGCGCGCGTTGATCTGGCGGTACTGCCAGGAGTTGGTATCGATCGGGCCGTTCATTGTGTTTTGCCTCCACGCTTGATCTCTTCGGCGGCCAAGGCCTCGTCCGATGGGGCGAGATAGCCCAGATGCCAGCCGGGTTCGGTTTCCATGTAACCAACGCCCTTGCCTTTGGAGGTCTTGGCAATGATGCAGACGGGCCGGGTGCGGTCTGCCTCGGCCTTCAACTGTCGCAGCAGCGTCGCGAGAGCGACGACGTCGTGCCCATCGACCTCGTGCACCTGCCAGCCGAACGCCGCCCATTTGTCGGCCAACGGTTCGATGCCGATGATGTCGTCGACCTGCCCGTCGAGCTGGTATCCGTTGCGGTCGACGATGGCGATCAGATTGCCGGCCTTATGGTGGGCGGCGGACAGCGCCGCTTCCCAGACCTGGCCCTCCTGCATCTCGCCGTCACCGAGCAGGACATAGACATCGAAGCGCCGGTTGGCCGCATGGCCGCCAAGCACCATGCCGAGGCCGCCGGACAGGGCATGGCCGATCGAGCCGGAGCTGAAATCGACGCCGGGCACCTTGCGCATGTCGGGATGATCGCCAAGCGGATTGCCGAGCCGGGTATAGCCGTCGAGAACGTCCTTGGAGAAGAAGCCCCAGTCGACCAGCAGCGGATAAAGGCCGACCGCGGCGTGCCCTTTGCCCATAAGGAAGCGGTCGCGGTCCGGCCATTGCGGCTCGCCGCGCCTCAGCCGCATCGCATCGTAGTAGAGCGTGGCGAATATTTCCGCGCAGGAGAACACCGACGAATAGTGGCCCACCTTGGCGATCTGGATGAGGCGCAGCGTCTCGAGCCGGACGAACTCTGCCCTGTCGCGCAACAGGGCGATCCGCTCCGCGTCGGGTGGCAGGGTGTTGTTTGAAGGAGTGGGTGCGTTGGCCATTGGACGTCACTCTCGGGATCATTTTTTCTCGACAACTTATAAGTTATAAGATATTTGTCGCTGAAGCAATCGCCTATCTGGTCGCAAGGAGAATTTTGATGAACAACGAATCGCGCGTGCTGGACATGGCCAGGCACTTTCATTCCCAAACCGATCCACGCCTGCATGAGGATCATGGTCCGTTGACGATCGTGGCCGGCGAAGGCGCGACCGTCACGGATGACGCGGGCAACCGCTACATCGAGGGCATGGGCGGACTCTGGTGCGCCTCGCTTGGCTTCAGCGACAGCCGGCTGGCTGTCGCTGCTGACCGCCAGATGCGCAAGCTCGCCGTCTACCACACCTTCAACCACCGCTCGAACGAGCCCACCGTCGAACTCGTCGAGCAGCTTACCGCGTTGGCGCCGTTCGACCACGCGCGCGTCTTTCTGGTCGGCTCCGGTTCGGAAGCCAATGATACGATGATCAAGCTCGCCTGGTATTACCAGGCGGCGCGGGGGCGTCCGGAGAAACGCAAGATCATCAGTAGGTTTGGCGCCTTCCACGGCAGTACAATCATGGGCGCGGCGCTGAGTGGCCTGCCGCACATGCACAAGTCCTTCAACCTGCCGCCGCTTCCCGTCATATTCGCGGCGCGACCGTTCCATTATCTCGATGGTCTGCCGGGCGAGGCGGAGCATGACTACGCCACGCGCCTGGCCCGGGAACTTGAGGCCCTGATCCTTTGTGAGGGGCCAGAGACCATCGCCGCTATGATCGCCGAGCCGATCATGGGCGCCGGCGGCGTGCTGGTACCGCCGGAGGGTTATTTTCCAAAGGTTCAGGCGGTGCTGCGCAAATACGACATCCTCATGCTGTCCGACGAAGTGGTCTGCGGCTTCGGACGCACCGGAAACTGGTTCGGTAGCCAGACTTTTGGCATGGAACCGGACATGCTGTCGGTCGCCAAGGGGCTTTCATCCGGTCACCTGCCCATTGGCGGCGTGATTATGTCCGACAAGGTCTACCAGTGCGTCGCCGATGAGGCCCACAAGGTCGGCGTGTTCGGCCACGGTTTCACCTATTCCGGCCATCCGGTGACAGCCGCCGTCGCCGCCGAGGCGATCAGGATCTACCGCGAGATCGATCTCGTGAGCCAGGCGCGCCGTCTCGGCGATTATCTGCATGCAGCGCTCGCGGACGCGCTCAACGACCATACATTGGTCGGCGAGGTCCGCGGCCGCGGTTTTATAGCGGGGATCCAGATCGTCGAGGATCGCGCCACCCGTCGCGCCTTTGCGCCGGAGCTGCGAATTGGCACCGATGTCGAGCGGCGGTGCCGCGAGCACGGAGTCATGATCCGCAACATGGGCGACGTGCTGGCAATCTGCCCGCCCTACGTCATCGCCCCTAAAGAGATCGAGTACATGGTTGATGGCATTCGCGCGGCTCTTGATGAGACCGCGGCGGCCCATGCGCGGACTGACCAGTCGGCATGAATCCGCCCGGCGAGGCGGCGAGACATCGCTGGAGGGGCCGGCCGCGCGAAAGGCGCTTGGGCAAGCGCGAGCCGCAGCCAGCATACAGGATCCTGATTGTCTTATCCGAACGGAGGCCAGACCATGCTTCAGAAAACCAGCCATTTCATGCGCCAGGCCAATCTCATCAACGGCGAGTGGGTGCAGGCCGATAGCGACGGTCGACGTCAACAACCCGGCCACCGGTCTCAAGATCGGCACCGTGCCGAAGTCGGGCAGGGCCGAGACCCGCCGCGCCATCGAAGCCGCCGCCGCCGCCTTCAAGTCGTGGCGCAAGACCACCGCCCTCGAGCGCTCGAAGCTGCTGCGCAAGCTGCATGACGCGATGATGGACAATCAGGACGTGCTGGCCGAACTGCTGACCATCGAGCAGGGCAAGTCGCTGTTCGAATCGAAGGGCGAGATCGGCTCTGCCGCGGCCTACATCCTGTGGTTCGCCGAGGAAGGCCGCCGCACCTATGGCGACATCGTGCCGTCGCCATGGGCAGACCGCCGCATCCTGGTGACCAAGGAGCCGGTCGGCGTCATCGCCGCCATCACGCCGTGGAATTTCCCGTCCTCGATGCTGGCCCGCAAGCTCGGACCGGCACTCGCCGCCGGCTGCACCGCCGTGGTCAAGCCGGCCTCGCAGACGCCGTACTCGGGTCTCTCAAGATCCTGACCGGTTCGGCCAGCGAGATCGGCGACGAGATCTGCGCCAATCCGCTGGTGTCGAAGATCACCTTCACCGGCTCGACCGAGGTCGGCAAGCTTCTCATCCAGAAGTCGTCGGTCACCGTCAAGAAGGTGTCGATGGAACTCGGCGGCAACGCGCCTTTCATCGTCTTCGACGACGCCGACCTCGAGCGTGCGGTCGCCGGCGCGATCACCGCCAAGTATCGCAATTCCGGCCAGACCTGCGTCTGCACCAACCGCTTCCTTGTCCAGGCTGGTGTCTATGACAAGTTCGTCGAGAAGCTCGCTGCCGCCAGCAACGGGCTGAAGGTCGGCTCCGGCCTCGAGGACGGCGTGCAGCAAGGACCGCTGATCGACGAGAAGGCGGTCGAGAAGGTCGAGGAACTGATCGCCGACGCCACATCCAAGGGCGGCAAGATCGTTGCCGGCGGCAAGCGCCATGCGCTCGGCGGTTCGTTCTTCCAGCCGACGGTCATTGCCAACGCGACGCCAAAGATGCGTTTTATGAAGGAAGAGATCTTTGGCCCGGTGGCGCCGGTGTTCAAGTTCGAGACCGAAGAGGAAGCGATAGCGCTCGCCAACGACACCGAATTCGGCCTCGCCTGCTATTTCTACACAGGCGATCTCGGCCGCGCCTTCCGCGTCATGGAAGGGCTGAAATACGGCATGGTCGGCGTCAACGAAGGCCTCATCACCACGCCGGAGGCACCGTTCGGCGGCGTCAAGGAATCCGGCCTCGGCAAGGAAGGCGGACATCAGGGCATCGAGGATTACCTCGATACCAAATATGTCTGCATCGGCGGCCTCGGCTCTAGTGCGCCGGCTTTTCCCGCGTCTCAGAACGCGGAATGACGAACCCGCGGGTGATCCGGTGAAAATCTTTCCGGTTCCGAGGAGAAGTGACCTAAGATCGTGAGCGCCCTATGCTCTTACGTTTCCGGAAAAAGCTTCGGAAACAGCGCGTCCAGAGCGTCCGCCGGAAAGCGTAGGGACACTGGGCCCTTTGGCGTTTCCGACGCCAATAGTCCGAGCGCGATTACGTCATTGAACACTCGACGCGCCGTACGTTCGGGTAGTCCGCTAATACGGGATGCCTCGCCGCGGTCAAACTCACCGCGCGTGAGCGCTTCCTCCACGAGGCGGCCGGCTTCGGGCTTCAGACCACTGCGCTCCACATGCCGATACAGCCGCTTGGCCAACGTGTCGAGATCGAAAAGTCCGGTCATGAAGCTCACCTGATCGATACACGCCTGCAGGAACCATAAGGTAAAATCGTCGAGTGCGCGTTCGGAGAGGTTGCCACGTCCGTCGAGATCACCCTGGCGGGGCATATCGGCATGATCCATCATGCTCTTGTAATCCGTTCGGCTTTTCACGCCACGTGCCAAGCCTCGTGAGATCGACCACAGCCCGTGCGCGGCGATCCCGGCCTGGTGGGCCATGGCGTGGCTCATCAATCGGCTGACGCGTCCGTTGCCGTCCGGAAACGGGTGAATGTAGTTGAAGCGGTGATGCGCGGCAGGAATGGTCAGGATGCGTCCGGCCTTGCCCAGCTTATCGAAGCGATAACGCATGGCAAAGTATTGCATGAAATCGTTGACGCGAGCGCTCGAAGGCGGTTCATGCCGGCCGATGGCGACGTCATGCTCTGGCTTCGATCGCCACTCACCTGGCGCCATGACGAACTCACGGCCGGCACCCTTGATGGTCAGCATGGGCGCTTCGGCATCGCGATAGAATTCCGCGTGCAGCCATCGAAGAAAACCTACCGATGCCGGTTCCGGCAACTGCCCATCGGCAGCCAGGCGGTCGATCTCGGCTTGCAGGCGAACGTGCGCGGCCGCCTCGAGCTGCAGATTGCGGCGGTTCTCGTCTCGATCGAAATTTCCGACCAGTGCCCGTTCGATGTCGCGCGGGCGCGTATCGTGGCCTTCGATCAGGTTGCTGTAGTAGGTGTTCATGATGCGCACGAGATCGGCGAGGTTGGCTGCGGTACGCGAGTGCAGGCTTTTGCCCAAAACAGCCGACGTCGCCGACAGCTCTACCAGCGCATCCGAGATAGTTTCGGATACATCGGGTAGGCGTGCCGGTTCGATGCGCTGTACGCTCTCTTCCATATTGGCCGATCTTGGGTTCCGCCAAATGCGCGATTATAAACATAAATTTTCAGTTGACCAGATTGTTTGGCCGATCTTCTGGCCGATCGTCGGCATGCGGACTTGCGGGCCTCGGCACTGCCACCGCTGCCAGGCTTGGACACAAATCGATGCTGCCGATGATGATCATGGCCGATGTTCGGCAGGCCTATCGCACCGACAACTATGCACAAACCGTAATTGGGGGAGCCATCTGGCCGATGCTTTGGCCGATCTATGACGATCGGCCGGACTCAGACAGGTTCGAGGTGGAAAACAGGCAGCTTTAAACATGGTTCTGCCTCGGCCAGCGCAAGATTCGCCTGGAGCTTCGCTTATGCTGTGTGAGCTTGTTCTCTCGCGCCCGAATTCCCCATGGATGGCCCAAAAGCAGGCGATCCATTTGTCATTTTTAAGTGCGTCGGACTGCCAGTTGATCGCGTTCTGACCCGACTGGGAGTTCAAGTTTGACCTGAAACTGACCGGGTGCTGGATGGCAGGCTTCATCCCCACCGGTCTGATATGAAACAACGTCCGGCCCGGAGGCTAGGCTGCAATCTCGTATGGCTTCTATGCGCCGTTCTCTTGGAGCGTGTTGCGGGCTTGGTCTGCTCAACCTCGGAGCTCAACGCTTCACGGCGTTAGGATGAGCGTTCGAGGCGCAGGATTACTGCCGACACTGCTCTTCTTGTTCGCATTGGGCAGTTCCCGTTGGAAGCTTCCATCTTGCCGACTGCTGAGTTTGGAGTCGCCGTAGCTGTGAAATCGAAAAGAAGCCCATAGGCAACGTTTGCCGCGACGCTACTGAGAGCTGGTCACCGGGAGAGCCGAAGGTAGAACGAAGTTGTCTCGTTGAGCTTGTATGTGGCGCCAGCATAGAAGGCCCAGTTCCCACCCCAAGGCTTATACAAACCGCCACCGTTAGCGCCGATCGCGTTCATGGCCTCGTCCTTTTGGCAGAGATCACCACGGTCGCTAGCTGGCGAGCAAAGTCCGTCCCAGCGCTGCATTATCTCGTCGGATCCGGCAAGCTGGCAGAATTTCCCAGGCGGAGCTGACGGGGAGGGATGGTGGGAATAAAACGGTGCGCGTGAGGTCTCGGCGGGAACAGCCAAGACATCTAAGCGGAACGGACTGGCATAACGCAAAGACACAGGCGAGCTCAGCGGCAAGGTGGTTGTTATCACCATGGGACGCCTGCCGCGTCAAACGGTGGTGTCGTGGGTCGAGACGGCGAGGGCGGCGGTCGCCATGCGCCCCGACCGGCTTGCCTTGTTCGGCTACTCGCATATCCCATCCCAAATAAAGAACCAGCGCCTCATCGAGGCGGAATTTCTTCCCCACAGCGCTGCCCGCGCTGAACAGCATGCGGCTGTCGCCGTGACGCTGGTTGCCGCCGGCTACCGGGAGATCGGGCTCGACCATTTCGCCTTGCCGCACGACGAGCTCGCGCTGGCACAGGAAACAGGTCGCCTGCGACGTAACTCGTTGGGCTACTCTGCCGATACCTGCAGAACCCTGATCGGTTTCGGCGCGTCGGCTATCGGCCGCATCGGCCAGGGGTACGTTCAAAACGAAGTTACACGGGATTTCTACATCCGGCACATCGCAGCTGGCCGACTGGCGACATCGAAGGGCCATCGCCTCACAGACGACGACCGCGTGCGAGCCGCAATCATCGAGCGATTAATGTGCGATTTCGAGGCTGACGTGCCGGCAATCTGTGTCGCCCACGGATCTGATCCGATCCGTCTTCGCGGTTCAGATGAGCGTTTGGCGATGCTGGCCAAGGACGGAATAGTGGACTTCGAAAACGGTTTTGTCCGCGTACGGCGGGAGCATCGCTTTGGGATTCGCGCTGTCGCTGCCGCATTCGATGCTTTAGGGATGGCCTTACGTATCCCGCAGGTGAGGGCAAGCACACAACACGGAAGCTAACACAGGGAGTATCTTTTGCCGGAGAGAACGAGCTGCCATCGTGCGGTGCCCGGTTAGTAGTGAAGCGCCGTAAAATGTCGACATAGGCGTTGGTGAACTGGACCTAACGACGAGAACGGCCTATCCAGTGTGTTGTCGGCAGTTAGTTCGAAAGTCCTGCTACACCCGATCCGATGCCTCTCAACGCCGAGGCCGCACCTCCGTGCCGAAGCCGGCCTTCCCAATGGTGGGTCGAGCCGTCGCTTACCCCGTGCTTGCCTCACAGATCCGCGACCGAGAACCCAGCCTCATGCTCCCGCCCTGCCGGGGCCTAGGTCCATCAAGCATGAAAGGAACACGTCGGAACCTGGGATATCGCTTGCCCGGCCGGGCGGCGATAGCCTTGTCGGGGCAGCGAGGAGCCGTAGCCGATGATGAACGCACAGGAGAAGTCTGGCGTGAATGGGGCGATGATTGTCAAGCTTTGCTCTCGAGTCATTTCGTCAACCATCTTGCGTGACCGATTGGCGACCATCTCCTCGTCCCGACCTTATATTACCCGTTGCCTGTCGCCGCCAGCGCGCAGTGACTTGTCAAGGATGGAGGCCCGCAGACCCCATCGCGCGGCGACTTGTCCTTGACGGTCACGAGCACGGCGGCAGGTTTGCCGTGGTCGGGGAGCCCTTCCTTGGGCGGAAGCCGACGACAGTGTTCGAGGGGAACTCGCCATGAGCCGGGTGCGCAGAGATCGTCCGACGCTCTTGTATTTGCTGGATCCCAGCCGGCTCCGCCTCCGACTGCCTCGGTAGCTCGGTATCCTGAGCGCGTCGGCGGCATCATGCCATTATCATCCTACGAATTGCATGCTCCATCGTCCTGGACGAGACCGGTTTGGCTAGCCAAAGGACGAAGGTCTGATTACCAGATGTGATCGGCATGGGGTCGCTTCCACCAACGACGATGATGGGCACCGTCATCAGGGTGGTACGTACGGCTTCGGGCTGTCCTGGCCCGAGGAAAGTCGCTTTATCGAAAATTAGGAGGTCGGCTGCCTTCCCGCTCTCGATCCAGTCGCAAAGACTCTCGAAGGTCGCGAAGCCGACCGGCTTATAACCCAGCGCGGCGATCTTATCCTTGTAGATCTCCAACGCTGCTGGATCGGCGTCAACGACTGCAATGATTTCTCCGTTGCCAAGTGATCCATCGCATGGGCCGAAAGCGCTATCAGCTCTGACCTGCTCCTCAGCGCAGGCCGGTAAGTAGAGATCGAAGCGTGTACCTCGGCCAACAGCCGAGGTGACGTCAAGGCATCCTGCGAGCGCGCTCACATGGCGGTCCACTGCAGCAAGACCCAGTCCGGTCCCGCCGACGCGAGAGCGCGTGGTAAAAAAGGGCTCAAAGATATGCGGAAGCACCGAACTTGCGATTCCTTGGCCATCGTCGCTGATGGAGAGGAGAACGTAATCTCCCGGTTTCAAGGTGCCCTTAGCCACGGGCTTCGTTTGACAGACGTGAGCGCGAGAAACGCTAATCTCGACACGGCCCTCATTCAAGAGAGCCTCCGACGCGTTCTTGCATAGATTCATAAGGATCTGCTGTATCTCGGTCGGGCTGCCCTCGATCACCGTTTGCGACTCGTTGATCTTGAAGTTCAACTGAACATCCGCACGAAGTGTAACCCGCAGCAATGGCGCGAGATCCATTACACTCTCCGAGACGTCGAAAGGCATCGTCACGCGCTTCCGATTTCGGCTTAGTGACAAAATTTGATCAATAATCAGTTTGGCTCGGTTGCTGGCCAAGATAATTTGGCCGATGTGGCCCCGAATTCTCGAGGGGTGACGCACAAGACCTTTAGCCATCTCTGCGTAGCCGACTATTGCTCCTAGAACATTATTGAATTCATGTGTAACGCCGCTTGCGATTGTGCCGACAGCCGTCAGCCTTTCCGCATGCTCCCATCGACTCTCAAAAAGGTTACGTTCCGTGTGTACACGTTGCATCTCAAGATGGTTGCCTAAACGCACAGTAGCGCTCGCCAGAACCAGGAGGTCGTCTGTGGAGGGTGGTGAGCGATCTCCTTCAAAAACAAGGATACAAACCGCAGCCTGCTGATCGGAGGCCCGGCAACCAACAATTTGACAAACACCGGTAGTGCCTACGGCAGTCCGAACCACTTCCGACGCCGGAACGACGCGAAACACTGGCTGTTCCGGGTGTACAAGTGAGACGACTTCATGGATTAGCGTGGCGTTCCAGACGCGCATGCGCTTGTTCGCGACAAAGTACTCGGTATTCCTGCTGATACTCGGATCCACCAGAGCAAGCGCGCATTGATCCGCATCGAAAACGCATTGAATGAGTCTAAGCGCTGCTTCGGTGGAGAAGCGCCGCGAAGCCTTCGTTGCTTGACTGTCAATGAAACAAGCTTCGATCTCACTCATCGCCGCTTCAAGCTCTAACCGCCTTTCCAACCGGTTCGTCCGCACATGCAGCGTGGAGGCTCGAATGGTCGCAAACAAGCAGAGGCATATGGACACCAAGCCAAAGAAAAGTCGTGTACGCTGCGCTTGCGCGCTGGCGAAGCTGTAGGCTTTCAGATGTTCTCGCTCCAATTCGGCAGCCTTGGCGAACGTGTCGAAGGATGGGATCCGATTGACAGCGCGGTCCAACCTCAACATTGAGGACAGGATAGCGCGGCCCTCGCGGGCAACATCCTCCGTGACTTGGTCCTGGCTAGGAGGAAGTCGGCGGAGAGACTGATCGATTTGTAATGCGAGGCTGAATCCCGGTCTGGCCGAAAATTGAAGGATCAGATTGGAAAATTCAGGCCTGTTCGACACTCCCCCCCGAAGGCGATTAGCCGAGCGAGCAAAGCGTACGAGAGAGCTTTGCAGAAGCTCATTTTGCGCGGCCGAGGCCGAGATGGCAGCTTCTGTGTTTTCGAGGGAATTTTTGAGCTGTGCAACCAACCTGGAGTGCACCCCGGAGCTCTCATTGCGCGAAATCTCAACAAGGCGTTGGTAGTTTTGAAGGTTCCTTTTTAATGCTTGCCCGGTAGAAGCAACGGAACGGAAGTCCAATACCATGTCGGCGCGGGCGACGTCTCGCTGGAGCAATGCGTAGTTGATCTGAATCGTCCGCAGTTCGCTTAGGACCGCCTCGTTGATCTGGGGGTCTTGCCACTGTATCGCGACCAAGAGCGCAACCGAGGCCACTAGGGCCATTACAGAAGCTTTGTCGGTACTGAGCCATTTTTCCCAAACGAACGACGTTTGATCCGCGGTGCGTGCCTTGCGAAGGTCCGATTTGAATTCTAGCTCCCCATCGCGTCGGTGTGCGGCCGGATGCTGCTGGAACAGGAAAGCCAAGTGTACCTCTCCCCTCAAATAGGCGGTGTAGACGCCGTTGCACTCTGCCCCCATGGCCCGCTGACCTTCCATTGATTCGCGGGCGTTTCGACCTCGACGGCGAGGCGGCAGCACAAGGCGGGCAACTGATCGCAGTTTTCGGAACTGGTCTTCCGAGAGATCATCGAAGGGGCATACAAGCGCACGCCTGCAGCAGCCGAGGATGATACCGGTCGGTCAAACGCAACTGGCGAGGGCCGGATCTGCTGTTGGCTGGCAGCTAACACTGGCGGGGCGGCGGCCTCAACTCCGGCGTGCCTAGAGCCGGCTGCTGCGAAAGCGTCCGACACGCTTCCCTTGGGGTCATCCCGTCCAGCGGGCATCCTTGGATCGCTGAAAAAAGACGAGGCGGCTTGATGATCCTGCCCTCGCTGAAGCACCTCGCGAAACCCCCTGTTCCAGTCGCAGAAGCTCCTCTGGACCGGTAGGCGGCTCGTCAGCTCGACCATCGAACAGCGGCCGGAGCGCCTCGGACACGTGCTACTCAAAGCCCACTCGCCGGGCCTGGACCGCTTGCCCGTCTTCCAAGCCGGCGTCCTGCACCTGCGACAAAGCTGTTACACGGGATGGATTACTATTTCGCGGGTCCACACTAGCCTCACATCAACTGTATCGTCAAAGTCCTGCGCCAATTCACACAGCGGGTCATCGAGTTGAGATTCTGCGGAGAGCGCCTCCTCTGCTCCCGTCAAGGGCGCCGGCTCCGGGAGGGCGCCTGTCTGGCTTTCAAAGATGCGTTTCAGAATGCGATCCGAAAAATATCGCACCTTCCTCAATTTTAATGGTGGCAGACCTTGATGAGAACGATTTCGTACTCGTCATTGAGCAGCCGCACCTGTTCGGGACGCAACAGCGGTGCACCTTGATGTGATTCTGAACGTTCCAATCGAACGTTCGCGCCTGGCTGTAGGAAATCGATTGGGCTTGAAATGTGAATCCACCGATAGCTTTGGAAATGTAGTTCGGAGTCTCGTCATCTACCTCGATGTTCCTAGAAGCGCGCCGGCAGCCCGGGCGGGGGGCTTGGGGTTAGACTGCCAGCGCACGCCACTCATAAAGAGCGGCCTCTTTTCGCGGTTCGGACACCCATAGTCAACCCGGCAACGTCTGGATGCCCGCTGTGCTTTTTGCAGAGCGGCGATGCCGGGCAATCGGCCGATCCTGTCTAGGATGGTGTGGCCACTCTCGTCGGCCGAGTTGATGCTCCAGCCAGTATCGCCTTGCCGACCAGCATGAGTTCGCCGTTAGCAATCCATCGTTGCGAGCCGAGACCGAGGTAAAAAGCGCGTGTTATCGACTATGTAGCTGACGCTCCCGCTGACGCCTTCGAGTGAGCACGCTATGCCCCGTTCGCACCCTCTTGTGAATAGTACTGCCCCATGCACCTGAAACCGCCTCCTGGGACCAGGCTTGCTCAAGCCCTTGATTCAACACGATTGATCCGACGCCAAGGGAAGCGGTTTCGAGGTGCCGCAGCGCGTACATGATGATGACCGCCGCGGGGGCCTCGCGGACTTCGAGAACCTTTTCACCGGTTGAGATGTGTTCGAGCCCGGTTGCTGACATACTGGCTCTTGCGGATGCTGATCGACTTCAGTGCTCGTCGCGATGCCGCAAGCGATTTTTTGCGGCAAATGACCTTTCCGAAAAGTTTGCGACAGAACCCGCCGACGCCGCTCTCATCGAAGCGGATGAGGCTCAGCGGCCTCCCCTGTCCGACAATTTGCGTCGGTTTGGCGATTTGACGACACAGGCTTGTTGGTCGGGCTTGTCACGTTGTCTGAAATTGGCCGGCCGAGGGCTGCTGCTGCTGAATCATGCGGGCGTTCGAGTCACGGCCTTCCATTCGGCGATGGCTTGCAAGCGATGAACATGTATGGCGAGAGCAGAACGTTTGGGGCGGGGGACGAAGAGGTTGCGGAGGGCAGACAAGGTCGAGACGAAGCGTTGCAGGCCTCCCGGCGATCGGACCCCTGCATCATCCGCTCCCGTTTTCGCGGCGGCACATGGGAATTCTCCGCTCTGTTGTTCAACCCCTTGTGCGACCGGTGCTCGACGTCCGGCATCATCTGTCGCTTTGCCGCTCCATACGAGCGAAGCTAGTCGGTGATCATGCGCTTCGGCGCGAGCCCCTGCTTCTTCCACAGCCGCGTCAGCAAGCGCAACCTCTCGCAGGGTGCGCTCTCATAGTTCGTTCCTGCGCAGCGGCCTTGTTATCTCGATACTGGATAAGCGTCTACGAACCTACGCGCCGCATAACGAGCTTTGTTGCGCTGGTCGGTTCCGAAGGGTGGCTCTATGCATCGCAGTGGCGGACGCGAAATCCTCACCATCCTTCTGCATCGCGCTATTTGGCTTGCCGAAAACCCAATTTCGCCGGCACGCTGCCGCTGAATACCATGATCATCTCGCATTCTTGCTATGGAGGCTGTCGTCCTTGCTGGGCACGCGGCTGACGGCGACGAAAGCGGGTTTATTCATGCAACACCCCTTTTTGGCAGGCAAGCTGGTGGACCTCGGGATGTCGGGGGCGAATATAGCGAAGACTCCCGCCGCTCGCTGATGCATTCTGGACGCAACCGCATCGAGCCGATGTGTTCGAGACGCTTCGCGGCTGCAGTCGCCGAACGATGGCGTGGTTATGCGACCTGTTCGGCATGGCTACCCCCGTCCAGTCAGGCGTTCACGAAGGTGTTTGTCGAGAATTCGTGGAGAAAGTCCGCCACTTATCGTTGGCGAGGGCTTTGCTCCGGAGTGGCGATCGGTGCGCTGATCGACAGGCAGGCTCTGGCCAAAATCGAAACCCATATCGCCGATGCCGTCGCGAAAGGCCGCAGAATTCGATGCGGGGGCAAACGCATCGCGCGAATGGCACGTCGAACTATCGGTCCTGTCTCCAGCGAGATGACCATCGCGCAAGAAAGAGACATTCGGGCGGCTGGCGCCTGTGATTGCTTCGACGATGCGGATAGGTCGTGCATGAGGCCAACGACACGATCTACGGCCTTCCCCCACATTTGTGCCTCAAACGGAAGCGTGTTTTGCGTGTGGCCGAGGCCTTGGAATATGGCATAGTGGTATGAACACGGGACGCATGTCGTCGGAAGCCGCGCCTTTCGGCCGAGTGAAGCAGTCCGGCATCGGGCGGGAGGGTTCCCGCCATTGCCTCGAGGACTACCTCGAAATGAAATACCTCTGCACGGGCGGCATCTGAAGCATGGGCTTGCAGGGCTCGCAGACCGGTAAACCAGCGAGCCATCTCCAAATATGTGAATTGTGGATTGCTCCTCGACGGGAGCTGAGGGGCGGCTCCGCAAGCCTTACGACGCTCTTTGCGAGCCGTAGCTGCCGAGCTGGCAAAAGGCCGGGCTACGTCGCGCCAGCGCAATCGGCACGCAGAAAATTAGGCCTACCCGCTCCGGGACCGCGGACCTCGTCAGCTTCTCGTAAGTATGCCCGAGTAGGTTGCTCAGCTGATCTGTGGACGTGAGGCTAGCGTGAACCGGCACAAATTTGACCTATCCAATGTAACAGGTTGGCGGCAGGTGCAGCCCCCGGCATCTCAAGAGCAAGCGGCACAGGCCGGGCAAGAGGGCTTTGAGCAGCGCTCGGGCGAGGCGCGCCAAGCCGCTGCCCAAATTCCCGCCCCCGGCGTTCCGGCTCTGCCAGACCCGTTCCATCCTCATCCGTCTCAGGGAGACCTGAGCCTCATCGAAGGCGCGGCCCCATGGGAAGCGCAGCCCATGATGCAAGGGAGCGGACAAGAACACGCCGCGGCGCCGTACGCCGGAGGCAGTGGGTCGATGCTAGGTGCCTCGGTGCTGCAGCCGGGTCACTCAACGGCGCGCCATCATCATGCGCCGGATTCGTCAGTGGTTGATCTGAATCCTTCCGCACCGTTCGAGTTGCGTGACCATGCTCGTTCCGCCGTGCCGGCGGCGGTGCAGCCAGATCCTCCAATAGTGGTCTCCGACGGTCGCGGCTGCAAGCGTCCTCTTTATTCCAACGATGCGACCGTTGTCGAAGGGCTGAGGTCACTCTACGCGGGTAAGGCCAAGGAGGACACGGTCAAGCGCCATGTAAATTCTCTTTACGGCTTTGGTCGTTGGCTCTTTAAAAATAACAAGCCGGGATTTGCTGCTCGGCTTCACGAGGAGTCGCTGGATGAAGATCTCAAGGAGTACGAGAGCAGTGGTGGCTCCTCGACTGTGGCTGTGGCACTGCGTCGTCTCAGAGAGTCGGCGGGCGGAGTGCCAATGGTGGGCCGCGCTGTCCTGAATCCCGACCCTGCCGACGCCGTGCTCATCAAAGAGTACAAAGCGGCTCTCATCAAAGAGTACAAGGGAGCGCCTGCGACCGGGCCGAATCGCCAAACCATTCACGACTATGGAGCTACTCTTAGACGTTTCAGTGAATACCTGGTTGAAAACAACAAGCCGGGGATTGCGGCTCGGCTTCACGAGGAGTCGCTGGATGAAGATGCCAAGCGCTATAAGGACTCCAGTGGTGACCGGAGGATCATTGCACTAGCTCATCTCCGGAAGTTCCTGCCGTCCGCCGCACTCGGGCGCGAAATTGCCCTTGCTGCTCGTCCGGAAGACGCAGTCGGCATGGAGGCTCGTGCCATTGGGGACGCCGCTGCGCAGCACAGCGGGCCGCAGAAGGCATTGGGTCGGCCAGAGAAGCTCCCTGGGGAAGCTAATGAAGACGCCGCTGTTCTGCCATCGTCTTTCGTACCAACTGGGCACCATCACCAAGCCTCGGATCCCGCAGAGTCCTTTCGTCCCCTGATCTGGCGCGACGGCGACCAGCGCGCGCCGGACGAGCGGATCGCTGCACAGGACAGGAGCAACCTGCTACCAAGCGAGGAGGTGCCACTGAGGCCACCGGAATTCGCTCCGCCCAGCTTGCGGGCGGGGAATTCCGCCTCGCCAGAGCTCTTTCCTGAGGGGATGTCCCCCGCGGTCGAAGGGTTTTTTGGTGTTTTCGGCGACCCCAGCGGGCGGGTGCTCGGCGCATTGCAATTGCTAGGCGACGAACATATCCAGAGGGATTACCAGCTCCTGGAGCAGGAGTTGCAGGGGAACAATCCAGAACTCGCCGCCCGGACGCGGTTCGTGGATCCCCTCGTAGCCAATTATCATCTGCGCTTGGGCTCCGAGAGCGACAAGCTAAGCGCATTCCAGCGCATCGTCCATAATCAGAACGGTAACGACACAGCCGACTTCCTGTTCGTGCCAGTGAGCGATGGCGGTAAGACTCTTGCGGAGCGCGGCAAACATTGGTCGCTGCTGTTCGTTGATCGCAGCGACCGGGAACGGCCGGTTGCCTATCATTATGACTCCGTCAGCGGATGGCATGACAAGCTTGCAAAACACCTCGCAGAAAGGCTGGGCGCCAGCCTGGAGACCGGCGTGGACTTACCCCGCATCGCCCAGCAGAGCAACGAGTGGGATTGCGGAGTCTACGTGGTGGACGGCACGCGGGCGCTGGTTGGGCGATTGCAAAGATGGCAGCCAGACCTGCCAGACCTGCCAGACCTGAACCTCAACAACCTCGTCGTCAATCGGCAGGCACTACAAACCCGACTCATGGGTGACGATACATCTGGAACGGCAAATTATCTCACGAACTTTGAACTCATGGACCGACAGGCGCGAGACGCGGTTAAGGAAAGCCCCGTTGGGACGTTTCACCAGCGGATCAAGCGGCTCGGCCAGTCAGCGCGAGCGTTGCACGACAGAGCCCTGGCTCCAGTCGCGCCGGACCAAGGCAACCCAGACTCGGTGTTCGTACGGGACGTTGTTCCCGGGGAAACACGCCATCATCATGCGCCGGATTCGTCAGTGGTTGATCTGAATCCCCCCGCACCGTTCGAGTTGCGTGACCATGCTCGTTCTATGCCGGCGGCGGTGCAGCCAGATCCTCCAGTAGTGGTCTCCGGTCGCGACAAGCGTCCTCTTTATTCCAACGATGCGACCGTTGTCGAAGGGCTGCGGTCAGCACTCTATGCCGGTAAGGTCGGGGAGCGCACGGTCACGGACCATGTAAATTCTCTTCTCGGCTTTGGTCGTTGGCTCTTTGATAATAACAGGCCGGGATTTGCTGCTCGGCTTGACGATCCGTTGCTGGATCAGGATCTCAAGGAGTACCAGCGCGAGAGTGGCTCCTCGAACGTGGCTAGAGCACTGGGTCGTCTCAAAGAGTCGGCGGGCGGAGCGCCAATGGTGGGCCGCGCTGCCCTGAATCCCGACCCTGTCGACGCCGAGCTCATCAGAGATTACAAAGCGGCTCTCATCAAAAAGTACGAGGCAGAGCCTGCGACCGGGCCGAATCCCAAAACCACTCAGGACTATGCGGCTACTCTTAGACGTTTCAGTCAATACCTGCATGAAAACAACAGGCCGGGGATTGCGGCTCGGCTTTACGAGGGGTCGCTGGATGAAGATGCCAGGCGTTATTTGGACTCCAGTGGTAACCGGTGGATCAGTGCACTAGCTCATCTCCGGAAGTTCCCGCCGTACGCCGCACTCGGGCGCGAAATTGCCCTTGCTGCTCGTCCGGAAGACGCAGTCGGCATGGAGGCTCGTGCCATTGGGGACGCCGCTGCGCAGCACAGCGGGCCGCAGAAGGCATTGGGTCGGCCAGAGAAGCTCCCTGGGAAAGCTAAGCAGCTGAGCGAGATCGGCAATTCAGGCGCTCGCGTGCTGATGCAGGCCCCCACCCATCAAGTGGGTGCATTGCCATGGGAGGCGCAGCCCATGATGCTGGGGGACGAGCACCTGGCACCGCATACCGGAGGCAGTGGGTCGATGCTGGGTGCCTCGGTGCTGCAGCCGGGTCACTCAAGGGCGCGCCATCATGATGCGCCGGATTCGTCAGTGGTTGATCTGAATCCCCTCGCACCGTCCGATTTGCGTGACCATGCTCGTTCTGTGCCGGCGGCGCCTGCCGGGCCAGCGTTCGCCAGGGCTGAGGAGACGCCCTCCGCGGTTGGCGAGGCCGCGGTGGCCGAAAGGTGGGCTCGGTTGCAAAAGCAAATGGACGAACCAGTGCATGATCCCGGCCCTCAAGTGGATACATCGCCATGGGAGGCGCAACTCATGGTGCAAGGGAGCGGACAAGAACACGCCGCGGCGCCCTACGCCGGAGGCAGTGGGTCGATGCTGGGTGCCTCGGTGCTGCAGCCGAGTCACTCAAGGGCGCGCCATCATGATGCGCCGGATTCGTCAGTGGTTGATCTGAATCCCCTCGCACCGTTCGAGTTGCGTGACCATGCTCGTTCTGTGCCGGCGGCGCCTGCCGGGCCAGCGTTCGCCAGGGCTGGGGAGACGCCCTCCGCGGTTGGCGAGGCCGCGGTGGCCGAAAGGTGGGCTCGGTTGCAAAAGCAGAAGGTCGACGCTGATTTGTCGGGATATTTCGACTCGATTCCGCACGCGGACCTTCTACGATCGCCATGGGAGGCGCAACTCATGACGCAAGGGAGCGGACAAGAACACGCCGCGGCGCCCTACGCCGGAGGCAGTGGGTCGATGCTGGGTGCCTCGGTGCTGCAGCCGGGTCACTCAACGGCGCGCGATTCGTCAGTGGTTGATCTGAATCCCCCCGCACCGTTCGAGTTGCGTGACCATGCTCGTTCTGTGCCGGCGGCGCCTGCCGGGCCAGCGTTCGCCAGGGCTGAGGAGACGCCCTCCGCGGTTGGCGAGGCCGCGGTGGCCGAAACGCTGGCTCGGTCGCAAAAGCAGATGGTCGACGCTGATTTGTCGGGATATTTCGACTCGATTCCGCACGCGGACCTTCTACGATCGCCATGGGAGGCGCAACTCATGCAAGGGAGCGGACAAGAACACGCCGCGGCGCCCTACGCCCGAGGCAGTGGGTCGATGCTGGGTGCCTCGGTGCTGCAGCCGGGTCACTCAACGGCGCGCCATCATGATGCGCCGGATTCGTCAGTGGTTGATCTGAATCCCCCCGCACCGTCCGAGTTGCGTGACCATGCTCGTTCTGTGCCGCCGGCGGTGCAGCCAGATCCTCCAATAGGGGTATCCGGTCGCGACAAGGGTCCTCTCTATTCCAACGATGCGACCATTGTCGAAGGGCTGAGGTCAGCATTGGAGAGCACGGTCAAGCGCCATGTAAATTCTCTTCTCGGCTTTGGTCGTTGGCTCTTTGATAATAACAGGCCGGGATTTGCTGCTCGGCTTCACGAGGAGTCGCTGGATCCGGATCTCAAGGAGTACGAGAGCAAGAGTGGCTCCTCGGACGTGGCTAGAGCAGTGGGTCATCTCAAGACGTGGGCGGGCGGAGCGCCAGTGCTGGACCGCGCCGCTGTCCTGAATAATCCCGACCCTGCCGACGCCGCGCTCATCAGAGATTACACAGCGGCTCCCATCAAAGAGTACAAGGCAGCGCCGACCGGGCCGAATCCCGCTACCATTCAGACCTATGGATCTGCTCCTAGACGTTTCAGTGAATACCTGGTTGAAAACAAAAAGCCGGGGATTGCGGCTCGGCTTCACGAGGGGTCGCTGGATGAAGATGCCAAGCGCTATAACAACTCCGGTGGGATCAGTGCACTAGCTCATCTCCGGAAGTCCGAACTCGGGCGCGAGCTCCCTGGGAAAGCTAATGAAGACGACGCTGTCCTGCCATTGTCTTTCGTGCCAACTGGGCCCCATCACCAAGCCTCGGATCCCGCAGGGTCCTTTCGTCCCCTGATCTGGCGCGACGGCGACCAGCGCGCGCCGGACGAGCGGATCGCTGCACAGGACAGGAGCAACCAGCTATCAAGCGAGGAGGTCCTCATCAACCGTGAGCATGATACAGCGGAGTTGAGACCAGCGAAGAGGCAAAGGCCCCCGAACAGTCGTCTGCAGGACGTTGCCACTGAGCCGCAGCTGAGCGAGATCGGCAATTCAGGCGCTCGCGTGCTGATGCAGGCCCCCACCCATCAAGTGGGTGCATTGCCATGGGAAGCGCAGCCCATGATGCAAGGGAGCGGACAAGAACACGCCGCGGCGCCGTACGCCGGAGGCAGTGGGTCGATGCTGGGTGCCTCGGTACTGCAGCCGGGTCACTCAACGGCGCGCCATCATCATGCGCCGGATTCGTCAGTGGTTGATCTGAATCCCCCCGCACCGTCCGAGTTGCGTGACCATGCTCGTTCTGTGCCGGCGGCGGTGCAGCCAGATCCTCCAATAGGGGTCTCCGGTCGCGACAAGGGTCCCCTCTATTCCAACGATGCGACCGTTGTCGAAGGGCTGAGGTCAGCTTACGCGGGTAAGGTCAAGGAGAGCACGGTCAAGCGCCATGTAAATTCTCTTCTCGGCTTTGGTCGTTGGCTCTTTGACAATAACAGGCCGGGATTTGCTGCTCGGCTTGACGAATCGTCGCTGGATCAGGATCGCAAGGAGTACGAGAGCAGGGGTGGCCCCTCGGAGTACGAGAGCAGGGGTGGCCCCTCGATCGTGGCTAGAGCACTGGGTCGTCTCAAGACGTTGGCGGGCGGAGCGCCAGTGGTCGACCGCCCTGTCCGGAATCCCTACCCTGCCGACGCCGCGCTCATCAGAGATTACACAGCGGCTCTCATCAAAGAGTACAAAGAAGCGCCTGCGACCGGGCCGAATCGCGGTACCATTCAGGTCTATGGATCTACTCTTATACGTTTCAGTGAATACCTGCATGAAAACAAAAAGCCGGGGATTGCGGATCGGCTTCACGAGGGGTCGCTGGATGAAGATGCCAAGCGCTATGTGAACTCCGGTGGTAACCGGAGGATCAGTGCACTAGCTCATCTCCGGAAGTTCGCACCCGGGCGCGAAATTGCCCTTGCTGCTCGTCCGGAAGACGCAGTCGGCATGGAGGCTCGTGCCATTGGGGACGCCGCTGCGCAGCGCAGCGGGCCGCAGGAGGCATTGGGTCGGCCAGAGAAGCCCCCTGGGAAAGCTAAAGACGGGCGGGTGCTCGGCGCATTGGAATTGCTAGGCGACGAACATATCCAGAGGGATTACCAACTCCTGGAGCAGGAGTTGCAGGGGAACAATCCAGATCTCGCCGCCCGGACGCGGTTCGTGGATCCCCTCGTAGCCAATTATCATCTGCGCTTGGGCTCCAAGAGCGTCATGCTAAGCGCATTCCAGCGCATCGTCCATAATCAGAACGGTAACGACACAGCCGACTTCCTGTTCGTGCCAGTGAGCGATGGCGGTAAGACTCTTGCGGAGCGCGGCACCCATTGGTCGCTGCTGTTCGTTGATCGCAGCGACCGGGAGCGGCCGGTTGCCTATCATTATGACTCCTACAACGGATGCAATGACACGCTTGCAAAAGAGCTCGCAGAAAATCTGGGCGCCAGCCTGGAGACCCGCGTGGGCGTATCCCGCATCGCCCAGCAGAGCAACGTGGTGGATTGCGGAGTCTACGTGGTGGACGGCACGCGGGCGCTGGTTGGGCGATTGCAATCGCAGCCAGATAACCTGAACCTCAACAACCTCGTCGTCAATCGGCAGGCACTACAAACCCGCCTCAGGGGTGACAATACATTCGGAACGGCAAATAATCTTACGAACTTTGAACTCATGGACCGACAGGCCCGAGACGCGGTTAAGGAAAGCCCCGTTGGGACGTTTCACCAGCAGATCAAGCGGCTCGGCCAGTCAGCGCCAGACGTTGCTCCCGGGGACCCATTGAAATTTCAGAGTCTTGAGAGCAAGGGGGACGCCGCTGCGCAGCACAGCGGGCCGCAGGAGGAATACAGTTGGCCAGAGTATCTCCCCCCTGGGAAAGCTAATGAAGACGACGCTGTTCTGGCATCGTCTTTCGTGCCAACTGGGCCCCATCACCAAGCCTCGGATCCCGCAGAGTCCTTTCGTCCCCTGATCTACGGCGACCAGGGCGCGCCGGACGAGCGGATCGCTGCACAGGACAGGAGCAACCAGCTACCAAGCGAGGAGGTCCTCATCAACCGTGAGCATGATACAGCGGAGTTGAGACCAGCGAAGAGGCAAAGGACCCCGAACAGTCGTCTGCAGGACGTTGCCACTGAGCCGCAGCTGAGCGAGATCGGCAATTCAGGCGCTCGCGTGCTGATGCAGGCCTCCACCCATCAAGTGGGTGCATTGCCATGGGAAGCGCAGCCCATGATGCAAGGGAGCGGACAAGAACACGCCGCGGCGCCGTACGCCGGAGGCAGTAGGTCGATGCTGGGTGCCTCGGTGCTGCAGCCGGGTCACTCAACGGCGCGCCATCATCATGCGCCGGATTCGTCAGTGGTTGATCTGAATCCCCCCGCACGGGTCGAGTTGCGTGACCATGCTCGTTCTGTGCCGGCGGCGGTGCAGCCAGATCGCCCAAAAGTGGTCTCCGGTCCCGACAAGGGTCCTCTCTATTCCAACGATGCGACCCTTGTCGAAGGGCTGAGGTCAGCACTCTATGCCGGTAAGATCGGGGAGATCACGGTCAAGCGCCATGTAGATATTCTTTTCGGCTTTGGTCATTGGCTCGTTGAAAATAACAAGCCGGGGATTGCGGATCGGCTTCACGATTCGTCGCTGGATCGGGATCGCAAGGAGTACGAGATCTGGGGTGGCGGCCCCTCGGCCGTGGCTGGGTCACTGGGTCGTCTCAAGACGTGGGCGGGCGGAGCGCCAGTGGTGGGCCGCCCTGCCCTGAATCCCCACCCTGCCGACGCCGTGCTCATCAGAGAGTACACAGCGGCTCTCATCAAAGCGTACGAGGCAGCGCCGACCGGGCCGAAACCCCGTACCGTTGAGGTCTATGGGTCTGCTCTTAGACGTTTCAGTCAATGCCTGGTTGAAAACAAAAAGCCGGGGATTGCGGATCGGCTTCACGAGCGGTCGCTGGATGAAGATGCCAAGCGCTATATGAAAACCGCTGACATCAGTGCACTAACTCATGTCCGGAAGTTCGCACTCGGGCGCGAAATTGCCCTTGCTGCTCGTCCGGAAGACGCAGTCGGCATGGAGGCTCGTGCCATTGGGGACGCCGCTGCGCAGACCGCGGCACAAGCTCATGGCCACGCAGGAGAGCAGGGACCCATCTCTCGAGCTCAACAAGTCGCGCCAGCGCCGTTTGAACGGCACTTGGGCAAGAAGCGCGAGGCCCAGGACGGACTGACGAGTACACTTGACAGGAGCAACCTCGTGAACAGCGGGGGCGTCATCATAAACAATGAACATTACACAGCGCTGTTGAGACCAGCGAAGAGGCAGAGGACTGATAATCCGCAAAGCCGCGCCATGGGGCGGCAACTGAGCGAAGCAACCACGACGTCCATCAGCCAAGCCTCCGATCAAGCCCGAGCGGACCTAATGGCTTCCTTCAGAAGCAGGGAGCGCTCCGACGCGGGGCGTTGAGCTCCATGGCTGGGATCAAGCAGAACAGCTCTCTTGACGACAGAGGGGCTGATGCGATCTCCAGACCGGTAGCTCTCGCCGTAATTGATCAGGCTGGTACTGTTGGAAGGCTTGATCAGCCTCGTCACCCCAATCTCCAGCATAGCTCACTGTCACGCGGCCAACG
>NZ_JAMYPT010000032.1:0-40052 GCF_040320505.1 Mesorhizobium sp. M0678 | reverse complement strand
GTGGGGGGGTGTTTTTTTAAAAACACCCCAACTTTCGGGGCGCGTTTTATCCCCCCCCCCCCCACCCCCCCGGGGGTTTGCGAACCCGCCCCCCCCAAAACCCGGGCCCGCCGGCCCCCCCCCCCCCCACCAGGCTTGGGAGGCTTAGCGAGCCGCGGTCCAGCCCTTGTAATCCTTCAAATTGTCGGCCGTGATCAGCTTCGGGTCGAGCAGCACCGTCGGCTCGGCCGGCTTCTTGCCGGCAAGCAGGTCAGCCGCCATCGTCAGCGACTGGCCGGCCATCACATAGGGATCCTGCGAGGCCGAGGCCTTGATCATCGACGTGCCGGAGGCGAGTTCCTTCTCGATATCGGGTGCACCGTCGACCGCGGTGAAGATGAACTCCGAGCGGTTGAGCTGCTTGGCCGCAAGCTGGGCGCCGATCGCCGTCGGATCGTTGATGGCGAAGACCGCGTCGATCTTGTCGAAACGCGTCAGCAGCGACTGGAACACTTTCAGGCCGCCGTCACGCGAGCCTTCGGCGTTCTGGTCGTCGGAAAGGATCTTGATGTCGGGGTGCTTTGCCAGCACGTCCTTGCAGCCCTTGACCCGCTCCAGGATCGACGACGAGGCCGGGCCATTGAGGATGACATAGTCGCCCTTGCCGCCGGTATTATCGACCAGATACTGGCACGCCTCTTCGCCGGCCTTGACGTTGTTGGTCATCACGGTGACGTCGGCGCCCGGCGCCGAAACGTCGAAAGCGGCAACGACGATGCCGGCCGCCTGCGCCTTCTTCACCGCCGGCGCGATCGCCTTGGCATCGACTGCGTTGAGCATGATGACGTCGACACCGGCAGCGATGAAGGAATCGACCTGCGATACCTGCTTGTTGAGATCGTAGTCGGCCGATACCGATGTCACCTGCACATTCGGGTTGATCTTCTTGGCCGCGTCCTCGATGCCCTTGATGGTGGCGACGAAGAACGGGTTGCCGAGCAGTCCGACCGAGATGCCGACCTTGTTCAGATCCTTTGCCGATGCCGGCGCGATGACGGCGGCCGCAAGGGCGACGCCGCAGAGCAGTTTAGCGATGGTCTTCATTGTTTTATTTTCCTCCTGATGCCCCGCGCCTCTCACGGTGCGTTACACATGAAACCGGCTCGTTGGATGCCGGCGACTAAGGGCCATCACGTTCTTGCTCCTGCCTGGAGCCGGTAACGGTCGAGGGCGACCGCCACGATGATGACCAATCCCTTGATGATGTACTGCCAGATGTCCGAAACACCGGCGAGGATGAGCCCGTTGGACAGCACGGCGATGATCAGGCCGCCGATCAGCGTGCCCCAGATCGAGCCGACACCGCCGACGAAACTGGTGCCGCCGAGGATGACTGCGGCAATGGCGTCGAGTTCGTAGGACTGGCCGAGCTGAAGCCCGTTGGCGGCATAGAGCCGGGCCGCCGACATGGCGCCGCCAAGGCCGGCCAGAAGGCCGGAAACGCCGTAGACGAAGAGCAGCACCAGCGGCACCTTGATGCCGGTCAGCCTGGCGGCCTCGGCGTTGCCGCCGACGGCGTAGATCCAGGTGCCGAGCACGGTGCGCTTGAGCACCAGCCAGGACAGGACGACGACCGCCAGCGCGATGATTACCAGCCACGGAACGCCGAACAGCGAACCGTTGCCGATGAAGTCGAACGGCAGGTCCGCGTTGAACACCGTCGTGTCCTGGCCGAGCAGGCGGGCGACGCCGCGCACGGCGGTCAGCGATCCCAGCGTGACGATGAAGGGCGGCAGCTTGATATAGGCGATCAGCAGCCCGTTGATGACGCCGAAACCGAGCCCGACGAGAATGGCCGCGGGCACGCCCAGCAGTCCCCAATCGGGCACCAGCGACACCATCACCGCCACCATCGCCGAGGCGGCAAGGATCGAGCCGACGGACAGGTCGATGCCGCCGGTCAGGATGACGAAGGTCATGCCGGCGGCCAGCACGATATTGATCGACGATTGCTGCATGACGATCAGCAGGTTGGTCTGGGTGAAAAAGCGCGGATTGATGAACTGGAAGCCGACCGCCAGCAGGATCAGGATCGGCAGCATGCCGAGTGCGGCGATGGCGGTACGCCACCTCGTGCTCCTGCCGACCGCCCGGTCGTCCGCTTTCATCGTGTCGGCCACCTTGTCGGTCATCGCTGAGCCGCTCCCGTTGCAAGTTCCATGATCGCTTCCTGCCGCAGCGGCTCGCCCTCCGACGCCGTCACCTCGCCGGCAATGGTGCCGTCGCGCATCACCAGCACGCGGTCGGCGATGCCGATCACCTCCGGCAGTTCGCTGGAGATCATCAGGATGGCGATGCCTTTCTTGGCCAGGTTGTCGATCAGCCGATAGATTTCCGACTTCGCCCCGACATCGACGCCGCGGGTCGGCTCATCGAGGATGACGACCTGCGGCTCGGTTTCCAGCAGGCGGGCGAGCAGCACCTTCTGCTGGTTGCCGCCCGACAGCGAGCCGGCATTGGCCTGCACCGAGCTGGTGCGGATGGAGAGGTCTGACACCGCCTTGGCGGCGCGCTTTTCGGCAGCCGTGAAGTCGCGCAAACCGCCGGCCTTCGCGTCCTTTGCCAGCACGCCCATGCTGATATTGTCGGAGATCGACATGTCGAGAAACAGGCCAAGTTGCTTGCGGTCCTCGGTCAGGTAGGCGATGCCGGCATCGAGCGCCTCGCTCGGCGAACCGATGGATATCGGTTTGCCGCCGAGCTCCAGCGTGCCTGATGTGTGCCTGTCGGCGCCGAAGATCAGCCGTGCCAGTTCGGTGCGGCCCGAGCCGACCAGGCCGGCCAGTGCCAGCACCTCGCCCTGGTGGAGGTCGAAGGAACAATTCTTTATGAGATTGCCGTCCGACATGTCGCGCACCGACAGCGCGATGGCGCGCTTGCTGTCCGGCGGACGGTGATCCTTCTTGTAGAACGTCGACAGATCGCGCCCGACCATCATCGATACCAGGCGCGAGGCGTTCAGGTCGGCGCGGTCGAGCGTGCCGACATAGCCGCTGTCGCGTAGCACGCTGACGCGGTCGGCGAGCTGGTAGACCTCTTCCATGCGGTGGCTGATGTAGATGATGGCGATGCCTTGCGACTTCAGCGTCGCGATCACCTCGAACAGCCGGTCGGTCTCACGCGAGGTCAGCGACGTGGTCGGCTCGTCCATGACGATGATGCGCGCATTGGTCGACAGCGCGCGGGCGATTTCCACCAGCTGTCGCTCGCCGAGCGACAGGCTTGCGACCGGAGTGCGCGCCGAGAAGGTCACGCCAAGCCGCGCGATGATCTCGCTGGCGCGCCGATTGCACTGCTCGCGGTCGACAACGCCGAACCGTCGCGGCTCGTTGCCGAGAAAAATGTTCTGCGCTACCGACAGATTAGGCGCCAGCGACAGCTCCTGATAGATGACCGCAATGCCGGCGGCGCGCGCCTTGATCGGGTCGCCAGTCGCGGCCGGCACTCCGTCGATCAGGATTTCGCCGCCGGGGTCCGGCCGGTAGGCGCCGGACAGCACCTTCATCAGCGTCGACTTGCCGGCACCGTTTTCGCCCATCAGCGCGTGCAGCTCGCCGGCGTGAACGGTCAGCGACACATCGTGCAAGGCGCGGATCGCACCGAACGTCTTGGAGATGTGGCGCATCTCCAGCACCGGCTGGCGCACCGTCTCGATCCGGGCGGCGGCGCTCATCGCGCAGCTCCTGCAGCTGCGCTGGCCACAGCCCGGTCGGCGGCAAGGCCGCGCCAGTCGTTGCGATAGCCGGCAAGGCCGCTGAAACTTGCCGCATGCACCGCCTCCGGCGCTTCGGTGGCAAACTGGCGTCCGACGCTTTCGAAGGCAAGTGCGGCAGCACCGGTGGCGCTGCCCTCCAGCGTTGCGCCCTGCAGGAAAGCCTGCCCGGGCCGCAACTGCGCCAGCAACGCGGCAAGCAGCCCGCCATTGTTCAGACCGCCGTCGACGATCACTGTGTTGTCCGAATGGATCAGCTCGAGGCACAGATCGACCATCAGCGCGACATAGAGCAGCGCCATGGCCGCGCGTTCCTCGGCATTGGGCGTACGCCCGACCAGTTCGCCGCGGCGGTGCGGCATCGGGCCGCCGGGCGCGAAGCTCGGCAGCGCCATAATGCCGGCGTCGATCACCCGTTGTATCGATGACGGCGCGATTGCGCCCTGCCAGCCGGCGCTGATCGTGGCGAATTCGCGCCCGCCCATGAAGCGGACGGTTGGCACCGGGCCGCCATCGACATCGACATTGACCAGCATGTCGCGCTCGCCATCGAGTGCGTCGAGCGGGCAGTCCGGATTGAGCACGACCACCCAGGTGCCGGTCGAGACCACGGTCACCGGCCCGAGCTGCTGCCGGCGGTAGGCATGGAGCGCGGCATTGCTGTCGTGGACGCCATTATGGATGGCGACTGGCTTCGCGGCCTGGCCGAAGCGCTGCTCGCCGATCACCGCGCCGGCACGCTCGAAGGCGGGCATCTGGCCGCGCCAGCCCTCGGCATCGACCAGCGAGCTGAAATCGCGTTTGCGCGGCGCCCATAAATGCGAGTGGCAGCCAAGATACGACACTTCCGATACCGGCCGGCCGCCAAACCGCCAGCTCCAATATTGGGGGTAGCCGAGGATCGATTTCGCTGTGGCGAAGGCACCGGGCTCCACCTCCTTCAGCCACAACATGTGGCGGCCGTAGTTGAAGCCAAGCGGCAGGCGCGGCGAAAAGGTCTCGGCAAAATCCGGAATGCGGCGGTCGATCTGCGCGGCGATTTCAGCTGGCGGTTCCTGCTCGTAATCGAGGATCGGATGCGTCAGCGCGGCTTCGTCGACCAACGCGAAGGTGCAGCCATGGCCGGATACCATCAGCCCTTCCACGCCATGCGTGTCGACTGCATCATCGATGGCGCGAGCCGCCCAGTCGTGCAGCGCTGGCTCGTCGAGCACGCTGAAGCCGCCTTTGCGGATCCAGCTCGGCTGGGTGCGGCGCTCCTCGAGGATCTGTCCGTCCTGGCCGAAGACGAACAGCTTCGAATTGGTCTTGCCGAAATCGAGGACGGCGATGTTCACTGGGCGCCTCCCGAGGAAGCCGCGATCCGCACCATGACGCCGGCATCTTCGAGCATATGGGCATCTGTCTCGGACAGGCCGTCATCGGTGACCAGCGTGCCGATCCGCGACAGCGGCAGTGCCACATTGCGCGCGTGGATCGACAGTTTTCGGCTGTCGGCCAGCACGACGATCTGGTCGGCGCAGAGGCTGAGCTCGACGATCGAGCGGACCAGCAGCGGGTGCGATTCCAGAAGGCCTTCCTGGCCGATGCCTTGCGCGCCGAGAAAGAACTTCGAGGCGTAGAACGGCACCGTCTGCGTCAGCGAATGGATGATGCCCGGCTCGCGGTGCAGTTCGCCGCCGGCGACGGTGAGGCTGCAATGGCCGTGGTCGCTGAGATAGGCCGCGAGCGGCATCGAGTTGGTGTAGAGCCGGATGTTGCGGTCGGCGAGCTTGACGCCGAGATGGAAGCAGGTCGAACCGCCATGCACGATGACCGCGTCGCCGTCGCGCACCATGGTGGCGGCGAGAGCGGCGATCTGCCGCTTGGCCTCGACGGCGAGGTCGCGGTTCTCGTCATAGGGCCTGGCATAGGCGACGCCGGCTTGCGAAGCGCCATCGAGCGCCGAGATGCCGCCATAGACCTTGCGCGCTTCGCCGGCCTCGTCGATCTTGTCGATGTCGCGCCGCACTGTCGCCGCCGACACGCCAAGCCGCTCCTGCAGCTCGCGCACCGATGCGAAAGGCCGGTCCCGCAAAAGCTCGACAATCTGGCGCTGGCGGCCGGAGTCGCTCAACCCTTACCTCCCAATGCGCTTGCCTTCCAAGCATTTTGCAGGGCATTGCCATTTTGCACGGCAATTGGTGCAACTTACTCAACACGCCTCGGATTGCAAGCCTGATCTGACGCGATAACATCACTGTTGACGTAACTTACTCGCATCTGCGATACCAGCGTCGGTCTTCGTCCCGGCACCGGGACGTCCAAAGCCGTGGCCACGCGGCCGGTTTGTGGAGGAATTTCGATGACGATCAGTGCGGATGCGCAGGAACTGGCAGCGCTGCAGTCGCTTTCGGCCGCCATCGGCAGCGACCCGCATCTGACCCAGGCCGCCGGCGGCAACACCTCGCTGAAAGCCGGCGACACGCTCTGGATCAAGGCCTCCGGCACCTGGCTGAAGGACGCGCTCATCGCGGACATCATGGTGCCGGTCGGCATCCCGCCATTGCTCGACGCCATCGAACGGCGCGACCCGGCCGCCGAACAGCCGCAGGCCTTCACTGTCGGCGCCCTCAACGCGCGCGGCTTGCGCCCGTCGATCGAGACCACCGTGCATGCGCTGATGCCGCAGCGCATCGTTCTGCATGTTCACTGCGTCGAGACCATTTCGCTGGCCGTGCAGGCCGACTGCGAGGCCGAGGCCGCCAGACGGCTCGACGGCCATCAATGGGCGTATGTTCCCTATCGCCGGCCGGGACTGCCGCTCGCGCAGGGTATCGCCGAGCGCCTTCGGCCAGGCGTGGATATCCTGATCCTCGGCAATCACGGCCTGGTCGTTGCAGCCGAGACCGTCGCCGCGGCCGACATGCTGCTGCGGCGCGTGACACGACTGTTGGCGCGGCCGCCGCGCCAGGTGGCGGAACCGGACATCGCGGCATTGACGGCGCGCGCCGGCGACAGCGACTACAGATTGCCGGCGGACGTTGAGGCGCATGCGGTGGCGATCGACCCCGAAAGCTGCCGCATGGCTTCGGGTGGCAGCCTCTACCCCGACCACGTCATCTTTCTCGGCGAAGGCTCGGTCGTGGCGAGACCGGACGAGGGTGTGAAGCGCGTCATCGAGCGCTGCGGCGCCGCACCCGTGGCGATCCTGTTTCCTGGACTCGGCGTGTTGATGCGCGGCGACGCCGGCGCCGGTGCCGACGCCATGCAGCGCTGCCTTTCCGACGTGACAGCGCGGATCGATGTCTCGGCGAAGCTGAATTATCTGACAGCGGCGGAGAATGACGAGCTGATCAACTGGGACGCCGAAAAATATCGCCAGAAACTCAATGCCGGAGGCAGCTGACATGCCGCGTTCGTCTGGTCCGCTTGCCATCGGCATCGACATCGGCACATCCGGCGCGCGCGCCGTCGCCATGCGTCCGGATTTTTCCGTTGCCGCGCATTCCGCTATTGCCCTCGAGCGATTTGGGCCGAACGGCCGCGACCCCGCCATATGGTGGGAGGCGGTCGGCGCGACGTTGGCGGAACTGCTCAAATGTATCGATCGCGCGGCAGTGCGCTCGATCGCCGTCGACGGTACGTCGGGCACGCTGCTGCCGGTCGACGGCGCCGGGCGGCCGCTGGCCGAACCGCTGATGTACAACGACAAGGTCGCTGACGACACTATTCTGACAGCAATAGCCGGCGCGGCACCGGCAACGAGCGCTGCACTTGGGGCGACCTCCGGTCTCGCCAAGGCGCTGTCTTTCCAGCACCTGCCCGGCGTCGCCACTGTGCTGCACCAGGCAGACTGGATCGCCGGACAGTTTTCCGGCCGCTTCGATGTCAGCGACGAGAACAACGCCCTGAAGACCGGCTACGACGTCGAGGCCCGGCGCTGGCCGGACTGGATCGCGGCGACCGGCGTGCGCATGGAATTCCTGCCCCGCGTCGTCCGGCCGGGCGATGTCACGGACACGCTCACCGCCAGCGCTGCGAAAATGTTCGGCCTGCCGCGCGACGTGGTTATCGTTGCCGGCACGACGGATGGCTGCGCCTCATTCCTGGCGACCGGTGCGAGTGCCGCGGGCGACGGCGTTACCGCGCTCGGCTCGTCGCTGACCATCAAGATCCTCTCCGACCGGCCGATCTCGGCGCCGCAATTCGGCATCTACAGCCATCGGCTGGGTGACACCTACCTGGCGGGCGGCGCCTCGAACTCCGGCGGCAAGGTGCTGGCCCAGCATTTCCCCGTCGCCCGCATTGTCGAACTCAGCAAAAAAATCGACCCGGCGACGAAGACCGGCCTCGATTATTACCCGCTGCCGGCGCCGGGCGAACGCTTCCCCATAGCCGATCCGGCGCTGCCGCCGCGCCTCGAGCCGCGGCCCGCCGACGACGCCGACTATCTGAAAGCGATGTTCGAGGGTATTGCGGCGATCGAAGCGCTCGGCTATCGCCGGCTTGCCGAACTCGGCGCCCCCCGGCTGACATCGGTCAGGAGCGTCGGCGGCGGTGCGGCCAATCCGGCCTGGACAGCGATCCGGCAGCGCAAGCTTGGCGTCGCTCTCGTGCCGGCTCTTTCGGAGGAGGCCGCTGCCGGCACGGCGCGGCTGGCGCTGATGGGCGCAAGCGCAGCGGGGCTTTTATGACGGCCAAGGCAATTCAACACCTCGACGGCATCGCCGCGCTGACCGACCGCTATCAGGTGTTCCTGCTCGACCAATTTGGTGTGCTGCACGACGGCACCAGCGCCTATCCAGGTGCTGTCGAAGCGTTGTCGGCACTCAAGCGCGCCGGCAAGACCATCGTACTGATCTCGAATTCCGGCAAGCGGGCGCAACCCAATGAGCGCCGCCTGCTGAAGCTCGGTTTCGAACCGGGAAGCTGGGATCACTTTGTCTCCTCCGGCGAGGTGGCGTGGCGCTCCTTCCACCAAATGGCAGCATCCGGAGCCCTGCGCCCGCAGACAAAATGCCTGCTGATCCGCCGCGACAATGACCGTTCGGCTGTCGACGGCCTGCCCTTCGTCCTGGCCAAGGACGGCGACGATGCCGAACTGGTGCTGATTTCCGCCAGCGAGGGCGATCGCTACGACCTCGACCATTATCGCCGGCTTCTTGGTCCGGCGGCGGCGCGGCGGGTGCCATGCTTCTGCACCAATCCCGACAAGATCATGCTGACTGCCGTCGGCCCTCGCTTCGGCGCCGGCCGGCTCGCCGATCTCTACGAGAGCCTCGGCGGCAGCGTGGCGCGCATTGGCAAGCCCAATCCGCAGATATTCGAGGCAGCGCTGGCACTGGCGGGCCACCCGGAGCGCGACAGCGTGGTCTGCGTCGGCGACAGCGTCGAGCACGACATCGCCGGCGGCAACGGCGTCGGCGTCGCGACGACGCTGGTCCTGTCGGGCATATTGGCGGGGGCGCCTGACCTGGAGGACGTTTTCGCCACGCTGAACGCCCGTCCCGACTACATCGCGGATAGCTTCAGGTTTCGCTGAGTTGTTAAGGCGAGACAAAGCTAATCCAGGTTGAAACGCCCGATCACCGGCACATGGTCCGAGGGCCGTTCCCAGCCGCGCGCCGGCCGCAGGATTTCATAGCCGGCAAAATGCGGCACCAGGTTTGGCGACGACCAGACATGGTCGAGGCGGCGGCCGCGATTTGAGGCCAGCCAATCCAGGGCGCGATAGCTCCACCAGGTATAGAGTTTCTCCTCGTAAGGCACATTGAGCCGCATCAGGTCGATCCAGTCGCCGGCGAGCCGCATTGCCTCGAAGTTTTCCGTCTCGACCGGCGTATGGCTGACGACATTGAGGAGCTGCTTGTGCGACCAGACATCGTGCTCGAGCGGCGCGATGTTGAGGTCGCCGACCAGGATCGCGCCGGAGTGCTCGTCATGCTCGGCGCGGACGGCGTTCATCTCGGCAACGAAATCGAGCTTGTGCTTGAACTTGCGGTTGACGGCCGGGTCGGGCTCGTCGCCGCCGGCCGGTACGTAGAAATTGTGCAGCAGGATCGTTTTGCCGCCGGCGTTGACGGTGACCGACAGATGCCGGCTGTCGTCGATCTCGCAGAAGCGGCGCTTTTCGACCACCTCGATCGGCCGCCGCGCTATGGTGGCAACGCCGTGATAGCCCTTCTGGCCATGGAAGGCGATGTGCTCGTAGCCGAGCTTGCGGAACGCTTTCTCCGGAAACAATTCGTCCGGAACCTTGGTTTCCTGTAGGCAGAGCACGTCCGGCGCCTGCTCGACCAGCAGGCGTTCGACGATCGGCATACGCAGCCGGACGGAGTTGATGTTCCAGGTAGCGACGGAAAACGGCATGTGGGGTTCCGGACAACGCGAGATCCGCCGGATGGCTCCGACGGAAGTCAATCGCGGAAACTACTGCCAGCCGCGCACCGCAAAAACAAGCCGCCTGCACCAACGCGGAAAAGCCATCCCGCAACGGTAGAAGTTACCGTGTCTTGGTGTTCAGCTCGCGGTTCGCCGTATAGTCGATGGCGAAGGTGTCGGGGGCGAAGCTGACGCCCTCCTTGGTGTTGAAGATCATCACCGTCGTGTCCTTGCCTTGCGCATCGGTGATGGTCCACTGCCGCAATTCATAAGATTTCGGATCGAACATCATGGTGATCTTCGAATTGCCGAACACCGATTTGTCGGCAAGCTGGATGGTGGTGAGATCGTCCTCTTCCTTGACGCTTCTGACGCGCCCGCCCGACAGATCGATCTTGTCGTCGAGCAGCAGCTTCAGCGGCGTCTTCGACAGCGGATAGAGGTCGGAGGTCCGCAGCTTCTTGTTGAGGATGACCACCGACTTGCCGTCGGAAATCACTCTGAAATTCGAGGCGCCGTCGTAATTGAAGCGGATCTTGCCCGGCCGTTCCAGAAAGAACTTGCCGCCGGTCTGCTCGCCCTTGGGTCCGAACTGCACGAACTCGCCGCTCATCGATTTGACCGAGGAGAAATGATCGGCGATCTTCTGCGCCGTCGCCGGAACCGCTGCTTGCGCCGACGCCAGCAACTGGAAGCCGGGCACGAGGTTGGCGGCCGCCGCACCGGCCAGGACCAGGCCGAGGCCGAGCACCTGCCGGCGGGTTGGGGCGAAATCCCTGCTTGGGGCGAGAGTTGCGTTTTTCATGCCGGTCACCATCATCTGATTGCTTGCTCGTTATATTGGTCTGGCCCCCCAGTTGGGCTTAAGTTTGGCGGGCCGCACGAACCCCGTCCGCTGCAACGCGCCAAAAGGTTCAAAGTTGCCGGCGCGGACGCGCTCTAGAACTTGTCGTCCTCCGTCGGCACCAGGATTTCGCGTTTTCCGGCATGGTTGGCCGGGCCGACAATGCCTTCCTTCTCCATCTTCTCGATGATCGAGGCGGCGCGGTTGTAGCCGATGCCGAGCCGGCGCTGGATGTAGCTGGTCGAGGCCTTGCCGTCGCGCAGCACCACCGCGACCGCCTGGTCGTAGGGATCGTCGGAATCCTCGAAATTACCGCCGTCGCCGCCGCCACTGCCTTTGCCCGTCGGCTCATCGTCATCCTTGTCGTCGTCCTCGGTGATGGCGTCGAGATATTCCGGCACGCCCTGCAGCTTCAGATGCGCGACAATCTTCTCCACCTCGTCGTCGGAGACGAAGGGACCGTGCACGCGCTGGATGCGGCCGCCGCCGGCCATGTAGAGCATGTCGCCCATGCCGAGCAGCTGTTCGGCGCCCTGCTCGCCCAGGATGGTGCGGCTGTCGATCTTCGATGTCACCTGGAAGGAGATGCGGGTCGGGAAATTCGCCTTGATGGTGCCGGTGATGACGTCGACCGACGGCCGCTGCGTCGCCATGATGACATGGATGCCGGCGGCGCGCGCCATCTGCGCCAGGCGCTGCACCGCGCCTTCGATGTCCTTGCCGGCGACCATCATCAAATCGGCCATCTCGTCGATGATGACGACGATGTAGGGCATCGGCTCGAGGTCGAGGTTCTCCGTCTCGTAGATCGCCTCGCCGGTTTGGCGGTCGAAGCCGGTCTGCACGGTGCGCGAGATCCTTTCGCCCTTTTTCTCGGCCTGCTGCACGCGCGCGTTGAAGCCGTCGATGTTGCGGACGCCGACCTTGGACATCTTGCGGTAGCGGTCCTCCATCTCCCGCACGGTCCATTTCAGCGCCACCACCGCCTTCTTCGGATCGGTGACGACCGGCGTCAGAAGATGCGGAATGCCGTCATAGACCGAGAGCTCCAGCATCTTTGGATCGATCATGATCAGCCGGCAGTCCTGCGGCGTCAGCCGGTAGAGCAGCGACAGGATCATGGTGTTGATGGCGACGGACTTGCCCGAGCCGGTAGTGCCGGCGACCAGCACGTGCGGCATTTTGGCGATGTCGACGATCACCGCCTCGCCATTGATGGTCTTGCCCAGCGCCAGCGCCAGCTTGGCCTTGGTGGTTTCGAAATCGCGGCTGGCCATGATCTCGCGCAAATAGACCGTCTCGCGCCTGGCGTTCGGCAATTCGATGCCGATCGCGTTGCGGCCGGGCACCACGGCGACACGGCAGGCGATGGCGCTCATCGAGCGGGCGATGTCGTCGGACAGGCCGATGACCCGCGACGATTTGATGCCGGGCGCCGGTTCCAGCTCGTAGAGCGTGACGACCGGACCCGGACGCACATGGATGATTTCGCCCTTGACGCCGAAATCCTCCAGCACGCCCTCGAGCAGGCGGGCGTTCTGCTCCAGCGCGTCCTTGGACAGGCTGGCGTCGCGCACCACGTTCTTTGGTTCCGACAGGAAGTGCAGCGACGGCATCTCGAATTTTTCCGAGCCGATCAGCGAAGTCTGCGCCTCGCGCTGGACGCGGGCGCCGGGGGCCGGCCGCGGCGCCGGCGCCTCGACGCGTGTCGCCGCGTCGGAACGGAAGTTCTGGACCTTGGCCGTTGGCGCGGCGCGGCGCTGGCCGGCCGGCTCGGGCGCGAAATCCATGTCGTCGTCATTGTCGTCGTTATCGAAGACGTCGGCATCGTCAGGGTCGATCGAGGCACTGCGGTCGTTGACCATGGCGGCGAAGAATTCCGGCTCGACGCGCGCGCGCCCGCCCGGGCTCATCCGCGCCTCGGCGAACTCGGCCGATTCGACCCGTTCGGCCGCCCGCCGCCAGGCGCTGGGGCGCGGTTCCATCTCCGGCTCGAAATCGTCGCGCTCGCGCCGGCGCGCGGCGCGGCGGCGCAGATAGGCCCGCAGCGACAGCCACCAGTGGGTGATGGCGCCAAGCGCCAATATACCTTCGTCGCCCTCGTCCTCTTCATTGTCGAAAAGCAGGTCGTCCTGCGGATCGGGCACTGCAGGCTGTTCGAGGACGGCAAAGCCGTTCTTGCGCGAAATCAGCGCCGAGCCATACAAGAATACCCACAGCGCCGGCGCTGCCAGGAGCACGGCGAGCACGCTGGCGACGAGGCCGGTCGGATAGCCGCCGATGACCAGGCCCGGGATATTGAGTACCATGTCGCCGAAGACGCCGCCGAGGCCGGTCGGCAGCGGCCAAGTCTTGGGCGGCACGACGCAGCCGGCAATTGCCGCGCCAAGCAGCGAAAACCCGAACCAGGCCAGCGCCCGTTTCGGCAGCCGGTCGACGCCGCGCGCGGTAAACAGCAGAAATCCCCAGATCACCGCCGGCACCAGCGCCGCAACGGCGGCAAGTCCGAAGAACTGCATGGCAATGTCGGAAAAGACGGCGCCGGCATAACCCATTGCATTGGTGACGATATTGTCGGTGGCGTGCGAAAAGCTCGGATCGGCGACGTTCCAGGTGGCAAGGGCGGCGACGCCGAATCCAACCAGAGCAAACAGCCCGGCACCGACCAGCCGCCCGACCTGGCGCCTCGCGAACGACCGGATGCCGTGCTCCGTATCGGCCAGCGCAAGCGGTGCTGAAGCCCCTGAACGCATGCTCTTCCTCGTCTGTCGTTGCCCGGCCGGGCGCGGACGCGCAACACGGCAGATTCGGCTGTCAGACTAGCGGCGGGAAGGTTAAGGGCGCATTAACCATGGGCATTCTGCGTCACCGGAACGGGCGACCGCCACCACCGTTCGAAGCCGCTGCGGCCGATGTTTCACGCCGCCGGCGGATCGAGCACCTTGATCAAGCGACCGTGATCGAGCCATCACGGCCATCCGCGCGCAAAAAAGAGGCCCGGAAATCTTCCGGGCCTCAAGGCGTGAGCCCTTTCGGGAGCATCACGACGGGATCTTCCCGGCACCGGCAAAACGCCGGTGCCAGCCAATACCTTTACGGCACCACTTCGCCGTGCTGGCTGATGTCGAGGCCTTCGACCTCTTCCGGGGTGGAAGGACGCAGGCCGACCAGCGCCTTGACGATGTAGAGGATCACGAAGCTCGCGATCGCCGTCCACAGGATGGTGAAGACGATACCGTAGAGCTGCTTGCCGACAGAGGCGCCCGAGCCGAGGCTGTTGATCGCCGGATCGGCGAGCACGCCGGTCAGCAATGCACCGATGATGCCGCCGATGCCGTGCACGCCGAATGCATCGAGCGAGTCGTCATAGCCGAACGCGTGCTTGAGCTTGACGGCCGAGACGTAGCAGAGCACGCCGGCGACGATGCCGACGATGAAGGCGCCGGTCGGATTGACGAAGCCGGAAGCCGGCGTCACCGCGACCAGGCCAGCGACGGCGCCCGAGATGATGCCGAGAACGCTCGGCTTCTTGGCGACGATCCATTCGGCGAACATCCAGGCGAGCGCCGCAGCAGCAGCCGCAACCTGGGTGTTCAGCATTGCGGCACCGGCAAGGCCGTCGGCGGCCAGTTCCGAGCCGGCGTTGAAGCCGAACCAGCCGACCCACAGCAGCGAAGCGCCGATGACGGAGTAGACGAGGTTGTGCGGCGCCATGTTGGTGGTGCCGTAGCCTTCACGTTTGCCGAGAACCAGCGCGCAGACCAGGCCGGCAACACCGGCATTGATGTGAACGACCGTGCCGCCGGCGAAATCGAGAACGCCGGCGGTGCCGAGGAAGCCGCCGCCCCACACCCAGTGCGCGATCGGGGCGTAGACCACCAGCAGCCACGCGCCCATGAAGATGAGCAGCGCCGAGAACTTCATGCGTTCGGCGAAGGCGCCGGCAATCAGCGCCGGCGTGATGATGGCGAAGGTCATCTGGAACATCGAGAAGACGAACTCAGGAATGTTCGCCACGCCCGGCAGCCACAGCGAGGAGGTGGTGATGCCGTTGTGGAAGAACTTCGAGAAGCCGCCGAGATAGGCATTCATGCCGCCGCCATCCGAGAAGGCCAGCGAGTAGCCGAACATGAACCACAGCACCGTCACCAGACAGGTGATGGCAAAGCTCTGCATGATGGTGGCGAGCACGTTCTTCTTGCGCACCATGCCGCCATAAAACAGCGCCAGGCCCGGTACGGTCATCATCAGCACCAGCGCCGTCGAGGTCAACATCCAGGCTGTGTTGCCGGTGTCGAGCGCGGGCGCAGGGGCAGCCGGTGCCGCCGGTGCCGCTTCCTGCGCGAACGCAGCAACCGTGCCCAGTGCGAGAGCGAGCGAACCTAAAACGGCCGCGCGTCCCGTTATCTTCAAGGTGGAAGGAATATTCATTGAACTCTCCATTGGAATACGTATCCGCAGCTCAAAGCGCGTCGGTGTCTGTTTCGCCGGTGCGAATGCGCACCGCCTGGTCGATGCCGAAAACGAAGATCTTGCCGTCGCCGATCTGGCCGGTCTTGGCCGCCGCGGTGATGGCTTCGACGGCCTTGTCGACCATGTCGACTGCGACCGCGACTTCGATCTTGATCTTCGGCAGGAAGCTGACCGCGTATTCCGCCCCGCGATAGATTTCCGTGTGCCCCTTCTGACGTCCGTAGCCTTTTACTTCGGTGACGGTCAGGCCCTGGATGCCGACTGCGGTGAGCGCCTCGCGCACCTCGTCGAGCTTGAACGGCTTTATGATTGCCATCACGATCTTCATAAGGTTTCACCCTTTGCTGTTGCGGGTCCCCGCGTTTGCACAACTTCGCCGATTCCCCATGAGAGCCGGAGAGTGCCCGCTAGGATTCAAGCTCCGTGCCAATTGCCGAAGCAGGGTGTTAAGCTGTTGTTAAACAACGAAATCGAGAAGGTCTGGCAGCTGCCTGGTCACAGGCGCGGCAGTGCATATGCTTAAAAAATAGGCAAATTTCGAAAAATGCCTACTCCGCAGGCGGCCGCTTCAGCCGGATGAGTCCTTCTTGGGCAACTGAGGCGATCAAGGTGCCGTCGCGGGCAAACAGCGAGCCGCGGGTAAAGCCACGCGATCCTTGCGTCGACGGGCTGTCCTGCGTGTACAGCATCCAGTCGTCGAGCGGATGGCTGCGGTGGAACCACATGGCGTGGTCGAGGCTGGCTGCCTGGATATCACGATCGAAAATGGCGCGGCCATGGGCAAAGGTCGAGGTGTCGAGCAGCGTCATATCCGAGAGGTAAGCGAGCACGGCCGCCTGCGTGGCGCGGTCGGCCGGCACCGGGCCGGTGGTGCGGATCCAGATGTTCTGCTTCGGCTCGAGCTTTTCCCGGCTGGTATAATGCTTCAGCATCACCGGCTTCATCTCGATCGGCCGGTCGCGCTCCCAATAGCGCTTGATGCCGTCGGGCACGGCTTCGCCGAACTTGCCCAGCAATTCGCGCTGCGACAGCAACGTGTCGGGCGCCGGCACGTCCTGCGGCATCGGCACCTGATGTTCCAGGCCGACCTCATCCTGCTGGAACGAGGCTTCCAGCGAAAAGATCGCCTGGCCGTGCTGGATCGCCACGACGCGGCGCGTGGTGAAGGAGCCGCCGTCACGGATGCGGTCGACCTCGTAAATGATAGGCACCTTGGTGTCGCCCGGCCGCATGAAATAGCCATGCAGCGAATGCACGTGGCGCTCGGGCTCGACCGTTCGCTGCGCGGCGACCAGCGCCTGGGCGATGGTCTGGCCGCCGAAGATGCGCTGCCAATCGAGCTTGGGGCTGCGACCACGATACAGGTTGTGTTCCAGCTGCTCGAGGTCGAGAATGCCGAGAAGCTCGTCCATGGCTGCCGTCATCTTGACCTCGCCGCAAAATTACCATGGCGGTTTCCGACAGGAACAGCGGGCAGTCAAGGGCGGAATGCCCGGCGACAGTCAGGCTGCGAAAGGAATTGCCCATGGTCGACAGCAAGAATTCGCTCGACGTTCTGGTCGCCGGCGCCGGTTATATCGGCTTGGCCGCCGCCGTGTCGCTGAAGCAGGCGCGGCCGAGCCTCGCCGTCGCCGTCGTCGATGCGGCGCCGGCCGGCGTCTGGCAGAAGGACGGCCGCGCCTCGGCGATTGCCGCCGCCGCGTGCCGCATGCTCGACCAGCTCGGCGTCTGGAACGAGATCGCGCCGGAGGCGCAGGCAATCACCGAAATGATTGTCACCGATTCGCGCACATCCGATCCGGTCCGCCCGGTGTTCCTCACCTTCGACGGCGAGGTCGCGCCCGGCGAACCCTTTGCGCATATGGTCGCCAACAAGGATTTGAACGGCGCCTTGCGCCGGCGCGCCGAACAACTCGGCATCGGCATCATCGAAGGCGTCGCCGTCAGCGCCTTCGACATCAACGGCGCCGGCATAACCGTGCATCTTGCCGACGGCGCGACGCTGAAGGCGCGGCTGCTGGTTGCCGCCGACGGCGTCAATTCGAAGCTGCGCGACATGGCCGGCATCAAGACGGTGAAATGGGAGTATGGCCAGTCCGGCATCGTCTGCACGGTGGCGCACGAGCGGCCGCACAACGGCCGCGCCGAAGAGCATTTCCTTCCCGCGGGCCCGTTTGCCACGCTGCCGCTCAAGCCGGGCAAGGACGGCACCAACCGCTCATCGATCGTCTGGGTCGAACGGTCGCAGGATGCCGAAAAGCTGGTCGCGGGCGACACCCTGGTCCTGGAATACGAGCTCGAGCAGCGCTTTGGCCTCAAACTCGGCGAAATCCATATCGCCGACAAGCCGCGCGCCTGGCCGCTCGGGCTGACCATTGCGCGCGCCTTCGTCGCGCCGCGCATCGCCTTGGCCGGCGACGCCGCCCACGGCATCCACCCGATCGCCGGCCAGGGTCTCAATCTCGGCTTCAAGGACGTGGCGGCGCTGGCCGAAGTGGTGGTCGAGGCCGACCGGCTCGGCCAGGACATCGGCGCGCTCGACGTGCTCGAGCGCTACCAGCAATGGCGGCGTTTCGACACGGTGCAGATGGGCATCACCACCGATGTGCTGAACCGGATGTTTTCCAACGATTTCGGCCCGCTGCGCACTTTGCGCGACATCGGCCTCGGCCTCGTCGAGCGCATGCCGCGGCTGAAGGGGTTCTTCATCCGCCAGGCGTCGGGTCTGTCCGGCGACACGCCGAAACTGTTGAAGGGCGAGGCGATCTAAACAGGCCCTGAAGCGATCAGGCGTCTCGGCTTAATCGCCATGCGGTCTGCCAAATTTCCGTGTCAGGGAACTTAGTTCACCTCGAAGCCCAGCTTCTGGCGCAGCCGCAGCATGCGCTGGTCGGGAATCTGCAGGTTTTGTCCGCCGGCTTCCGCCGCACGGCTGACCATCCGCAGCAGATCGCTCCTTTCGGCCGCGTCGAGCCGTTCGCGCAGGAACGGCGCCAGCTTGTCGATGACGATCGTGGCATCATCGATCTGTGACGCCGCCCATTTGGCGTAGATCACGGCTTCATCGGTCTGCTTTTTGTCGGCGATCTCCGAGATCACCGATCGAATGGCGGCTTCGCGTTGCGGCAGCACAGGACCATGCTCGGAAACAATCGCGGTGATCAGCGTCGCGGCGGCGACGATCGGATCGTCGATCGCCGTCAGCGGCGAGAGCGCCGCCTGCTTGCGCAGTTTCTTGCGGCGGACGTTGCCTTGGACGCGGCCAACCACGTCGGCAACCTCACGCGCCGCGTCGTTCATGGTCTTCAGCCGGTACCACCAGAACGCCGCTGCCCCCAGCAGGCCGATTGCAGCAATCAATATATGCATGCCCAAGATCCCCCAATCTCGGCGACGATAGGAGAAGTATTGCTTTGCTTCAACACGCAAAAGTTGCGTCCGACGAAGAAAACGAAAGCCCATGCCAGTCGTTGGTCCCCGCCGCTCCGCGGAGGAACTTATCGAGACATCTCTATGACCCCGGCACCTTGTAGATCGCCCGCACCTCGATCGTGCCTATTTCGGCGAGCGGAATCTCGCCCGCGATCTCCAGCGCCTCGTCGAGGCTCTCGGCCTCGATCATGACGAAACCGAGCAACTGCTCCTTGGTTTCGGCGAAGGGGCCGTCGGTGACCAGCCGCTTGCCCTTGCGCCTGCGAACGGTTTTCGACGTTTTCACCGATTGCAGCGCCTGCGCGATGATCAGCATCCCGCGTTGGTCCAATGACCGGTCATGGGCCATCGAATCGGCGTCGAGCTTGGCCAGCCTCTCGGGCGTCATTGCGTAGAGATCTTTTTCTTCACCATAGACCAGGCAAACATACTTCATTTTTATCTCCATTCCTGGCTTGAAGCCGAAGAGGAGGCTACGGAAATCTCCGCGGAGCCCTTGCCGGCCGCAGAATCGAGACCGGCCGCAGCATAGTCGAGAAGAGATACCGCAATCCCGATAATGGCAATCGCCGCAAGCAATCGGCCGAAGCCGGAAGGCTGCAGGCGCGACCAGTCGGCTTGTTGTTCACCGGCCCTGTGGCCGGTGCTTGTCCAGTGAGCAGAAAACAGGTTGTTCATGTGGTCCTCCATCCGGCCACCGAGTCCATGGCCGCCCGCAGGACGGCCGGGACAGATGGAAGTCGACATTTTTGCACGCGTATTTTTTTCGAATTTTTTTTCGCTCGACATGATGTGTCACGCTGGCGCCGATACGAAAGCGCGGGTGGCCTTCGCTCCGGCGCGCGCTATAGTCGACTGGATGCCGATCACGGGCTCAATCACGACAATCAAGGAGGAATTGATGGACCGCACCGCCAACGCCGTTTGGAAAGGCAGTTTCAAGGAAGGCAAAGGCACGCTCGATACACAGAGCGGGACGCTGAAGGGCACGCCCTATTCCGCCAAGATGCGTTTCGAGGACGAGAGCGGCAAATCCGGCACAAACCCGGAAGAGCTGATCGCCGCCGCCCATGCCGGCTGCTACGCCATGCAGCTTTCGCATTTTCTCGCCGAGAACGGCACTCCGGCTGCCGAGCTCGACGCCAAGGCCGTGGTAACGCTGGTCCCCGGCACCGGCATCACCGGCAGCGCGATCACGCTGGTCGGCAAGGTACCGGGCATCGATGCCGCCAAGTTCAAGGAATTGGCCGAGAAGGCCAAGGCCGAATGCCCGGTCTCGAAAGCGCTCGGCGCCATCAAAGTATCGCTCGACGCCAGGCTCGGGTGAGGGAGCTTTTATGTCTGATAGATTCCAACTGGTGTTGGAGTCCATCAATTGTTGAAGTCGGCGCCGCCCCTCATTGCCCTGCCGGGCATTTCTCCCCGTCAGTGACGGGGAGAAAGAAGCTGGCCGCAGCTGCGGCACCCTTCTTGCAACGTTGATGATTGACGAAACCGTCGAAGAGCGTCCCTCTCCTCGTCCCTATACGGGGAGAGGTCGCCGGCAGGCGGGGCAGCGCCAGCCAATCGAAAGTAGGCAACGAACACGTTACCTGAGGGGCCGTCCCCGACGTCTCGAAAATCCTTATCGCCCATCGCCGGACAGTGCGTCGAGACGAGCGCGCAATGCCGCGACCTCTTCCTCGAGGGCCTGCACGCGCGTCTCCAGATCCGACGCCGGCGAGGACGACTGCAGGGGCGCTGCGGCAGCCGACAGCTGCGGCGGCCCGCTGAGCAGATGGACATAGCGATCCTCGCGCTGGCCTGGGCCGCGATCGATCTGCTGCACCAGCGGTGGCCGGCGGCCGATCAGCAGATCGAGATTGCCGCGAAGCTCGTCGATCGACGGCAGCCGCGCCATGCGCTCGCTTCGCGCCAGCAATTCATAGGCCGTCTGCGGGCCGCGCAGCAGCAACAGGCCGAGCAGCGCGATCTGCGCCGAGGTCAGGGAAAAGCGCTGCGCCACCACATGCTCGTAGCGCTCGACGCGCGACGCGAACACTTGCCTGACTAGGCCCTTCTGCTCGAGCTGGCCAAGCGCTCTTCTGACCTCGCCAAGTTCGACCGACATCACCGGCTCGCGCGCCGTCTTCTGGTTGGCCGCCGCATGTGCCGCATTGAGCGTCAGCGGATAGACGTCCGGCGTCAGCTCCTTCTTTTCGATAAGGCAGCCGAGCACGCGGGCTTCGATGGGAGAGAGGATGGGAAGGTCGATATCGGTCATAAGTTTGCTATCCTTTCGAACTCGGCGGGACAGCGCCCCCCTCTGTCCTGCCGGACATCTCCCCCTCTAGTGGGGAGATTGGCTGTCATCACCGCTTCGCCACTTTTCAAGGCTGCAGAAAGGGCGCTGTCCTCCAAGCTGCTAATCTCCCCCCTTGAGGGGTAGATGTCCGGCAGGACAGAGGGGGCGCGAAGGATCGCTACGGACGAGACGATCTCGGCTGCAACCCGCCCGCCGCCTAAACCCGTCGCTCCACCATCATCTTCTTGATCTCGGCGATCGCCTTGGCCGGGTTGAGCCCTTTGGGGCAAGTCTGGGCGCAGTTCATGATGGTGTGGCAGCGATAGAGCCGGAACGGGTCTTCGAGATTGTCGAGCCGCTCGCCCGTCGCCTCGTCCCTGGAATCGATCAGCCAGCGATAGGCCTGCAGCAGCGTCGCCGGGCCGAGATAGCGCTCGCCGTTCCACCAGTAGCTCGGGCAGGAGGTCGAGCAGCAGGCGCACAATATGCACTCGTAGAGCCCGTCGAGCTTTTCGCGGTCCTCATGGCTCTGCAGCCATTCCTTGGCCGGCTCGGGCGACACCGTCTTCAGCCACGGCTCGATCGAGGCGTGCTGGGCGTAGAAATTGGTGAGGTCGGGCACCAGGTCCTTGACCACGGCCATGTGCGGCAGCGGATAGACCTTGATCGCGCCGGAAATATCGTCGCAGCCCTTGGTGCAGGCCAGCGTGTTCGACCCGTCGATGTTCATGGCGCACGAGCCGCAAATGCCTTCGCGGCAGGAGCGGCGCAGCGTCAGCGTCGGATCGATCTTGTTCTTGATCCAGAGCAGCGCGTCGAGCACCATCGGCCCGCAATCGTCCATGTCGACGAAATACGTATCCATGCGCGGGTTCTCGTCATCGTCCGGCGACCAGCGGTAGATGCGGTATTCGCGCAGATTGGTCGCGCCCTCCGGCTTCGGCCAGGCTTTTCCGGCCATGATCTTCGAGTTTTTCGGAAGCGTGAGTTCGACCATTACCTCAGGTCCTTTCGGATGACGAGCTTCAGCCCGGACCAGATCTCGTTCACCGCCGCGACCTTGACGTCGACGAGGTCGAGCTTCAGCGCCTCTGTGCGGATAACGTCCTCGGTGACGTCGGTCGGCACTTTCGATGCCTTTTTTGGCCAAGAGACCCAGACCATGCCGTCCCGCTTGATCGCTGCTTCGATGTCGCCAAGACGGTCCTCGATCTCGACACGCTGCCGGGTGAAAGCATGCACGGCATCGTATTTGTCATGAACGCCCGAAATCGCCGACCAGTTGGCCAGCCGGTCGAGCTCGGCAAAGTCCACGGCTTCGGCAAGGTCGTCCAGCTCGGCCGGCAAGGCGACGAAAGCGGCAATCATCCCGTCCTTCAGGCCGAGCTTGGCCGGAAGGAGCGTGCCGGAATATCCCGCAACCGCCAGCGCCATCGTCAATACACCCTGGCCTTTGGCGCGATCTTGGCCGGGTTGATGCCGCCGTCTGCTTCCTTAAGCAGCGTTTCGGTGTGCACCGGCCGGTAGGTGAGCGCCACCTCGCCGGCCTCGTTGAGCCGAGCCAGCGTATGCTTGCGCCAGTTGGCGTCGTCGCGGGCCGAAAAGTCCTCCCGCGCGTGCGCGCCGCGGCTTTCCTTGCGCGCCTCGGCGCCGTAGACGGTGGTGATGGCGTTGGCCATCAGGTTTTCCAGCTCCAGCGTCTCGACCAGGTCGGAGTTCCAGATCATCGAGCGGTCAAACACCTTGACGTCGCCGAGTTCACCCCAGATCTGCGAAATGCGCCTGCAGCCGCTTTCCAGCGATTCCTGGGTGCGGAACACCGCCGCGTCCTCCTGCATCGCCTTCTGCATCTTTTCGCGCAAAACCGCTGTCGGCGTCGAGCCGTTGGCGTGACGCAGCCGGTCGAAGCGGTCCATGATCTTTTCGACGGCGGCCTCGTTGGGCGAAGGGATCGCCGATGTGCGGTCGATCACCTGGCCGGCCCGGATTGCCGCCGCACGGCCGAACACCACCAGGTCGATCAGCGAGTTGGAGCCCAGCCGGTTAGCACCGTGCACCGAGGCGCAGCCGGCTTCGCCGACCGCCATCAGCCCGGGCGACACCTGGTCCGGATTCGACGCCGTCGGATTCAGCACCTCGCCCCAGTAATTGGTCGGCACGCCGCCCATATTGTAGTGGACCGTCGGCAGCACCGGGATCGGCTCCTTGGTCAGGTCGACGCCGGCAAAGATCTTTGCCGATTCCGAAATACCTGGAAGCCTCTCGTGCAGAACGGCCGGGTCGAGATGGTCGAGATGCAGGAAAATGTGATCCTTCTTCGGGCCGACGCCGCGGCCCTCGCGGATCTCCAGCGTCATGCAGCGCGAGACCACGTCTCGGGAAGCAAGGTCCTTGGCCGACGGCGCGTAGCGCTCCATGAAGCGCTCGCCCTCGGAATTGACGAGATAGCCGCCCTCGCCGCGCGCGCCCTCGGTGATCAGGCAGCCGGCGCCGTATATGCCGGTCGGGTGGAACTGCACGAACTCCATATCCTGCAGCGGCAGGCCTGCGCGTGCGGCCATGCCGCCGCCATCGCCGGTGCAGGTATGCGCCGAGGTGGCCGAGAAATAGGCGCGGCCATAGCCGCCGGTCGCCAGCACCACCATCTTGGCCGAAAAGCGGTGGATGGTGCCGTCGTCGAGGTTCCAGGCGACGACGCCGGTGCAGGTGCCGTCCGGCTCCATGATCAGGTCGAGCGCGAAATACTCGATGAAGAACTGCGCATTGTGCTTCAGCGACTGGCCGTAGAGCGTGTGCAGCATGGCGTGGCCGGTGCGGTCGGCGGCCGCACAGGTGCGCTGCACCGGCGGCCCCTCGCCGAAATTCATCATCATGCCGCCGAACGGCCGCTGGTAGATTTTCCCGTCCTCGGTGCGGCTGAAGGGAACGCCGTAGTGCTCGAGCTCGTAGACCGCCGCCGGCGCTTCGCGCACCATGTATTCTTGAGCGTCGGTGTCGCCCAGCCAATCTGAGCCTTTGACGGTGTCGAAGAGATGCCACTGCCAGTTGTCGGGACCCATATTGGCGAGCGAGGCGGCGATGCCGCCCTGCGCCGCAACCGTATGCGAGCGCGTCGGGAACACTTTGGTGATGCAGGCGGTGCGCAGGCCCTGTTCGGCCATGCCGAGCGCGGCGCGCAGGCCGGCGCCGCCGGCGCCGACGACCACGACGTCGAATTTGTGATCGACATAGCTATAGGCGGAAGCCGTGTTGGCGTTCTTCGCGTCCTTGGCCAAAAAATCAGCCTCCAAATGCCAGTTTAAGCAGGGCGAAGACCGAAGCGACGCCGACGACTACGGGAAAGAATGTGTTGAGGGCGAGCAGCGCCAGCCTGGTGCCTTCGCCATGCACATAGTCTTCGATGATCGCCTGCATGCCGAGCCGCATGTGGTAGAGCACCGACAACAGCACCAGCGCCAGCACCAGTGCAACGAACGGATTGGCAAGTGCGGCGCGCACCTCGAGATAGCTGGCGCCGTTGAGTGCGATCAGGAAGCCGACGAAGAACAGGACCAGCGGGATGTTGGAGATCGCCGTCAGCCGCTGGCGCCAGAAATGGCCGGTGCCCTCGCGGGCGGAACCGAGGCCGCGGACCTTGGCCAGCGGCGTGCGCATGTCGGTGTTCTTGCCGTTCATGTCAGGCTCCCCGCGCCATGTAGCCGGCGATCCAGATCAGCAGCGTCAGCGTGACCGAGCCGGCAAGCGTCGCCCAGGCGATCCTCGATGCGGTATGCTTTTCCAGCCCTGCCCCAGTGTCCCAAATAAGATGGCGCACACCGCCCAGCATGTGGTGCATCAGCGCCCAGCTGTAGCCGAACAGCACCAGCCGTCCCAGCCACGAGCCGAAGGCCCAGTTGACGGCATTGAAGGTCGCCTCCGAGCTCGCCGCCGCCATCAGCCACAGCGCGACCAGCAGCGTGCCGAAATAGAGCGCCCCGCCGGTGATGCGGTGGACGATCGACATCGTCATGGTGATCGGCGGCCGATAGACGGTCAGATGCGGCGAAAGCGGCCGTTCACGTCTGGCAAATTCGCGGGTGGCTGGTGATTTGCTCATGGCTCCCCCAGTTCGGCGTCTCTGGAGCCTCAGGTGGGAATGCGGCATTACCGCTTCCGGTTGCGACTTCGGACAGCCGGTTTCTAATGCTCTTTTTGCACCGCGTCAAAGCCGGAAAACCGTTTCGAAAACGTAATTTAGTCTGATGAAAGCGAGGCTTTCATCTTCAATCGATTAGGGCTGTCGCCTTGCGCCGGCACAATGTCGCCGCACTGCAAAATATGGCTGGCGCAAGGGGCGGATCAGCGCTTGCAGGCCAGCGGTGGTGCACCGCCCTTCATCACCAGCGCCTCACGCCCATCGATCACGATTGCGTCATGCGCCTCGCCGTAACGGCTGGTCTGATTGGCCGGTGACGCCGGCAGCTCGGCGCTGACGCCGTTCTGGCCGAGGACGCGCACCGACGTGCCGAGATTCTCGATGGTCATCACGCTACCGTCGGCGCAGTTGTAAGTAGCTGTGCGCGGCTGCGGTGCCGTCGGTTCGTTAGCGGCGGGAGCCAGCGACACGGAAGCGGCGGCCGTGTTGCCGAGCTTGGGCGCGCTGGTCTGCGGCGCGCAGGCGGCTGCAGCCAGCAGCGGCGGAATGGCCAGCGCCATCCGAAACGTGCGGCGTAATCTCATTTGCTGCTTTCCCCCGCGTATCGAGCCCGCCGCGATGCTCCGGCAAGCCACCGGATTTCATGCTGTTTGAGTCGCGCCCGATGCTGGGGATGGTGGGAACAAGGCATGGCCGAATGATGGCCGGTGGGCGATTGGGTATTAACCATATTTTCCGAGACCTCGCCCCTGCTGCGGTTGCCCTCTTAACAAAGGTTAATAAAAGGTTAATTTCTGATTCGAGGAGGCTTGCCTCTCAGCAATGGAGCAGCACGCCATGCATTCGAATTCAGCAGGATCGCGCCTTCCCTGGTTCCTATTGGCGGCGCTCGCCGTCGGCGTCGTCGCACCGGCATTCGCCGGGACGCGCCATCATGACCGCGTCTATGCCGATTCCTTCGGCAATCTCGTCATCGACAGTGCCGCCGGCTACAAGCGTATCCTCGTTGGCGAGGGCAAGCTGGCCAAGGAATTGTCCGACTACACCAGCGCCGGCCAGCCCGACGTGATCTACGAAAACGAATCGGACGATGTCCGCGGCGGCGACTGCTATAGGCCGCCGGTTTTCGTCAAGGGCCGCAGCTATATGTACGGCCTCTCCGACGGCGAAATGCCGGAGCTCAGCCCCTGCCGCTGACGGCCACGCCGCCCTTGGTTGACGGCGCCGGCAGGGCAACAGCCGGCCCCACCGAGACACGCACGCAATCGCGACCGCTGCCCTTCGCCTGATAGAGCGCTTTGTCGGCGCGCCGCAGCAGGTCGGAAAAGCTTTCGCCCGGACCAAGCTCGGCAACGCCGAAGCTGGCGCTGCAGCGGTGATCCGCGGGCAGGCAGTCGATCGGCGTGGCACCGAAGGCGCTACGCGTGCCCTCGGCAAAGAGCCGGGCGGCGGCTAGATTGGTCCCCGGCAGGAAAATAGCGAATTCCTCGCCGCCGATGCGGCCGGCGACATGATGGTCGGCCGCGGCATCGCGGAGAAAACCGGCAAAGGTCTCGATGACCCGATCGCCCGACGCGTGGCCGTAAGTATCGTTGATGCGCTTGAAATGGTCGAGATCGGCAATGACCAGTGCCGCTGGAACGGCGCGCCGCATGGCGTCACGCAGTGCGATCTCGGCATGGCGCTCGAAGCCGCCACGGTTGAGCAGCCGCGAAAGCGTGTCGGTTTCCGATTTCGACGTCGCCTCGGCGAGCACGTCGCGGACCAGGATAGCCAATGTCACCAGCGCAAGCGCCAGGCCGAACACGGTGCCGACCGACTGCGACACCAACGCATAGCCGGTCTGCGCATAAGATTGCGGGTTGGCGCCCCAGCCACCAAGCGCATGGGCGATGAAGGGTTTGCTGGCGAACTGCAACGTGCTGGCCGCCAGGACAGCCATCAGCATATAGTCGAGCCGCTCGCGTCTTTGCCTGGACGACAAGACGATCGCCAGCCCGGTGAACTGCATGGCCGCATAGGGAAGCTGGTAGGCCGCCATTCGCACAAAGGATTGGCGTGGCAGGTCCTGCACGAAGTAGACCGCGAGGGTGGCGAAGACCAGGAAGAACAGCATCGGCGGCCAAGGCGGCGAAACGCGGTATTTATGGGCAAGCCCGCCATTGAAGGCGACGGTAGCGCCAAGGAAGGCGGCAAAGGCGGCGACAACCACGGGGCGCGCATTGTCGAAGGCAGGAATGCTGAACTCGATCGCGAAATAAGCCGTGCCGAGCACATAGCCGAACGCCAGCCAGCGTGCCGACACCCGGCCGGCGTCATAGACCGCGATCGTCATGAAGGCCGCCGCCAGCAGCCCGGCAACGAACAGGTTGATCAGCAGGATGAAATTAGCGCTGCCCATGGCGTTTTGGCACTCCCCCCGAACAGCAAATCACCAACGCGCGAAAAAGACGTTAATTCGAAGCCGCCGCTGACGCTCAGCCAGCACTGGTCCGATTGGGAAGGACGACCGTTTCAGGCCGCTGATAGGACAGGCATACGCTGTCGCGGCCACTCCTTTTGGCTTTGTAGAGCGCTTCGTCGGCGCGGCGCATCAGCGGGTCCAGCCCTTCGTCGCTGGTGCGGGCGGCCACGCCGAAGCTCGCGGTCACTCTTGTGTCGGACGGAAGTCCGTCGATTCTGCCCGCCGAATAGACCGTGCGAATGGCTTCGGCAAACAGTCTTGCCGCGCCAAGGTCGCTGAGCGGCAACAGCACGGCGAACTCTTCGCCGCCGATACGGCCGGCAACGCCGCGCGTACCTGCAGCCGACAGAAGCTTGGCAGCGAAGTCGGCGATAACGCGATCGCCGGCCGCGTGGCCATGCTGATCGTTGAGCGCCTTGAAATGATCGAGATCGGCAAGCACCAGCGCAACCGGCAATTGCGCCGTGGCACAGTGCTGCAGGACAAGCATGGCGCGCTCCTCGAAGCCGCGGCGGTTGAGCAGGCCCGACAGCGGGTCTGTCAGAGTTTCGGTCTTCAGGGCCTTCATCACATCGAGCGCGGCGGCGCCGAACAGGCAAAGCGCAATAAGCAGCGACAGCAATGCATGCGACAGCAGAGCCGTCGTCCAGTAGGACGAGGAGTAAAGCCCTTCATAGCTGGTGAACGGCCCATGCGCGATGACGACGGCAAGCGTCCGCGCCAGGAAGTTCAGGCCGGAAAGCAGCGACAGCACGAACAGGATCATTTCTGTCGGGCCGTTGTTGCGCACCACGCGCAACTCGGCGGCGACAACCAGGCTGATGCCGCCGAAGCTGAAATTGATGGCAAGGATGCGCCAGGTGAGATCCGGCCGGGCAAAAAGAAACCACGAAAACGCGGCCAGGCCGCCGCAGGCCAGAATGCCGACCGCCGGGTAAGGCACGCGCCGCCCATAGCGCGCAATGACCGCGCCGGCGAGACAGCAGGTGGCGAAGGTGAAGCACAGGATCGAGATGAGCTTGGTCGGTGCCATGCCGACCGGCAGCGTGAAATACTGGAGCAGGAAGCCTGCGGCCGAGGCCGAGTAGCCCGCCGCCAGCACGCCCAGATAGGGACGGTGGCGCTGATAGAACCACAGCACGAGAAATGCCGCGCCGAGTGTGAGGGCGATGCCTGGATTGAGCAGCGCTATGAGCAGGCCGGTGTCCAAGCGCTGTAATTTCCCCTCGCTTCCCCTTGGAGGACCTTAGAGCGGAAGCCCAAACAAGCGGTTAAGCGAAAGCGAATATACGACAGGTGCGTCGACAAAGCCGCTGGGCGGAACCGCGAACGGCGAGCGGCGTTTCACGACGGCAACCAGGAGACGCTCCGATGGCCGACACGATCATGCTGACCGATCACGATGCAATTCGCTCATGGGCCGCGGCACGCGCCGGCTTTCCGGCGATCGTCGACGTGTCGCCCGAAGCCGGAACGCAGCCCATGCTGAGGCTGGTCTTCGGCCAGCATGCCTACCAGGACCAGGATGAGGCCGAACGCCCGGTCAATGCCGGCGGCTACGAACTGGTCGAATGGGACGAATGGTTCAAACTCTTCGACGAGCGCCAACTGGCGCTGGTCGTCGCAAAGGACCAACCCGGCCGCCGTGAGGGATTCCACGAATTCGTCAGGCGGCCCGACTGAAGAATGCCCGAACCGCATTGCGGCTCGGGCTCCTCATATCCGACTGCGCGCGCCTGCCCTATTTCCACTCGCGGATGTCGACGAAATGGCCGGCGATCGCCGCCGCCGCGGCCATTGCCGGCGACACCAGATGCGTCCGGCCCTTGAAGCCTTGGCGCCCCTCGAAATTGCGATTCGAGGTCGAGGCGCAGCGCTCATGCGGCTTCAGCCGGTCGTCGTTCATGGCAAGGCACATCGAGCAGCCCGGCTCACGCCAGTCAAAGCCGGCGGCGACAAAGATCTTGTCGAGGCCTTCGGCCTCTGCCTGTTCCTTGACCAGGCCGGAGCCCGGCACGATCATCGCACTGACCCGCGGATTGACCTTCTTGCCCTCGATCACCTTGGCTGCGGCGCGCAGATCCTCGATGCGGCCATTGGTGCAGGAGCCGATGAAGACGCGATCGAGTTCGATATCGGTGATCTTGGTGCCCGGCTTCAGGCCCATATAGTCGAGTGCGCGCTGCTTGGAGGTGCGCTTGTTCTCATCAGTGATGTCGTCCGGGTTCGGCACGATGCCTTGCACCGAGACCACGTCCTCGGGCGAGGAGCCCCAGGAGACGATCGGCGGCAGCTTTGCCGCGTCGAGCACGACCACCTTGTCGAAATGCGCGCCTTCGTCGGACTGCAGCGTCTTCCAGTAGGCGAGCGCGGCGTCCCAGGCTTCGCCCTTGGGGGCGCGCGGCTTGTCCTTGACATAGGCGAAGGTGATCTCGTCGGGCGCGATCAGGCCGGCGCGGGCGCCGGCTTCGATCGACATGTTGCAGATCGTCATGCGGCCTTCCATCGACAGCGCACGGATTGCCTCGCCGGCATATTCGATGACATAGCCGGTGCCGCCGGCCGTGCCGATCTCGCCGATAATGGCGAGGATGATGTCCTTGGCGGTGACGCCTTCCGGCAGTGCGCCGTCGACGCGCACCAGCATGTTCTTGGCCTTGCGCTGGATCAGCGTCTGCGTCGCCAGCACATGCTCGACTTCAGAGGTGCCGATGCCATGCGCCAGCGCCCCGAACGCGCCATGCGTCGAGGTGTGGCTGTCGCCGCAGACGATGGTCATGCCGGGCAGCGTAAAGCCTTGCTCCGGCCCGATGATGTGGACGATGCCCTGGCGGATATCCTTCTCGGAATAATATTCGACGCCGAAATCCTTGGCGTTTTTGGCCAGCGCTTCGACCTGGATGCGGCTTTCCTCGTTCTTGATGCCGAACTTTCGCTCCGGCGAAGTCGACACATTGTGGTCGACCACGGCCAGCGTCTTTTCCGGATGCCGAACCTTGCGGCCGGTTATGCGCAGGCCTTCGAAAGCCTGCGGGCTGGTGACTTCGTGGACCAGATGGCGGTCGATATAGAGCAGGCAGGTGCCGTCGTCCTGGCGGTCGACAACATGGTCGTCGAAAATCTTGTCGTAGAGGGTGCGCGGTGCGCTCATTTGCGTAAATCCGTCGATTTAAAAAGGGAAAACGACGCCGGTCGGACCGGCGAAACAGCCTGGCGAGTCTGCCCTAGCTAAGTCGGCTGGTCAGCGCCCCGCAGACGCGCGCGGAAAATCGCGACGGCAGGCGTTTCCTGTCCTGCAGCACGAAACCTTTATAGGCCGGATCGCCAAAAAGCTCTTCCATGGCGCTGCTCATATCAATGTTTTGGCTTTTCAGCAATCGCGTCTGCCTTCGCAGGCGCTTCACAGCACCTCGAACACGAAGGTCTTCACCAGCGCGTCGGGCTCGGCGATTGCGTAGCAGCGGAACCACGGGCTCTCCTCGACCGGCTGCCATTTTTTCGCCTGCTCCAGTTCGCCAAACACGGCTTGAAACCCGCCGCTTTCAAACACCTGGTCGCGAACCGTGAAGATGGCGTGGCCGCCCGTCCTGGTGATGCGTACCAGTTCATGCAGGCCCGACGCCGGTGCGTGGCTGATGGTGAACACGCCGGTCGAGAAAAAGGCGCGGAAATACCCGTCCGCCCAAGGCAATGGCCCGCCGAGCATCGCCTGTTTCAGCTCGCTGTAGGCCTGCCGGCTGCCGGCGATTTTCAGCATGTCCTGCGACAGGTCGAGCCCGGCAATATCGTGGTAGCCGAGTGCCTTCAGGGACGGCCCCGACAGGCCGGTGCCGCAACCGGCGTCGAGCAGCGGCCCTTCGCCCGGCGGCACATGGCGCGCCACCCAGGCGGTGATCAGGAACGGCAGGAGATAGCCGAGCGCCGCGGTTTCGCCGTCATAGGTCGCGGCCCATTGCGCATAGGCCTTGGCGAGCGTCTCAGGCGTCTCGGCCGTATAGACCGCTTCCAGCGCCGCATTGGCCTTGTCGATGATCATGGGTCCTCCCCGGTCGCGTCCGCTCGATGGTAGCGCCGTTTTCGCCTGCCTTCTATTCCCCATGCTGGTGGCGGAGCCGCTTCTCCAGCGCCCGCAAGGCCAACGACAGGCCGACGGTCAGGATGAGATAGATATAGGCGACGATCGAATAGGTTTCGAAGAAGCGGAACGAGCCGGCGGCGTAGATCTTGCCCATCTGGGTGATGTCGGCGACGCCGAGCACCGAGACCAGCGAGGAATCCTTGACCATGGCGACGAAATCATTGCCGAGCGGCGGCAGGATGGTGCGGATCGCCTGCGGAAAGATGACCAGCCGGAAGCGCTGGGTGCGCGTCAGCCCGAGCGCCTTGGCCGCCTCGATCTGCCCCTTCTCGACCGCCTGGATACCGGCGCGGAACACCTCCGAGATGAAGGCGGAATAGCCGATGGTCAGCGCCATGACGGCGCGCCAAAGCAACGACACGTCGCGTACCAGCAGCTCACCGAAGAGGCCGGCGCTTTGCAGCGGCGCCGTCAGCGCGTTCCATGCCGCGACGAAGGCCGGCGCCCCGGCAAAGGCGATCCAGAACAACAGCACCAGCATCGGCACGCCGCGGATGATCTCGACGTAGAAGCGGCCGATCTGGCTGAGCCAGCGTGAGCCCGACAGGCCCATCAGCGCGACGCCGAGGCCGATCGCGCAAGCCAGCGCGAAGGCGACCACCGTGACGAAGATGGTGACGCCGATGCCCTTGGCGACGGTTGCGAAGACCTGGGCATAGAGGTCGCTGGCAGCGATGAAGATGGCGGCGGCCAAGGCGATCGCCACGGCCACGGCAAGCCACCACGGGAAGTCGGATTTGGCTGAGGCGGGAGGCGCCGACGGCATCAAGCGGTACCGATAACAGAGTCACGAAGGCAGCGTTCTGTCACACCCCCCTCTGGCCTGCCGGCGATCTCCCCCTCCAGGGGGGAGATCGGCAGCTTTGACCTCGCGGCCCGTTCTGCAACACTGAAAATTGGCGAAAGCCGATGCGAAATCCGATCTCCCCCCTTGAGGGGGAGATGTCCGGCAGGACAGAGGGGGGTGTACGAGCGCAGAGTCAGCGCGAGTTCCCGCGCACAATCGTCATGAAATGCGCGCAACAAGCGGGCCTACTGCCCCATCTTGTAATCAAGGAACCACTTCTTGTTGAGCGCGTCGAGCGTACCGTCGGCCTTGAGCGCGGCGATTGCCGCGTTGACCGGCTTCACCAGGTCGGAGCCCTTGGGGAAGATGAAGCCGAAATCCTCGGTGCCGAGTGGGCCGCCGATCAGCTTAAGGCCGCCATTGGACGCATCGACATAGCCCTTGCCGGCAGTGCCGTCGGTGAGCACGACGTCGACGTCGCCGGCCTTCAGTGCCTGCACCGTCGCGCCGAACGTCTCGAACAGCTTGATGCGCGGGTTCTGCTCGTTGCCGTCGAGCACGCTGTAGACGGCGGTGTAGAAGGGCGTGGTGCCGGCCTGCGCGCCGATCAGCCCGTCCTTGAAGGCGGCGAACGTCTTTGCATCGGTGAAGCGCTTCTCGTCGCCGCGCACCAGCATGAACTGTTCCGAGCGCATATACGGATCGGAGAAATCGACCTTCTGCTTGCGGTCGTCCTTGATGGTGATGCCGGTCATGCCGATGTTGTACTGATTGTCGGAAACCGCCTGGATCATCGCGTCCCAAGAGGTATTCTGGTACTCGACCTTGAAATTCAGCCGTTTGGCGATCTCGTTCATCGCGTCATATTCCCAACCGATCTGCTTGCCGGTCTTGGCATCGATGAACTGCAGCGGCGGATAGGCGTTTTCGGTCACCACCACCACCTTCTTGCCGCCGAGGTCGGGCAGCGCCTGCGCCAGAGCCGCGACCGGCACGAGAAGGCAAGCCAGCAGGCCGGCCAGCAGCAGTTTCGAATTGATCATGACTATGCTCCCCAGGAACTGAACCGCCTCGATCGACCGAGGCATGCAGGAAATCCGGCGCCGACTTTAGCTTTCCGCAGGCGCCTTGCAAGCCGCTCTGATGCGCCGCTCGGCACGAAAATGAATTCCAATGCTTTCAACGGCGGCAATTACAGAACGATCCGTATCGATTGCGGACCGGCAAAATCGAATCCACCTCGTGAAATAAAAAGGCGGCCGAAGCCGCCTTTCCAAAACCATGAGTTTTGAAGACGCCTTATTCGGCGGCAGTTGCTTCCGCGGCCTTGGCGGCCTCGTCGGCGGCCTTCTTCTCGGCGGCGTCCTGCGCGGCCTTCTCGGCGGCCAGCGCCTGGGCGGCGGCCACTTTCTCGGCCTCGATGCGCGCCTTCTCGGCGTTCAGCGCATCGCGCTCTTCGTCGTTGAGCTTGCGGGCGCGCACGCCGGTGTTTTCCGAAATGCGGGCCGATTTGCCGCGACGGTCTCGCAAATAGTACAGCTTGGCGCGACGCACCTTGCCGCGGCGCACGATCTCGACGCCCTCGACCATCGGCGAATAGACCGGGAACACCCGCTCCACGCCTTCGCCGTAGGAGATCTTGCGGACGGTGAAGTTTTCCTGGAAGCCGGCGCCGGCGCGGGCGATGACGACGCCCTCATAGGCCTGGACGCGGGTGCGGGTGCCTTCGGTCACACGGACCTGGACGCGCACGGTATCGCCGGGCTGGAATTCGGGGAGCTTGCGCTTGGCTTCGATCTTGGCGGCCTGCTCGGCCTCGAGCTGACGGAGGATGTCCATCTCAAAAATCCACTTCTTGTTCTTCCGACAGTCAGAGCGCCCGACACTCGCCTTGCAGTCGCATCGACCGCTCGGCTATGCCCTTCGTTCGAGAACGTCTGTTCGAGAACATCGGGCAGGGGCGACTACACCGTCATTGTTGACGGGCCAGAAGATCGCTCTTGGCAGATTTTTCTTCCGGTTCGGCGCGCACATACAGCTATTTCGGCGCTTTGTCACGTCTTCGCCGTTTCTTTTTTGGGCCGTTTCTTTTTTGCGCTGCTTCTTGGGCTGGCGCCCGCTGTGGCAATCCCGTGATCGCTTGTGGTCCAGGGGGTTGCGCCCGCGCGTCAAGCTTCCTAAGCCGGAAGATAAGCATTTTCCTCCAGCGACGACACCCCTCATGCCAATCTTGGACGCGGTCCTGCTCTTTCTCGCCGGCTTTCTATCAGGCGCGGTCAATGCCGTTGCCGGCGGCGGCACGTTCATAACCTTTGGCGCCATGACCCTGGCCGGCCTGCCGCCGATCGTCGCCAATGCGACATCGTCGGTGACGCAGTTCCCCGGCTACATCACCTCGACGCTCGCCTATTGGCACGACATCAAGCATTTCTGGCGCGGCGCACTGCTGCTCAGCCTCATTTCGGCTCTCGGTGCGCTGTCTGGCGCGCTCATCCTTCTAGGGCTCGACAACCCGTCCTTCCGCGCCTTGGTGCCGTGGCTGCTGCTGGCGGCAACCGCATTGTTTGCTGCCGGGCCATGGCTGAAGCCGGCGCCCAAGCCGGAGCATGAGGCCGCGGTGGGTTCTCTGGTCGGGTCGCTGGCGCAGTTCGCCACCGCCGCCTATGGCGGCTTCTTCGGCGCCGGCATGGGCGTCATGATGCTGGCGACGCTCGGTCTCACCCAGTCCGGCGACTATCACCGGCTGAACGCACTGAAGAACATGCTGGCCGTGGTCATCGCTGCGGTTGCCATCCTCGTCTTCGTCTCGGGCGGCGTCATTGCCTGGCTGCAGGCGATCATCATGATCCCGGGTGGCGCGCTGGGCGGCTATGCCGGCGTCTGGATCGCTAGGCGCGTGCCGCAGAACGCGGTGCGCGGCTTCGTCATCGCCGTCGGCCTGTTCCTGGCTTTCTACTATTTCGACAAGGGCTGAGCGGCTGAAAGATCCGGCCGTCGCTCCTTCGTCAGCCTCTCCGCTTCGGCCCGCCGCCAAGCCGCGATCTTCCTGTGATTGCCCGAAATCAGCACTTCGGGAATCGGCCGGCCCTCGAACTCCTGCGGCCGCGTATAATGCGGATGTTCGAGCAGGCCGTTTTCAAAGCTCTCTTCCTCGCCCGATACCGCATTGCCCATGACGCCGGGCAGCAGGCGCACCACGGCGTCGAGCAGCACGAGTGCCGCCGGCTCGCCGCCGGACAGGATGAAGTCGCCGATCGAAACTTCCTCGAGGCCGCGCGATTCAATGACCCGCTGGTCGACGCCTTCGAAGCGGCCGCAGACGATCACCGCACCCGGCCCGCCGGCGAGCTCGCGCACCCGTGCCTGCGTCAGCGGCTTGCCGCGCGGGCTCATCAGCAGGCGCGGACGTGGATCGGCTGCCGGCGAGGCATGGTCGATGGCGCTGGCCAGCACGTCTGCCCGCATCACCATGCCGGCGCCGCCGCCGGCCGGCGTGTCATCGACGGTACGGTGACGATCGCTGGCAAAGTCGCGGATCTGGATCGTTTCGAGCGACCAAATGCCGGTCTCGAGCGCGCGGCCGGCCAGCGACAGGCCAAGCGCGCCGGGAAACATGTCGGGATAGAGCGTCAGCACCGAAGCCGAAAAACTCACCGGTTGCCTCCGGCGTCCCTCGGCCCGCGCGGCCTGCCCTTGGGGTCGAAACCGTCGTCAGCGGGAGGCTCGCCGTCCTCGTCCTCGACCAACCCTGCGGCGGCTGGATCAACGCGGACAAAGCCGCCGGCGATCGACACTTCCGGAACGGCGGCCTGCGTGAACGGGATGAGCACGCCTTTGCGCCCCGCCAGCGTCACGTCGAGAATGTCGCCGCCGCCGAAATTATGCACGGTGACGACCTTGCCGATGATGGCACCGATGTCATCCTTGACCTCCAGTCCGACGAGGTCGGCATGGTAGAATTCATCCTCTTCGCCCTCATCGGGCAACACCGAACGGTCGACGAACAATTCGGTGCCGGCCAGCGCCTCGGCGGCATTGCGGTCGTTGACGCCTTTGAACCGCACCACCACCACGGTGTTGGCGGGCCTGATGTCGACGATCTGGAAGGCGCGGCCATCCCTGGCGTAGAGCGGACCGTAATCGGCCAGCGCCAGCGGGTCGCCGGTAAAGCTCTTGACGCGCAATTCGCCCTTGATGCCATGCGCGGCACCGATCACGGCCATCTGGACGGGGTTTTGCGGCTTGATCATCTGCGGAAAATCCTTTGCCTTGCTCTAACCCCAGCCCGTCGTCATTTCAATGACGCCGCTCTTCACCGCTTCCTAACCCGCGTGCCGGAAGATGGCGGGGAACTGGAAGAGTGCAATGCAGGAATTCCTCATACCGGCAAAACCCGACCTGCAGGCGGCGCGCGAGGCCTGGCTGAAGATGCTGGCGCGCGAACGCCGGCTATCGCCCGAAACCGTCGAGGCCTATGAGCGCGACACGCGCCAGTTCCTGCATTTCCTGACCGGCCATTGCGGCGGCTCGCCCGGCATTTCCGACATCGCCGATCTGCGCCCCGCCGATCTGCGCGGCTTTCTCGCTGCCCGCCGTGCCGAGGGCGCCGGCGCCCGCACGCTCGGGCGCGGGCTGGCCGGCATCCGCTCGCTGCTGCGTTTCCTGGAACGGCGCGGCCTCGCCAATGCGGCAGGTGCGACAGCCTTGCGCGCGCCGCGGCAGCCGAAATCGCTGCCCAAGCCGCTGACCGCAAGCGATGCAAAACACGTCGTCTCGGTGGAAGGCCAACTGGCGGAGGAGCCGTGGATTGCCGCGCGCAACGCCGCCGTGCTGACCCTGCTCTATGGGTCCGGCTTGCGGATCTCCGAGGCGCTCGGCCTGTCGGGCGCCGATCTTTCCTCACCTGGTGATACCGTGCTGCGCGTCACCGGCAAGGGTGGCAAGACCCGGCTGGTGCCGGTGCTGCCGGTGGCACTGCGGGCGATTGCCGAATACCGCCGCTTGTGTCCCTGGCATCTCGATCCCAAGGGCCTGCTGTTTCGCGGTGCCCGCGGCGGCCCGCTCAACCCGGCAATCGTCCAGCGCGACATGGCCAAGCTGCGCTCGGCGCTCAACCTGCCCGACACGGCGACGCCGCATGCGCTGCGCCATTCCTTCGCCACGCATCTGCTAGGGCGCGGCGGCGACCTGCGCACCATCCAGGAGTTGCTCGGCCACGCCAGCCTGTCGACAACCCAGATATACACCGGCGTCGACACCGCCAGGCTGCTCGAGATTTACGAAGCAGCTCATCCTCGTGCGTGATCGATGCATGTGTCGGTGGCCATCTCGCAACAATTTTGATGCGCCGGTTAACCGTTTTGCCGCTTTTTGCGCCTAGAAGCGCAGCATGAAACGCCTCATCGCCATCGCCGACCGCGCGACCCATATGTCGCTGAAGCTGCTCGTCGCGCTCAACGCCCTGTTTTTCCTCTCTTTCCTCATCGTCGCGCTGCTCGCCGCGGGCAAGGCACGCGCCGAGACTTCGGCCTGCGGCGGTAGCGATATGCTGAGCGCGCTGCAAAAGGACGACCCGGCTGCCTACCGCAAGATCGAGGCAGACGCGGCAGCGACGCCGAACGGCAAGGGCCTGCTGTGGAAGCTCGAAAAATCGGGCGAAAAACCGTCCTTCCTGTTCGGCACCATGCACGTTACCGACCCGCGCGTCACCACGCTGCCACCCGCCGCGCAGAAGGCATTCGATGCGGCTGGCACCGTCATCATCGAGACCACCGAAGTGCTCGACAAGCAGAAGATGATGGCAGCACTGCTGAAAGAGCCGGATCTGATGATGTTCACCGACAAGACGACGCTTTCGTCGCTGCTGTCGCCGGAGGATGCGGCGGTGGTCAACAAGGCGCTCGATGCGCGTGGCATCCCGCCAGCGACCGTCGCCAAGATGAAACCTTGGTTGCTGTCGGCGATGGTGGCGCTACCTGTATGCGAAGTCGCCCGCCAGGCTGGCGGTGCGCCGGTGCTCGACGTCAAGCTTGCCAAGGACGCCGAGGCTTCGGGCAAATCGGTCGAGGGGCTGGAGACAATCGCCGACCAGCTGCGCGCCATGGCTTCGCTGCCGATCGCCTTTCACCTGAAGGGGCTGGTCGATACGCTGAAGCTTGGCGACAAGGTGAACGACGTCAACGAAACCATGATCGTGCTTTACCGGCGTGGCGACACTGGCATGTATGTACCGCTGTTTCGGGCCGTCATCCCCGAACAGGTCGACGACCAATCGGGTTACGCCGAATTCGAGCAGACCATGATCACCAGCCGCAACAAGGTGATGGTCGATCGTGCAGCGCCGATCCTCGCCCACGGCAATGTCTTCATGGCGGTCGGCGCCATGCACCTTCCCGGAGCGCAAGGCTTGGTCGAGGGTTTCCGCAAGATCGGCTATACGGTGACCGCCGTCAACTGAACGACACGGCGGAGTTGCACACCGAATCATTGCCGAGGCGGGACCAGCCCTTACTCGTGGCGCGACGGCGGACCAGCCGCGCTTCGTGCCAAGAAACTGAAAAAGGTTCGGTTTGGCTCGATCGAAACCCATTTTGCGGTGGAAATGCATGCCTGCAAGCGATTCCGGATCAGAATTGCCCTGTTTTCGGCGTTTTCAACGCCTAATGTGAAACCGATTCAACGATTGTACGTTGATGGCTATTACTTGATGTTTTTCATCCACGGAGGACACTTTTATGGCGAACACACCCAATCCGAACGACCCATTCACCTCACCGGGTACCGCACGGCCACGCGGCGGCGGCAGCGGCTGGCTGATTGCACTGGTCGTCGTTATCCTGGCAATTGTCGCCTATTATGTTTTTGGAAGACGTAGCGAGGCACCTGCGCCTGCCGAACCGCCCGCAGCCAGCACACCGGCTCCGGCCCCAGCACCTGCCGAGCCGATGAAGCCAGCCGAACCGGCTCCTGCGCCAGCTCCGGCGACACCCGCTCCGGCTCCGGCAGAGCCTGCACCCGCGCCTGCACCCGCGCCGGCTCCGGCTCCGGCTCCGGCACCCGCGCCGGCACCGGCTCAGTGATCAGACTGCCGACTTAGTATATGAACGGCCCGCTGAAAGGCGGGCCGTTTTTTTTGGGGAGCAGCCGTCGATGCTCTGAGCTGCGATTAGCCATGGGCTAACTTCATCTTCGTCATCCAGCGCGGAGCAGGAGCGAAGCGACATCGCGGAGACCCTGGAATCCATCTGTGGTTCAGAATGGAAGCCGTCTGTGGTGATCCTTCGAGTTGTGTGCGTCAAGTTCTGCAAAATGGCGTGGCATTGCGGTGACGTCGGCGTGTCCGCCGCGCAGCCCCCGTGTTTAGCGGAGCGGCGGACACATG
>NZ_JAMYPT010000031.1:0-40149 GCF_040320505.1 Mesorhizobium sp. M0678 | reverse complement strand
TCGGCGAATGGTTCTTGGCAGCCCCTCCGCTGATCATAACAGAGCCGGAAGTCGATCTCTTCATGGAACTCCTCACAGAGACGTTCCGGATCTTCGAGAGCGATGTCCGATGAAGCCCGCTCGTGTTCGCCCGGGCTGGCCGGCTTCGTCCCGCCAGCGCAGCAGCAGCTTCAACAATGATGGCGCGTCGGCATCAATCTTCTTCAGGGGATGGCGCTTGAACGCTTGAACGCGGAACAAGCGCGGTCATCGGCCAATTCGCCTAGCTCTTTTCGATGACGGCCACGATTGTGTTATCCTGTTCGGGAGCGGTAAGGGCCGGCTTGCGTCAAAAGACTGCGAAATGGGGCGCCTTCTTCTGAAGCGTTGGTTCTAACACTCCCGAAAGATGCCCGACCATCGCCGCTCGCCCATAGCATCTACGCCACGGGACAGGATCGAGAGAAGACCTTGAATCTGATTGACGAGCCAGACCCTGTCGGCAACCAGACAGCGGCGAATGCGATGGACCGCTTGCACCGCCAGTTGGTCGGCTGATTTCGGTGGGAACAGATCGCATTGTTGGCCGCCAACGGCCTCACAAATAGCTTCGCCGTCATTCTGGATCACACATGGCATCACGAACTGAGGGCGGATCAGCCGCACTTCGTGACCGAGATCGTAAGCATCCTTGCCCCTTAGTGCGACCCATTCGAGGCCTCCATTCCCGGCCAGGCACCGCAAAGAAACGGGCCACCACATCCCGGCGAAACGTCTTTCGCACGTGACTATCACGTGGCTGTCTACACCGTGAACTTCAAAGACGTATTTTTGCCAGGTCGAATTCTATCCGAACGACCTGCATGACACTGCTCCTTCATTGAGACGTTCGAGATTCCACCTCGCCACGAGGCGGGGGCCATACCATTGCTCCCTCGGTCCACAGTTTTGATCGAGTGATGCGCGATAAGTTGGCGGCTTGCATGCGTCCGGCCTACGTAAGGCGGCACATTTGGCCGCCGGCCAGATGAAATTCGCGGATCCGGGCCATAGCGAACTCTCGCGCTCTAAGCGCCTACTGGTCTGCTGGATGTCCCGATCTCGTCTGACAACTGTCGCGTCATCTTCCTGTTCAGCGCCATTGCACCATGACCGCCAGTATCCGACTGGTCCTGCCGTTCCTAGGCCGAACGAACCCCTGGGGCTGAAAGAGCCATCGAGGCGGTCCGCTTCAGTTGGCACACCCGCAACGACGGATTCTGCGGTTTCACTGCCGGCGCAAGCCGGCACTCGCTGCGATATCCAACTTCAGGTCCACCAGAGAACAAGATCTGGCCGCGCAAACCCGAAAAAGCTGTTCAGCACCAGGCGCCGCTTTCCGTTGCCTGATTGACCGGTGACCCCGTGAACGAAACCGCCATCGATCAGGCCGATATCCCCCGCCCTGAGCTGGAAGTCGCGACAAGGAACGCCCTCGAGATAGGCTGCCGAATAGGGATATCCCGTAGTCTCCACACCTTGAGACTTTCGGTCGGTGACTGTCGGCTTGTGGCTCCAGAGCCGCAGATTCCCACCTTCCTCGGGCATGCTGGGATAGAAGTTGAGTGCTGCGACGGTGTTGTGCGCGACCGCAGAAAGCTCGTAATCGTTCCCAGCACATAACACTTGAGCGACGTCGTCGTGGGGGTCCAAGGAGAATGTGCCGCTGCCAGACCAACTGAGAGCGCGACAGACATTGGCCTGACCGTGCTCCGAACGGGCCAGCCGCAACTCAATGCCCTGTTTGCGAAGCTCGCGCCTCAACGCGTCGAACAATGCTCGGACCGGATCAACCAGATTCTCAAAAAGGGCGTCGACGTACGGTCGCGCAGTTTCCGCCTCTGCAAAATAGGTGGCTGCATCCTTCCTGTAGTGGGATGCGCCGACATATTGTCCGGGGACGCCATCCTTACGCTCCTTGAGACCGGGACTGCCACTGAAGTTCGCGGTGATCTCCTCGGCTATTTCGGTGCTGAAAGCTTGCCTGATGTGCAGAGCGGTGATCTCACCTTTCAGGACTGAGATGATGTCCGCAGTGCTGATCGAGCCGGTTCGTTCTCTGATCGCAACAGGCGAGGTGGCTGGGGCTTGGGATACTTGATTAGTCTCCATTGGCTTGCTCCTTTAGTGCGTGATCAAGGATGGCGATGCCATGATCGAGTTCGTCATCGGTAATGGTTATCGGTGGGAGGACTTTGATGACGTCGCGATTTGGTCCTGAAGATTCGATCAGCAGGCCATTTTCGAATGCGACATCGTGCACACGGCCGACAACGGCCTGCGAACGGCACTTGAGGCCGGCCATCAGACCGCGGCCGCGCTTTTGTTCGATGCACTTGGGAAATTTGGCAACGAGGCGATCAAGGTGTCTTTGCAGTTTGACGGCTGTCCGCTCGACGCCTGCAGTAAACTGCCTGCCGGACCACATTTTGCACATCGCCCCTGCAGTCACGAAGGCGAGATTGTTGCCTCTGAAGGTCCCGCTATGTTCTCCGGGATTCCAAATGTCCAGGTCGGGGCGGATCAGAACGATGGAGAACGGACTGCCTGAACCGCTTAGGGACTTCGAAAGGCATACAATGTCGGGGTCGATCTTCGCGAACTCGAATGAGAAAAAATCGCCCGTTCGTCCCGCACCCGCCTGAATGTCGTCGACAATCAAGAGGACGCCGTGCGTACGGCAAATGCGCTGAATTTCTGTGAGCCATGCTGCAGATGCAGTGTTCAGGCCGCCTTCTGCCTGGATAGTCTCCAGAATGATTGCGGCTGGCTTTTCTATGCCGCTCCCCGGGTCGCCTAAAACATAGTCGATGTAGCTAGCGGAATCGAAAGCTTGCGTGGGGTAGCCGTCGTAGGGGACACGGATCACATCGTGGCGAGCAACGCCGCCCAGTTCCCTGGTTGACGCCGAACCCGACACCGCCAGGGAGCCGAGCGACATGCCGTGGAACGCATTTGTGAAGGCCATGACGGTTGAGCGGCCGGTATATTTTCGCGCCAGGGCCAGTGCCGCTTCGTTGGCGTTTGTGCCGGTCGGCCCAGGAAATTGTATTTTGTAGGAAAGGCCTCTAGGCTTCAGGATCGAATCCACAAACACTTCAATGAATTCACGCTTTGCCACCGTATACATGTCGAGCGATAGAAGAATGTTCTCGCCAACCAGGTATTCGATTGCTGGTGCAATAATGTCCGGATTGTTGTGTCCATAGTTGAGGGCGCCGGATCCTACGAGGAAGTCAATGTATGGGTTTCCGGCCTCATCCCAGATTGTCGCCCCAAGGGCCCTCGTAAAGACTGCAGGAAACGACCGCCCGTAGCGACGAACGTTGGACTCATGAGCTGCAAAAACATCTGTATTCATTTCAGGGTCTCTCTGCATGTCCCGCCGCGTTCCACGAGCAAGTGATTAAATGCGTTTGGTCGGTTGCGGTTGTTTTTAGTTCACTGAAGATCGGAACGTCCAGGCGGAACTTTGGACGGTCGTGACCTCCCAGGATTGTGTTCGTAATGCCGACACGCTCCTCAAAAAGGTCCGCGCCAAAAGGGAGAACGGACTCGCGCGGCAGCTCAACTGCTGCACTGACGCACTTCGGAACCTCCACCGTAGTCACGTTGCTCTGCATGGCGATATCTCTCGTCTATGCGTTGGAACGAACTCAGTTCTAGAGTTTTCGGGGAGGCGTCGATACTACGGTATTTGGTAGTTGACGCACCTGCTTGTACCCGGCGAAACGCCCTGCCCATCCTGTCAAGCTCAGCGCTAGCACCGGCTCATGGGTGACAGGCCCTTCTGCCATGCAGCAGCATGCTAACGTGTTGCAGGCGCTCCGGCAGCAACACGAACCATCGTGCGCCGGCTGGTGGTGTAGCTCGGCGGTAGCGAAGCCGCTCGCGAGCGCGCCCTCAACAGCGCTGTAGCGAGCGAGCGGCCTAGCGGCATTGATCGGCGTTCTTCAATGTCGGGGCCGCTTTCGGACCGCTTCTGAAGCGTCTCGACCAACTCTGCCTGAATAAGGATTAGGGTCTCGAAAAGCCGACAGCGGAGGATATAGGTGGGCATCTGTCGAAGCTGCGTAAAAATAGGGACTAGACTCCATCGACCGGGTTCACGCGAGGCAGATGGAGGCGGCCCGCCTGATGCAGTCTCAAGAGGACCGACATTCGCTGCGGCCCCGCTTTCAGGCAGTTCGCCGGCCCCAATCAGCATGCGGACGCCTTTGCATGGGCATATTCGCACATCCTACAAAGCAGAAAACCATCCGTCCCATTCATGCGGTCGACGATTTCACAAAAAACTGACCCTTCAAACAGGTCTTCGTATTTGTCGCGCAGAAGATTACCCAATACGTGGCGCCGTTCAAAATCCATGCAGCAGAGCGTAACGTCACCGTTTGGGAGAAGAACATTCCGATACTGCCGTCCGTCAACGCATGTCAGCGCTCCGACGACTGGCTGCCGTGGTTCGACGATCTTCGGATCGACGCTTCCACCCCTGCTGCTCAGAGGCCGCGCGCGAACTAGCGCGTCGGCGGGGATTATCTCGGACGATATCGGGATGGACCTCGCCAAGGACTATAAACCGAATTGAGGCAATGTCTGTGTCGACCACTTGACGAATCAAAGCGAGATAATTGTCTCCGACGGCGTCAGCCGTTACGGAAGGTGTAGCTGTACCCGTTGATGGCCGGCCCGCCGCCGAGATGCGCGTAGAGCACCCCGATCCCTCTGGAAAGAAGCCTTTCTGGACGAGGTCGATCATCTCTTGCATGGATTTGGCCTCGTAGACGGGCAATGATACCCTCAAGCCGCGCATACAGGCGGATGGCCTGCTTCGTTGCCTCGGACGGAAGGCCGTAGCCGGGAGACGCGTACCCCTCGAGCAGCACCACGTCATCCTCGACGATTTCCATGCCAAGCTTGACGAGCTTGCAGTATCCCGGGCAATACTTAGCACCTGCGCCTTGGTTTGCGCGGGGGTGGCGGAGGCATCGATACCGAGCACGTTGCGCTGTCGACCGTCCTTGGCGAATCCAACGAGCATGGCGGTATGCGTCGAGCCCGTGACCGTGCAAACGACGATGTAGTCGAAGCCAAACCCAAGCTGTTTCTCCTGGGCGCGCACCTCCTCCGCGAGCCGACGTACCCAAGCCCGCCATATTTGTGAACTGAGGCCCCGGCCGGTATTGCGTAGGGCCTGCCGCCCCTTGACTTGGCTTCATCGAGCGGCTGTTCCCAACTGCGGCGGAGGCCGATATCGAAGCCCTTGTCGACAAGGCGCACTTCTGCTCCCATGATCCGCCTCAAGAGAACGTCCCCGACCCGCTCGTAGACGGCGTCCTCATGTGGTACCCAGCTCTCCTGAACCAGGAGACATTTCATGCCGATCTTGGCGGCGACCGCGGCGACCAATCCGCGTGTGGTTGGACTGCACGCCGCCGATGGAGACAAGCGTATCGGCATTTGACGCGATCGCGTCGGGGATGATGTATTCGAGCTTCCGGAGCTTGTTTCCGCCAAACGCGAGACCGGAGTTGCAGTCTTCGCGTTTGGCGTAGATTTCCACCTTGTCTCCCAGGTGCTTGGAGAGGCGGTCGAGCTTCTCGATGGGCCTGGGCCCAATGGTGAGCGGATAGCGTTCGAACTTTCCCAGCATTTTCTCTCCGGCAACACGCGATGGAGCTGAATTAGCCATGCACGAGTCATTCTAGAGGCGTCTTTGATTTGAGGTCGTCTGCGTTATCGGACGCCGAAGAGTCCCATTACTAATTCCAGCGCCTCGTTCGTCATTGAGAGTTGCAACCGCGCGCCGGCATACTGCGAGAGGCTACCAATGCGTATGGTATTCAAGAATGCATCTCCTGGATTAACCAGAATGACCGGATTGCGGTCACCATGGACTTCTCAAGCACAGTATTCCTTCTAATATCTGCTCAATGTTAATGGTTGGTCCAAAGTGGCGCTATCTTGAGCACTGACCTTGTCATGAGGCGTCAAGGCAGCAGCAGCGATATGGCCAGCATTTGATCGCGCCGGAGCAAATCTGCGGATTCATTCGTCACCTCATCAAGGTCTGGCGGCTCGGATCCGACTTCCTTGCAACTGCCGAAATGCTCAGCCGTTTGGCCAGCTCGGCTATCGCAGCCAGACCGCCAGATCAGAAAGAGCACGCTTGCGAAATACGCGAGCTGAAGGAGCAGCGAACAAGTCAGCGTCGTGACGACTACTGTGCCGATGGAATGAGAAGCGAAGTAGACAGTCAGTGCGGTGCTGCACAGCACCAGCCCCAGGACGCGACAAAAGATTTTAAAGGGCAACGCCGTTCTCCTGGTTTTGTCTCCTCAGATCATGCTGCGACCTGGTCGGCCGCAACATGGGTCTGGCAGTTCTTCGGGCAGACGCGGGCGCAGGCTCCGCAGCCAATGCAGCGGCCGGCATGATCGACGACCATGATCATGCGATTGAGCTCGCCATCGAAATCGTCATCCTCGTCGTCGCAGGCGCCGAGGGTTTCACCCGCGTCATCGACGCCGTAAAGATGCATGACCTCGCGCGAGCAGACTTTGAAACAGCGGCCGCAGCCGATGCAGCTCGTGCCGTCTATAGCGGTGAGATATTCCGGCATCCATCCGGAGCCGTCGCGGGTGGTGAATGTGCTCCTCATCGTAAATTCTTCATTGCAGCGAGCTCTCTCTTGGCACCATCCAACTCGGCAAAAACGGCGGACGTTTCCTTGGCAACGTCCTCTATCTCCGTCCATTTTCCCGGGAGATCCTCTGCAAGGTCGCGCAATTTCATCTTGGCGACTGCTGCGCGCAGCTGAAGCTTTCGGACTTTCTTCCCCATTTCATCTAGCTTTGACATAAACCCTTCCTCGAAATCGGTTTCATCACGCCGGCGCCACACCGGGACCGGCTTCAGTGGCTGCGGTCGCATCGTCGATCAGTTTCGCACCGGCCTCAGCCAGTTTTCGGAGCATCTCGAAGCCGAACTGATGAACGTCTTGCCAGAACGACCAACTGCCCGGCCGTGGAAAGCATGCGGCCCAAGTCCTCGTGAATTTCATCTCCATCATTGCCGATGTCATCAGGCCGGAGCGCTCCTCGATCGCGAGCCCGACGGCGGTTTAGAACATGTCGAGCCTCCACAGCACGTCAGGGTCGGGATCATCGATGACAGGCATCCCAGGGCGCTGTTTTCTGGTGACGATGAAGTCGGCCAGCAACGTGGCGTCCGATTTGCCTTCCCACGAGCCGTAGGAGTCTTGAGCACGGATCAGCCGCACGAGGCATCTGACAAAAGGCGTGGCAAGCGCCGTCTCGTCCTCGGCAGATCGCGGTATCAGACATTTCGCCTTCTCCTCAATTTCAGTCCTCTTCCTCGAAGCACGCTGCCTGTTTTCGGGGACGCCTACTTCGGGCACCCTTGCGCAGCCGACGCCCGGCTCGGGGCGGCCCATTCCACGCAATTGATGTCCCCGTGGCCGACCTTGAACACCTCCTCGACTGCGAGGTCTTCCACGCGAACTCGCGTCGAACATTATTTCCGCCGCAATGCGGCCACAGGTCATGAAGATTCGAGCCTCGATCCTGCTGCAAACAATCGACCAAGTGCTGCATGGACCCTCCTTGCTGCGGCCACACCAGGGAAATGGACGAATTGGCCAGTAATCCATTTCGACCAATCAACCCTTGTTGTTTTTTCTCCTCGGCCGACCGCGCTTTGGTACCTTCGGGAAATTGTTTTGCGGAGCCGCACAGAGAGCGCCGTAACAAACCTTCACACCCCTGTAGGTGGCGAGGGCCTGCAGCAAATCCGGCAGATGCTGCTTTTTCAATTCGTCCGGGACAGGCTCCGGACCGTCCAGCGACTGCAGTGCCAGTTCGACCAACTCGATCGCGCGATCGTTGTTGCCGTTCTCGTAATAGTACCGGGCGACCGCGGGATAAGACCGGAACTTAGGGCTGTCGCCTTGCGGGGGATTCAGTGCCAGAATGTGTTCGGACAGCTCCTTGCCCATCGCGAAGCGCTCAGCGGGGGGAAGGCGCGAATGGTCATTGGCCGGATGGAAAAGCTGGTCTAGCGCCGAAACCATCCAATCCTGGGAGTTCTTGTCGATCGCGTCGCGCACGAATTCGCGCATCACGGGCAAGCCGGTCCACATGTCTTGTATTTTGTGAAGCAACAGGTGTGCATGAGCCAGGCGGAAATTGATGTCGTCGGGCATCAAGGCGATGCCCTCTTCGATCGCCCAGAGCGCCGTCTTCCAGTCTTCTAACTTCACCGCCGCCCAGAATCTGTCATCGATCGGCTGCAACGCTTGTTCGCGCGCCATGGGTTCGCTTGTGGCGATCCGCTCCGTATCGGCGGCTTTAGCTTTATCGCTGATGCGCCAGCTGCCGTTGAGCACTTTTGGCAAAAACTCATCGAGTTGGCTAGGATGACCGATAAAGGCGATGTGACCGTCTCGGTCGACCACGAACGAGGTCGGAATCCCAACAGAAAAGCTGGGTTCCCTCCAAAGCTTTTTCATTTCGCCTGGGTAGTCGAACGCGATCCGATAGTTCAGATTCCAGCACTTTTCGGTCAACCACGCGTCCAACTTGGTTCGAGCCTCAACGGCCGTTGGAGCGTCTTCATCAGCCGCGACGCCGACAACCTCAAGTCCGCCGCCCTTGTATTTTTCCTGGAGCCGCATCAGCTCGAGCATCTCCGCCACACATAGTTCGCACCAAGTTGCCCAAAATTCGACGATATACACTTTGCCAGGTTGGAAGTTCGTCAGGGGCTCGCCACGCAGCCAGGTGTCCACTTTGATCGAAGGAGCCGGTGACTTCATCTGCAATACCATGCTGCTCTCCAAAGCTGTTGCCACAGGTTGCGCGACTTTACGCGCGAGCTTGTTTCCCTCTTTTAGAGAGGGGGCACACGGGCAGGAAAAGGAGAGCATCGCTCGTCTCGCGCGTCTGCGCGTAGTCAGCTTTCACGCAGTGTTGCCGCATCACAATCCGCAAAGGCCGTGCCAGCGCGCTCAGCGGGCAGTAAGCGCATGAATTGCTAGAAAAACCTTCAAATGCCAAGATGGCCGGTTGTATTGAAGCCGACATGTTTTCTGCCGCTGTCAGGTTTTCGACAAGCATCACGCGCTTCGCGTCGGCAGAAAAGCGTGGCCGGACGACTCAATATGCATTCGGGCCGAGGGACGAGGCCGATGGCCATCATGACTGCGTTGGCTATCGTCAGGCTCGTCATCATCGTCCGCTTCACGCCACCGGCTTGAGCGTCTTGCCGTTCCGGTCCGGAGGCGGTAGCGATCTCGCCATTTGCGATTGCAAGGGGCCGCTCCATCCGAGCGCAGCCTGTGCCCCTCGCCCGCCTTGCGATTGAATTCCTGGGCTGGCGTCATGGGAGTTCTTCACGACCGAAGCCGGTCCAGCTGTAGCTCGCCAATACCGCTCCCCAGAACAACGATAATGATCATGGCGGAAGAGGCCAGGATGAGTGCCGGCCTGTGCCGGCGGTGAACTCTGCGGATTCCTGCTTTGTGTTTATCTTCTGTGTTCCTGGTGCTCAGGTGCAACGGGACCTCGCGGCCCGACGTGAGCGTTGGCGGAATTGCAAACCCGAAGACCGCTCGGTCGCCACGCAGGTTGGGCCGGACCAACGGGAAACGCTGGAGATGCGGCTGTCCGCCACTAACCCGGGCTACCATCCCAGAGATAACAAGGCGATTGATGCCATCGGTCGCGCCGACGCCGGCAAGAGCCCGGCCGTCCCGACTCGAAGGTCGGTGCCTTGGCCACTCGTTGCGGTGGTCAGCTCCCGGCCAGTGTGAGGGAAATCGTGATAACGCCAATACGATGCGGCTACGGTCCGAACGCGGCCTGCCGCGCTGAAGCGACTCTCTTTCTCGACCTGGACGCCGACCTGAAGCGGTGGTTTTGAGTGCATTGAGGAGCGCCTGTACCTCTGCGCGGCCTGGGCTCCGCGTTACGGATCATCTCGGGCGAGGAGAACCCCCGAGCGCGGCGTTAGAGACGTCCGGGATGTCTCGGCGACGGCGCTTGCAGATTCGAGCTTCGCGAAACTTGCGCGTTTGCCGCGGCCTTTCTCCGACTTGGCATCAGGATACCCAGGGGAGTAGAGCTTGGAACAGCATCGGCGCTGCTTCAAAACCCATCAGCGAGCCAAAAACAGCGGCAATGGCGGCTTCCCCACTATCCATCTCGTTACGCCACCGAAGAGCCGCTCGCGCAGCCGTCGGCTGCCATAAGCGCCCATCACTATCATGTCGGCAGACGTGTCGATTGCGTGCTGCGCGAGCACCGTGGCCACTGGTTTGCCGGCGCTCGCCAGTAGGTCAACCGACACCCGAGCACCGTGCCTAGTGAGATAGGCAGCGATATCGGCTCCCGGCTCGGTACCGTTCCCGGTGCAGGTCGCCTCCGGATCCACTAGTGCGACACGAACTTCCTCAGCACCGGCTAGCAGATGCAGCGCTTCCCGAACCGAACGGGACGCCTCGACTCGCGAATCCCAGCCGACCAGCACGCGCCGTGGAGACAGAGCCGCCTCAGCGCCCTTCGGCACGACAAGCACCGGCTTTCCGGTGTCGAACAGGCTGCCGTCGATAACGAGGGGTCCGAGGTCAATGTCGTTGAGAAGTGCGGGGCCGACGATTGTCAGATCGTTGCAGAGCGCCCGCTGTCGCACCGCCTCACCGATGCTGACCTGATCGCAGTTGGCAATATCGACATCATAGCACCGCCACGTGGCTCTCAGCAGTTTGTGAATTTCCCTGGATGTTTTTTCCAAACTGGCCGTGTCATGTGAAAATCTCTCGATTTGCCTGTACCGTTTTTCCAGTGCGGCAATGGCATGTGCGGGTTGTCTAGGCCACTCGGGGATGCCATCGCCTAGCGGCGGAGACGGCATAATGAGCGGCGGAGGCGACATCACCAGTACGGAAAGATACGCGCCGACTTCGGCACACAAGCTGGCAGCTGTTCTGACATCCTGATCGGAGTGGTCAGCTCCCGTCACACTGAGTACGCTTCTGAAAGCCATTTGACTGCTTCTTTCTGAATATGTCGTACCTGCCGGCGCGTTTCGAAGCCGCAAGACTTGCCCTCAGCACGGCGGAAATGCGGAGTGGCACCACATCGGTTATCTATTCAGCCGTCCGGCCACTCGAGCGAGTAGCCGGCCGACCTGACGGTACGAATGACGCTGGAGGGCGAGGCCGCCTTCAGAGCCCTTCTGAGCCGGCTGATATGGACATCCACGGTGCGTACACCGACATGGATATTGGCCGGCCAGGCCGCGCTGATCAGCTCGTCTCTGGTGAAGACCTTGCCGGGAGTCTCAAGCAAAAGCCGCAGCAGGTTGAACTCGATCGGCCCAAGGTGGACTTCGTGGCCATTACCCCGAACGCGGTGGGCATCGAGCCTTATCTCAAGGTCGCCACAGGAGATCCAGCCGCCGTTTTCAATCCCGTTGGAACCCGGCTTTGGCAGCGCCAGCTTCATCCGTAGACAGTCAAGCAGCTTGGCCGGCGCGAAGGGCCGCACAAAGCTCTCGTCAATACCAGCCTTCAAGAGATCGAGGTGCTGGTTCTCGGCGCCGGGCGCGATCAGCGCAATCACGGGCAGGCCGCCGGTCCGGGGCTCGCCCTTGAACTGGGCGCAGATTGTGGAGCCTGTCGCGCTTGCCGGCCCGCAGTCCAGCACTACCGCCTGGAGCTCCCGTTCATCGGCCAATGCAAGTGCTTCCTTCACGCCGTCTGCCGGCTCACTCGTGAAGCCGTCCACTCCCAGAATGTGGCTGAGGAACAGATACAACTCAGCATCTTGCGAACAGATCAGGACCAGTGGCTTCATCAGAGCTACCCCAAGAACCAAATCGGCATCGACCGCCTTGGCTGAGTGGGTTGAGCATGGCCTGTCCTCAAGGCTTGGCATGATCCCCGGGCTCGAAGAGCCGGTTCCATCATGCCCGCGCCACCTCGGGATAGGCTTCAATGGCTGTGATCGCATCGCCGGCCAGTTGCGTGCCCGCCGCGGCGAGTTTCCAGAACGTCTCGAAACCGAACCGGTGGACGTCGCGCAGGGTCTTGGACAGAACGACCAGTCGCCCGGCCGTGAAGAGCACGCGCCCGAAGCCCTCATGGCTCATCTCCATCATCGGCGATGCCATCAGGCCGGAGCGTTCCTCAATCGCAAGCCCGACGGCGGTGTAGAACTTATCGAGCCTCCACAGCACGTCCGGATCGGGATCGCCGATGATCGGAATTGCACGGCGCTGTTCCCTGGTGATGATGAAGTCTCCCAGTAGCTCGGCAACCGGTTTGCCTTCCCATGATCCGTGGGAATCATTAGCAAGGATGAGCCGCACGAGGCATTTGACGAACGGGGTGGCAAGGGCCGCCTCGTCCTCGGTGACGGCAGGGCTAACAGCGGCTTCAAACATTTCGCCTTCTCCTCATTTCAGTCCTCGTCCTCGAAGGACGGTTTCTGTTCGGCGACACCCGCCTGCGCCAGCACCTTGCGCAGCCAAGGGGGAGGACACGTCCTGAGCATCATCTGCGTGCGCAACAGCACCTCTTGGATGGTTTGGGCCTGCGGCACTTTGATCGGATGAATTTTTGCCGAAACAACCTTGGCTGCCGAAGGTCCGCCGATAGCCAGACAAAACAGGAGATGGCAGCCCTTCAGCGCCTCGACTTTCGGGGTGATGCGATCATCGCCCTCAGTCCGATGATTCCCGCTCTCGTCGGAAACGTCATCGAAGGCCACGGCTTCCACAAGATTCCACTCCTCGCGCATCACCTCGTAGACAGCAAAGCGCTTGGCCGACCCGAAATGGGCGTTGAGGTTCTTCATGTCCTGCGTGGCGATCGCCACGCGCAATGCGCCGGCTTGGCGTTCCGGCGTCGGTGCGTGAACCTCGTCAGTGACGAGCGAGAGGCGACGAACGGAGCTCATCTGGCATTTCTCGCTTACGGAGTGGATCAAGCGCCTCCGGCGTCGGCGCGTGCCGGTTGGCTTCAAAAATGTTGGCGACCTCGAAGATCAGGTCGCGGGTCCCCTGGTAGAGGATTGTGAGCTTGTGCTGGCTGCCGAGCCGGTCGAAGATCGGGAAGCCGACCCGCATGAGCGGAATGCCGAGGCGCTGCGCCGCCTGGCGGCCGTGGGAATGGGTGACGAGAAGATCAGCGCCGGCGCCAAGAGCTTCCAAATCGCCGAGATCGCCGATTTGAACCGACTGCGCCGGTACTTCCTCCAAAATTTTCGACATGTCGGTCGTGGTGACCGCCGCCGCGATTTCGGAGCCCATGCCGATGAAGAAGCTCGCGAGTTGGTAGAGTTGGTCTGGTTCAGCAGCGATCGCAATTTTCTTGCCTCCAAAGTGGAAATGTCCGTCGAGCAACGCGTCCTGCAACTGCGCCCGGCGACGGCGCACCCCAGCCGGCGCCGCCGCGCCCGAAACCGCGGACAGCAGAGAGACGAACCGGTCGGCGTCCTTCAATCCAGTCAGCGACCGGAACAGCACGTAAGGCACGCCGGTCAACCTCTGAAGCAGCTCGGCCGGGCGGCGCATATGCTCACCGATGACGATGCATTGCTCGGCCGTGCCAAGCTCGCGGATATCCTCGATGCTGGTGCCGCCGTAGGTGGTCGTGATCCAGCGGTCGGGCACCGTACCGTCGAGCGAGCCGGAGACGTCCGGCAGAATCACCGGCTTGAGTCCAAAGCTTTCAATCATTTCACGCAAATGCTCGATATCAGCCACAGTGAGGTTCCAGCCAGGCAGGATCACGATCTTCTTCGACTGCCGCGCCTGCTCGCCGGGCCGCGTAATCCTTTCGATCATCGCGGTGACAGCCTTGGCCCAGCCCTCTTCGATCGCGCCGCCGAAATCCGGTGTGTTGGCTAGCACCACCTCCGTACCCGCGAGTTCTTCCCTGCGCTTCAGCCTGATATTGGCGATATCTCCTGCGCAGTCTTCGCCCCGGGTTTCCACCAGCGCCGTCGTGCAGACCCCGATCAGCGTTGGCTTTGTGCGGGCCTTGAGATTGAGGATCGCCTCTTCCAGATGGTCTGCCCCGCCGAGGATCGTCGCCACCTCGTCCATCGCCGTCGTCTGCAAGGGGATGGCTTCCTTGAAATGCCGCACGAAGAGCACGAGCGCGAAGCTGGTGCAGCCTTGACTGCCGTGGAACAACGGTATCGCGCCGTCGACCCCAAGGAAGGCGAGGGCGGCCCCCAACGGCTGCGATGACTTGAGCGGATTGACCGCCGCCGCTTTGGTCTGGGGAAGGATGCGGACCATCGCTTCCTCAACACTCGCCGAGATCGTCGGCCGTCGTGCCGGCGAATTTCTTGAAAGGCTGGACGGTCGCGGTCTCGTTCTTTGTGCTCGGCAGTTCCTCCCTCACCGCAGGCTGGCAATTCCATGGTGCCGGCTCCCGCACCTGGCACCAGATCGGGTTATGAATGGCGAGGTCAATCTGGCGTACGAGTTCCACCATGCCGTCATAGCCGGCGTAAGGGTGTTGGCGCTCCTGGTTGATATCAAGCCAGGGGATCTTGGCCTTCAGCGCGATGAACTGCGTGCGCCCGCCCGATAGCATGATATCGGTCTTGTGTTCTGAGAGCATGGCGTAAAGCTCGCGCGGCGCCATCTGCTCGAACATGTGGTTGTCGTCCTTGAGGATCTGCTTGATGCGCTCCTTGTCTTCGACGGTCGACTTCTTGACAGAGGTGCCGACGATCTCAATGCCGATCTCCATCAGCGCATGGACGACCGACCAGGACTTCACACCGCCCGTGTTGAGCAGCACGCGCTTGCCTTCGAGCCTCGGCCGGTAGGCCGCGAGCTTCTTCCAAGCGATCGCCTCCTCCTCTGCAATCAACGCCTCGGTGCGGCCGAGGATCTCCGGATCGGCACCCTTCTTCACGAGCAGCTGAGATATCTGTCGGAGCGCTTCCGAGGTGTCGGTGATGCCGTAGAAGGAGCCCTCGAAGAATGGGATCTCCCAGCGCTGCTCCATCTTGCGGGCGAGATTGATGAGCGCGGTCGAGCACACCATCATAGCCGCCCGGGCGCGGTGCGCGCAGGCAATGTCGAGGTAGCGCGCGTCGCCCGGAATGCAGGCGCGCACCCGGATGCCCAGCCGATCAAGGAGCGGCTTCACCAGCCAGAATTCGCCCGAGAGGTTGAATTCGCCAAGAATGTTGATGTGGTAAGGGCCGGCATCGTCTGGCTCCACCGTGCCGATGACATGCTCGAGCAACGCCTCGCCGGCAAGCTTGTTGCCGAGATTCTTGGAGCCGACGAAGCCCGGCGCATTGACCGGCACCACCGGTAGGCCGAACTTTTCCGCCGCGCGCTTGCAGACGGCCTCGATGTCGTCGCCGATCAACGCCGTCACGCAGGTCGGATAGACGAAGATAGCCGGCGGCCCATACGCTTCCTTGACCTCGCGGATCGCTTTGAAGAGCTTCCGCTCGCCCTGCCCCATCACAACATCGAGTTCGGTGAGATCGGTGGTGAAGCTTGTGCGCCACAGCGTTGGCCCGGACGAAGCCGCACCGCGGTTGTCCCAGGAATTGCCCTCGCAGGCGAGCGGCGCATGGATCAAATGCGCAACGTCGGTGATCGGCTGCAGTACGATCTTGGCGCCATCGAAGGCACAGCCGCCGGCCGCCGCCCCGGGGGTCAGTGGCTTCGAACAGCCCTTTTTGCTCGCCTTGGCATCCTTGCCGCGGTTCTTCTCGCAGGCAGGCTCGTTGAAGACATCCTGGATTTTGGCTCTAAGCAAGGACATTGCGTCGGTCTCCAAAGTCCCTCGGGAAGACGACCGGCCAAAGCCGACCGTCACGCTTAGCGGGTGAGGTCATACGAATAGTCCGTCACGCCCGTCTGGCTTGTCTCGCGATCGAGCTTGTCGAAGATCTTGTCGAGGATCGTCGTCAGGACGCGCAACCCGCCTTGGTAGCCCATGAGCGCAAAGCGATGGTGATGGTGGCGGTCGAAGATCGGAAACGCCAGCCGGATCAGCGGCGTGCCCGTGTCGCGCTCCAGATACTTGCCATAGGAGTTGCCGATCAGCAGGTCCACCGGCTCGGTGAAGAGCAGCGAGCGCATCGCCCAGAGGTCCTTGCCCGCCCAGACTTGAGCATCCTTGCCGAAGGGCGAGGATGCAAGCAGTTCCTTCAAGTCCGCTTCCCAGGCCGAGGTGCCGTTGGTGGCGAGGCAATGGGTCGGCTCGCCGCCCGTCTCCATGATGAAGCGGGCCATGGCGTAGACAAAGTCCGGATCACCGTAGATGGCGTATTTCTTACCGTGCAGCCAGGATTGGCTGTCCGCCATGGCGTCAACAAGTCGGCCGCGCTCCAGGCGGATTGCCTCGGGGATTTGCTTGCCGGAAATCGCGGAGACCTCCATCAAGAAGTCGTCGGTCGCCTGGACTCCGAGCGGGTAATGGAACGAGGCAGTCGCCTGCCCTACCCCCTCGCAATACTCCAGTGTTTTTCGGGTGTTGTAATGCTGTAGCGACAGCGTCGCCTCGGCGTTGAGTGCCTTCCTCACGTCTTCGATCTTCGTGCCGCCGTCATACATGCGGTATTCGCCGTCGGACGGCGTGTCGAACTGGTCAGAGGCGTCTTGGATGAAGGTATAGGACACGCCTATCAGATCGAGCAGGCGCTTGAGTTCCCGGTTGTTGCCAACACAGAAGCCGTCGAAACCCGGAATGACGTTGATGGTCCCCTCGGCTTCCGTTCGCTCCTCGCCTTTCCAGAAATGCTCCAAAATGCCCTTGACCGTTACGTCATAGCCATCGACATGGCTGCCGACGAAGGCCGGCGTGTGGGCGAAGGGCACGTCGAAGTCGCGCGGGACCGAGCCTTGGTCCTTGGCGTTCTCGATGAAGCTGTGCAGGTCGTCGCCAATGACCTCCGCCATACAAGTGGTCGAGACGGCGATCATCTTCGGGTCGTAGAGTTGGTACGTGTTGGCGAGCCCGTCAACCATGTTCTTCAGGCCACCGAACACTGCCGCGTCCTCGGTCATCGAGGAGGAAACTGCGGAAGCAGGCTCTTTGAAATGGCGCGACAGGTGCGAGCGGTAATAGGCCACGCAGCCCTGGCTGCCGTGGACGAAGGACATGGTTCGCTCGAAACCCGCGGCCGCGAACACCGCGCCCAGCGGCTGGCAGGCCTTGGCGGGGTTCACGACAAGCGCTTCGCGAGCGAGGTTCTTTTCGCGGTATTCCCACGTCTTGGTGAATTCGCGTTGGTCGGTAACGACCTGGTCCGGGTGCGGACATTCGAAATTCAGCCTCTTCTCGGCGAGCATCTGCCTGTATTCCGGCTCGCGGAACAGGGGCGCGTGGTCGAGAACTTTTTCAGCCGACTGCGGCATGGGTGGTTACCTCTTTCCATCTGGCCCGCCATACGGCGGCACAGGGACGTCGAAACGTTTCAGGTCTCCCGCGGACAAAGGGCCACAGGCGTTCAACGGCCTCCCGGCTTCCGGGAGGCCAGGTTTTCATTCGGCTGCGATCGCCGCCGACGGCTCGGCTTTTTTCTTCCAGGGGGCGTCGTAGAGGTTCCAGACTGGGTTGTTGATGGCCAGATCCATGTCGCGGGCGAAGATGGCGAAGCCGTCGTAGCCGTGATACGGGCCGGAATAATCCCAGGAATGCATTTGACGGAACGGTATGCCCATCTTCTGGACCGGGTACTTTTCTTTGATGCCGGAGCCAACGAGATCAGGACGGATCCCCTCGATGAACTTCTCCAGCTCGTAACCAGTCACGTCGTCATAGATCAGCGTGCCCTTCTTCACGTAATGGCCGGTACGCTGATAGTCGTCGTTATGGCCAAATTCATAGCCAGTGCCGACGATCACCATGCCCAGATCCTCGTATGCCGTGACGACGTGACGGGGGCGCAGCCCGCCGACATAGAGCATCACCGTCCTGCCTTCGAGGCGCGGCCGGAACTTGGCGATGACGGCATCGACCAACGGCCGGTATTTGGCGATGACCGCCTCGGCCTTGGCCTCGATTTCCGGCCCGAAATGCTTGGCTATCTTGCGCAGAGAGGCTTCAGTCTGGGAGGGGCCGAAGAAATTGTACTCCATCCAGGCGATGCCATATTTTTCCTCCATATGCCGGCAGATGTAGTTCATCGATCTGTAGCAATGGATGAGATTGAGCTTGGCCTTCGGCGCTCGCTCTATTTCGGCCAGCGTAGCGTCGCCCGACCAGTTGCCGACCACGCGCAGGCCCATCTCCTCGAGCAGGATGCGCGACGCCCAGGCGTCGCCGCCGATATTGTAGTCGCCGATCACATTGACATCGTACGGGCCGGCCTCGAACTCGACGTCCTTCTTCTCGAACACCCAGTCGCGGATCGCGTCGTTGGCGATGTGGTGGCCGAGTGATTGCGAGACGCCGCGGAAGCCCTCGCAGCGCACCGGGACGATCGTCTTTTCGTGTTCCTTGGCCTTGTTGCGGGACACCGCTTCGGTGTCGTCGCCAATCAGGCCGATCGGACATTCGGATTGCACGCTCATGCCCTTGTTCAGCGGAAACAGTTCCTCGATCTCGTCGATGATCCGTTCCAGCTTCTTGTCGCCGCCGAAAACAATGTCCTTCTCCTGGAAATCGGAGGTGAACTGCATCGTGACGAACGTGTCGATGCCGGTCGTGCCGACGTAATAGTTGCGGCGTTGCGACCAGGAATATTGCCCGCAGCCGACCGGGCCGTGCGAGATATGGACCATATCCTTGACTGGACCCCAAACCACGCCTTTCGAGCCGGCATAGGCGCAGCCGCGAATCGTCATCACTCCGGGGATGGACTTGATGTTCGATTTGACCTCGCATTCGGAAAGGCCCTCGCTTTCCTCGCCAGCCTCGTCGCCGCTTTTTGCGACGCTGAGGTGCTTTTTGCGGCGCTTCGCCGCCTTGTCAGGATATTGCGACAGCACCTCCTCGATAAGCTTCGCATGGAGGGCGCCGTCATTCTCGTATTCCAGGCTCATGGGACCCCTTTCAAGGTTCAGGGTGACGCCTCACCAACGAGGCGCCGTTCTTTGAAAGGCGCGCCAGGTCAAGGCCGCGCCTCGTGTCGGCAGCGGTTGTTACTGTGCGGCCGCCTTCGCCGCTTCCTTGACCTGAAGCTCGGCAAGCATCTGCTCGTCAGTCTTCATGATGCCGAAGTCGAGCAGCATGTCCTCGAGCTCCTCCATGGTGATCGGGGTTGGGATGGTGCCCTGGCCCGAATTGGCATGGATCTTCTCGGCCAGTGCCCGGTATTCCCCGGCCTGCTTGGAGTCCGGCGCATACTGGATGACAGACATCTTCCTAAGTTCGGCGTGCTGGACGATGTTGTCGCGGGGCACGAAGTGGATGAGCTTGGAATTGAGCCTGGAAGCCAGCGCTTCGGCGAGGTCGAGCTCGCGGTCGGTTTGGCGCTCGTTGCAGATCAGGCCGCCGAGCCGCACGCCGCCCGAATGGGCGTATTTCAGGATGCCCTTGGCGATGTTGTTGGCGGCATAGAGCGCCATCATCTCGCCGGACATGACGATATAGATTTCCTGGGCCTTGTTCTCGCGGATCGGCATCGCGAAACCGCCGCACACCACATCCCCGAGCACGTCGTAGGAGACATAGTCGACATCGTCGTAGGCACCGTTCTCCTCGAGGAAGTTGATCGAGGTGATCACGCCGCGGCCGGCGCAGCCGACACCCGGCTCAGGGCCGCCCGACTCCACGCATTTGATGCCTTTGTAGCCGACCTTGAGCACGTCCGCGAGTTCCAGGTCTTCCACCGAACCTTCCTCTGCCGCGAGGTGCAGGACTGTATCCTGCGCCTTCGCGTTCAGGATCAGGCGGGTGGAGTCGGCTTTGGGGTCGCAGCCGACGATGAGGATTCTCTGCCCGAGGTCGACAAGGGCGGCGAGCGTATTTTGGGAGGTGGTGGACTTGCCGATGCCGCCCTTGCCGTAAAAGGCGATCTGACGCAAACCTGACATGTAGCTTTCCTTCCTTCGTTCCATTCATCGCGGCTGCCGCGACATGAATGCCGGTCGGGCAGCTGTCGCCGCCTCGCACCCAAGGATCTCAAGACTCGTGCCAATTTGGCTCGTCGAATCGAAGTATAATTTTGTGGTTGTTTTTCAGGTATTTAGCTTGAAGCCGCAGAAAGGATCGTCGGAACAAGCCGTGTAGCGGACCCGACAATGGCGACACAAAGCGTCGGATCGCGATCCCCAGTCACGCATTCGTTCGAACCGCATCGTTGTGTTGAGGTGGGCGAACAGCATCTCGACCCTCTTGCGTTTTTGCGGGATGCTGCGAACTCTCCTGTTCCGGCGAGCTGACGTGCTTGCTCGCGTGCCCTCATCGACACTGCGCGGAATCTTGCGCCACGCTGGCATACTGCGAGCCACCCCCATCAATTCGGGGCTGCGGGCGATCATCCGCAATATCATCAATCCAAGAGGCTCGGCTCACTTATTGGCGCAGGAGTTCAGTATCGGCGTCACGCCTTCACATGTTCGTCGATCCGCTCGAGCACTTTCGCCGCGACAACGTCGCGCTCAGGCAGATGCCACCAGTGCTCGTTGACGAGTTCGACGGTCTCGACCACTGCCTTCAGGACTGCCGGCTCCGGAAGCCTTGCACGGTTCGCGAATGCTTTCCATCGCGGTGCTGCTAGCGCCTTGAACGAGCGCTCCCCTCCAAGCGAAAGCGCCATGGCGTCGGCGGGAATATATGGCACGGTCGACAGAACGTCGTAGATTGGTGCAAGCACCGGCTTGTCGCCGTTGCCGGGATAAATCAAAGACCAGTTCTTCAGGTGCATGTCGCCATGGCCGGTGATGACCGTCAGCACCAGGCGGCGGACGAATTCGAGAGCCGCCGTAGGCGAGACGGCTACGCCAAGGGCCAAGGCTATGTCGTGATAAGCGGCCCCCTCATTTTTGCGCGAGGGATAGACACCGAAGACCTGAGCGAAATCCTCGATGTGTATCCTCTCGCCATCGGCGCCGCGATCGAAGCGTTTGACGAGAAGGACCTTGCCCTCCGACAGCGTGTTGAATTCTTCGGGAACGCCCTCAAAATCGGACTTCTCGACCAGTTCGCATTCAGGAACCTCCATGCCGATCGCTGCAGCCAGCGCCAGGTTGGCGAATTCGTTCTCGGAAACGCCCGGAAACGCCGCCGAAGGGAACTTGGCGATGTACCGGCCCTGCTCGTCGTCCATCGGCAAGGTAAGGCCACCGCCTTTTCCAGTGTTCTTCATGACCGACAGCTTCATCTGCACGCCGGCAAGTGAGAACCGTGCCTTGGGCTTATCTTTTGAAGCATCCTGCGAAACCGCTATCGCGCCGTCACTGGGCAACGCCCGTACGGCTCCCGGCAGAAGCCCAGCTCCGCTAAAAGATCGAAATCATTGCCTGGCCGGACATTGCCTTCGTGGTGCTTTTCCATCGCCTCGCGCAATTTCTCCTCCGGCAGGAGGTTCGCGAAGAAAGCGGGCAAGGCGCCCGCCAGAGGCTTCGGATCTTTCCGCAATCCTCCCGTCGCTGCCCGGAACGACAGGCTGAAAACCGGAAAGCCGCCCGTCGCGCGGTAGGCCTCATCGAAGTTGAATGCATTGAAATCGCCCGGCGTCCTAACGATTGTGCCGACCTTCAGTGCGTTCAAGAGCACGTCCAGCGACGGGATCGTCTTAGGTGCGCGAAAAACTGGAGCCATGATCGTCATCGTCAGGTTGAGGAACAAAAGCGGGTCGATCGTCATCATCATTCGGACGCAATAGAGCCTGGACAGCCGGCACCATGACTTGCGGAACCATCATCATTTCCAGACCGAGTGCGCGAGCGATATTCATGAGCGTCGTCGCACGCGCCGCTGCGGCTCCCTTTTCGATGTCGCGATAGCGGGGACGGGATATACCCGCCAAATCAGCGACCTGCTCCTGCGTCATGGCAGCGGCCAGCCTCGCCTGCCTGAAAAGCCGACCGATTTCGCGCAGAATTTCCGATTCAGATGCCATCATGATACCTATACGATCTATTCCAATGCGCGATGATACGCAAAGGTATCTCATTGCTCCGGTGAGTGCGATATGAGCCCAAGGAACCGGTGCGACCTGGGAGAGCAACTCGGCGGGAATATCGATGCCCTGGCTACGGACAGCGACGACTGAGTTCACCGCCGACTCGGCGAGAGTGGTGGCGACGGCGAAGCCCAGCCCGGCAGCGCTTTCCATCCTTTCTGACTCAGTAAGACTAGGCGCGCGCCGCCACGTGCGGGCGACACCGGCATCAACCGACGGGCAGATGCGCCGAGGGCAACAAGCGCGCCTGACGCAACGCCGCCAGATCAGCCGAGCCGGTGCAGAAGCAGGCGACGGCCAACTGGCGGATGACGATATCGAAATGCGCGACAACCGCCTCGGTGGATACCGTAGCCGCGCGCAGCACGCCGGCCGCCTGCCCGGCGATGTCCGCGCCCAGGCGGATGGCCTTGGCCACGTCGACGCCGTCGCGGATCCCGCCCGACGCGATCAGCTTCACCCTTGGCAGCGCCCGACGTACCGCCTGCACGCTGGCCGGGGTCGGAATCCCCCAATCGGCGAACGCCATCGCCACTGCACGGTCGGCGGCATCGCGGGCGCGCTCGCCCTCCACCGCGGCCCAACTGGTGCCGCCGGCGCCGGCGACATCGATCACCGCCACGCCCGCCTCGACGAGCGCACAGGCCACCGAGGCCGACAGGCCCGACCCCACTTCCTTGGCCACGATCGGCACGCCCACGCTGCGGGCGGCGCGAGCGATCTGCGCCAGGACGCCGCGCCAGTCGCGGTCGCCCTCCAGCTGTACCGCTTCCTGCAGCGGATTGAGATGGACGATGAGTCCATCGGCCTCCAGCGCATCCACCGCCCGGCGCGCCAGGTCCAGGCCGTCGGCCTCGCGCAGTTGCGCGGCGCCGATATTGGCCAGCAAGGGAATGTCTGGGGCCAGGCGGCGCAGCGCGCGCGTCAGCCCCTGGGAGTTGCGGGATTGAAGGCTCACGCGCTGCGAACCGACGCACATGGCGATCCCCAAGGCTTGCGCTGCCTCGCTCAGATGCCGGTTGATGGCCTCGGCGCGTGGCATGCCGCCGGTCATCGAGCTGATCAGCAGCGGCGCGCGCATGGTCTTGCCCAGCAGCGAGGCGCGCAGGTCGATCTGCGTCAGGTCCAACTCGGGCAATGCGCAGTGTTCGAAACGGATGTACTCCCAGCCGGCGGCGGCCTTGGCCGGCGCCGTTCGCCGATCCAGCACGATGTCCAGGTGGTCGTCCTTGCGCCGGCTCAGGTTGGTGTCGCTCATGCTCGCTCCATCCGTCGCATCGGGCGACGGCGTTGCGTCGGATCGACCGACGGCAGCGCGCGCACGCCGCCGCCTCCCGCGCGTTCAGGCCGGCGCACACTGGCCTCCCCCCGCAGCGTCGCTGCGGTAGCGGCTGGTTGAGGTCTGGTAGTACTGCGCGCGGATGGCCGCCATTGCCTCGATCAACGGTCCCCACGGCGCGGGAAACCGTTCTTCCGCCATCACCCGGTGCAGCATGCGCGTATGGCCGGCCAGCTCGTCGTTGAGGAACTCCACGACAGGCATAGCCGGATAACGCCGCAGCAGCAGGATCGCCGCGTTCCCGGCCTCGCCGGCCGACCTGTCCTTTTCGCGTCCATGCAGATCGTTCTGCAAGCGCCCTATCGCGGAGATGAGCCGCAGGACCTGGCGAAACGCCGGACGCGCGCGCAAGGTCGCCATGTCCAGCCCCCACAGCAACGACAGGCAACAGAACACGTTCGTGTAGGCGATCGAATCGATGCCGTTGTGCAGGTACTCGGCGTAGGACCAGCGTTCCGCCCCTGCCGCCTGCGCGTGTCCGGCGCGCAGCGCCGCGCAGTAGCACCGGGTATCGTCGAGAAGCTGAGCATAGTCGCGACGATCGTAGGCGAGCGCGGCCAGCGAAGCGCGCAGCACAGCGCAGCCCTCGAATCCGGGGAGCGCGCACGGCACGCCCTGCCCCAGCGCCTGCTCCACCGCGGCGAGCTGCTCCGGCGCGATCAGGCCAAGGTCGTTGCAATCGTCCAGCCAGAACAGCAGCGCCAGTTCGCGATAGAAGGCCACGATCAGCGTTTCGTCCTGCGGATCGCGGCCGGTTCGGGCCCTGGTGTCGCGCAGGCTCGGGTGGATGCGCTGCAGGATGTACTGGCCGCCCCTGACCGCTTCCACGGCATGCTCGTCGGCGAACCCGGTCAGGGAACGCCCCCACTCCATCACCTGCTGCAGCGCGCGTTCGGTCTGGATCATGGCGCCGCTCCTGCTCCCTCGGCCGAGACGCGCCGCCCCCAATGAAGCGCCAGCCACAACCCGGCGAGTTCGGCCACGCGCACCACCCGGGTGGGGCAATACAGTTCCTTGCCGATCCACAGCGGCGTCTGCGGCAATGCATGCGCCGCGTGGCGGGCGAGCATCCACTTCAGCGCACGCCCCACCGCCTGCGCGATGCGCCGGCGCCCTGTCGGCTCTTCGCTCCCGTCCATCACGTGCAACGCGAACAGCGCATAGGCGGTTTCCTCGAATGTGGACGCGCGACCGGCGCCCCAGCCGCCGTCGTCGCGCTGCGCCTGCATGAGCGCCGCCAGCGCGCGCTGGTCGCGCCATTGGGGCTTGCCTTGCGCCAGCGCAGCGACCGCATGCGCGGTGGGATACAGCCACGAAACGTGCCATTTTTCGTTGTCCCATAGACCGTGGGGGTTTCGATTGGCCTCGACGTAGGCGCTGGTGCCGGCGGCGGGCTTTCCCAACAGTCGCAACGCATGCAGGGCATGGATGTTGGTCGACACCGAGGCATTGCGCTCGCCGGGGAAGGTGACGAACAGCTCGCCGATTTCGAAATGGTGCAACGCATCGACCGCCGGGTCGCGGCCTGCAAGGCGCAGGACGCACAACGCAACGGCGGTGTCGTCCGCATCGGCCGCGAAGTGCAAGGCCGGGCCCAGACCGCGCACGCCCAGGCGCGCGTCGAGCTGCGCGACGATCACTTGCACCGCCTCGGCGAGCGCGGGGTGCGCGAACAGCCCGGCCAGATGCAGGGTGTACAGCGACCAGCATGGCTCGAACACATTGATCGGCCAGACGTTGGGAACGACACCTTCGATGCCGCTGCGCGTCGCCCGCGATGCCGCCTGCAGATACGCGTCGGCGCGCCCGACCTGCGGCGTGCTCCCCTGTGTCACGGCGTGCGCACGCCACGCGGCGGTGGCCGCCGGACTGATGCCGATGCTGCCGTCGTCATCCGGGCATGCGGTGGTCGGCAACGTCCCCCAGGCTTCCCAGGAGTGCAGCAACGGATGGCCGCTCGGCAACGTCGCCACCGCCCCCAGCTTGACCAGGCACGCTTGCCGCAACGGCAACAGCGCCGGGTGACGCGGAAACGCCACGCCGCCCAGCAAGGATGCGGCCTCGCCGCACAACTGCGGCAGGATCAGCTCCGCGCCGATCGGCGCATCTTCCGGCACCGCATGCGCGTAGGGATCTGGCTGGCGCTCGAGGAACCGGGTTGCAGCCTGGACAGCGTCGGCAGCGCCGGGAAGAAGATCGGCACGCTGCAATGCCAGTAACGCCGCCCACGTGGGCGCATGGCGGAACAGCGGGAAGTCCGCGCTTCCCCATCCGCCATCGGCCTGTTGCTGCGCGATGAGCCACTCGTATGCGTCCTGCCGACCGGTGACGTTGCCGTGGAACTGCAGAGCTCGCGCCGTGTCGTAGACGGACGGACCGACGCTGCCGCCGTCGCTCATCTCGCTCAGCAGGTGGCGCAATTCGGAAAGGATCTGTTCGGACAGCGCGTTCACGCGGGATGTTCCTTCTGCAGAGGGCTAACGAGAACCAGGTCGGGCAGACGCCGCGCACGTCCCCGTCGGTTCGGACACAGTGCAGCATGCACCGCCCGCCGGCCGATCGCAGCAGACGGGGGCGAGTCCATGCGGACGGACGCGCTCATGCGTATGGCGCGGACAGATACACGTTGGCCCGCTGCAGCATCTGCGCCAACCGTTCCGCACGCGGCCCCAGCGGGACGATGGCCTCCCCGGCGTCGCGCAACAAATCCAGCGCGAACTGGCGCGCTGCCTGCAGCCCCATGATGGACGCGCAGGTCGGCTTCTGCGCCGCCGCGTCCTTACCGGGGGTCTTGCCCAGCGTCGCGGTATCCGCTGTCGCGTCGAGAATGTCGTCAACCACCTGCAACGCCAGGCCGAAACAGGCGGTGTAGCGATCGAGCGCACAGTACAGCGCAGCGTGCGCGGCATCCTCCGCGATGGCGCATAGCGCGCCCATGCGAACGGACGCGCGCACTAGCGCTCCGCTCTTCATCCGGTGCATCGCCACGATCCTGTCCAGCTCGGCGTGCTTTCCGACCAGCGACAGATCCATCGCCTGCCCGCCTGCGGCACCCTCGGCGGACACGGCCTGCGCCAGTTCGCGCACGAGCGCGATACGGTTGTCGCCCGGCGCATCGAGGCTCGCCAGGGTCAGGAAGGCGTGTGCCTGCAGCGCATCGCCGACCAGGATCGCAGTGGCTTCGCCGAACTTGACGTGCACGGTCGGAAGGCCGCGGCGAAGCACGTCGTCGTCCATCGCGGGCAGGTCGTCGTGGACCAGGGTACAGGCGTGCATCATCTCGATGGCGGCGCCGACGTCGTCTAGCATGTGCGCCGGCGTGTCGGCCAGTGCGCCGGCAGCCAGACAGAGCAAGGCGCGGGTGCGCTTCCCGCCATGCAAGGTGGCGTAGCGCATCGCCGCCATCAGCTCTGTCTCACCGTCGTCTTCGGCGCAGAGAAGACGCGCCAGCGCCTGTTCGACCCGCTTTGCGCCGTCCTGCATCCAGATCTCCGGCAGCAGCCTGCCGGATGCGCCGCGCGCCTGCGCGCCCAATCCGCGGAGCGCGGAAACGCCAGTTCGGTCGTCGTGTAGCGTGGAACCGGTCTGCATGTTTTTCATGTCCTTGTACCTGACACGAGATGGCCACAGCGAGCGCCAAGCCGCAGCGGTGTTGCCGGCGTCGCACCGAGCGCGTGCGCTGAGTGCAGCAATGCCGCGCCTCGCCGGCGCCGCTGCCTCGCCACACGGGGCATGCGATGCCAGCTCATGAGAAGCCTATGCGGATTGCCATGGACGGATGTGCGGTCGGGTAATACCGCCGGCCTTTTTCGACGCCGCTCAGCAACCGCGGCCGCACCCCGGCCTGGTGCATGGTCAGCGCCAAGGCGATGCAGAACTGCACCATTTCCAGCCATACGAGGTGATAGCCGATGCAGACGTGTGGGCCGGTACCGAACTGCAGCATGTCCACCGGCCGGATCGGCTCCGTGCGTTGCAGCCACCGCGCCAGGCGGAACTGATCAGGCGCCTCGTGCAGCAGCGCCGAGGTCGAGAAATGCAGCAGCGGGATGCACAGATGGGTGCCCGCGGGAATGCGCCGTTGGCCGAGTTGCAATTCCTGCAGCGCGCGACGAGGCAGGAGCGTGGTCGCCGGATGCAGGCGCAGCGTCTCGCGGAACAGCGCCTCGGCGACCGGACACTGCGCCAGGTCCGCGTGCCGGGTCGGCACCGCGCCCACGCGTTGCGCCTCCTCGACCAGGGCGTCCCACAGCACAGGCTGCCGCGCCAGCTCGATCACCATCCAGGCCATCGTCGAGGCAGTGGTGTCGTGACCGGCAAGCAGCAGCAAGCGGATATTGGCGACCAGGACGTCATCGGAGAGCCCATCGTCGCTGCGGTCGAAGACGCTCACCATGTCGTTGATCAACCCGGTGCGCGCAGCATGCGCGCGCGCGTCGCGGACGAACTGGCGCAACTGCGCGTCGATCCAGTCGCGGGCGGCGCGGCCGCGCCGCAACGGCAGTCCGGGCAGGTCGACCGGGGGCGCGACGATCAACTGCAGCAGTTGCCGGTACTTGCGATGCCATCCCGGCAGGTCCTGCGCGGGGATTCCCATGAGGCTGAAGATGAGCTTGAGCATCAGGTCGCCGGTTTCGCGCAGGATGGTTGCCTCGCCGCGGTCGCGCCAGGCCTGCACCCGCGCCCGGATGACGGGCGCGAACAGGTCGCCGATGCCGGCTTGGGTCAGCCCCTTGGGCAGGAACGCCGCCTTGATCGCATCGCGCGCCTGCCGGTGCGCGCCGCCGTCCTGGGCAACCAACGTTCCGCCAAGCAATTCGGGCGCGATCTCTTCGATCAGCGCCGAGGACACGTCCTTGTGCCGGAGCAGTGCGAACGCATCCGGATGCACGCAGGTCATCAGGTGTCCGGCAGGGCCGAAATCCAGCCAGAAGTGGCTGCCCAGCGTCCGTTCTGCGCGCTGCAGCAGGCGCGGCAGGTCGCAGACAATGGCGGGGAGATGCCCGACCAGGGGGAAAGCGCCAGGCATGACCGGGATGTCGCATCGCAGCCGGTGCCGACGGTTGAGCGGGTTGAGCAGCATGTCCATCAGCAGCGCGCCGCCGCCGCCGATTCGGTGTCGCCGGCAGGGCGCGCGGCGCAGCTGTTGCCACCGTCGGCGTATGTCGGCACATGCGCCAGCATGCCGCCATCGATGCACACGACCTGGCCGGTGATGAACGCAGCATCGTCGGAGAGCAGGAACGCCACGAGCGCGGCCACGTCCTCGGGGCGGCCGACGCGCTGCAGGAGCTGGTGACGGCGCAGATGCCGTTGCATGCACTCGTCCAGCTTGGCGAGGAGACGCTCGGTCATGACGAGACCCGGCGCAACGGCGTTGCAGCGGATCTGCGCATGACCGTATTGGGTGGCGAGCGAAGCCGAGAGCATGTTCATCGCCGCCTTCGACGCGGCGTAGGACGTCTGCGCGGTGTCACCGCTGAGTCCCTGGCACGACGACATGTTGACGATCGCGCCACCGCCGCGGGCGATCATCCGTGGGATGGCCTGCCGGCAGCAGAGCAGGGTGCCGCGCAGATTGGTCGCCATGGTCTGATCCCAGACCGTTAGGTCCAGGTCGAGGATCGCGCGGTCGCGCGGGGTCAGATGCATGGCGCTCGCATTGTTCACCAGCAGGTCGACCCCCCCGAAGTGCCGCTCCGCCGTCTCGAACAGCGCTGCCACCGCCTGCTCATCGGCGATATCCATGCCTATGGGCAGCGCGTGGCCTGCTTCGGCCGCGATCTGCGCGGTGCAGGCGATGGCCGCCGAGCCATCGATGTCGGCCACCACCACTCTGCCGCCCCCGCGCGCGATGGCGAGAGCGCATGCCTTGCCGATGCCCGCGCCAGCGCCGGTCACCACGGCCACCTTGCCTTCAAACCGTCCCATCGTGTCTCCTGAATTGTATTGGTCTTTCGCAGCATGCCGCTCGGCCTCCGCCGGAGAAGGCGCAGGGTCGGCGCTGGCGCGCTCGTCATGGCCAGCGTCGCTTTCGATGACCCGAATGGCGGCGACCGGGCACTGGTTGGCCGCAAGCCGCACGGCGGCGTGCAGCGCCTGCGGGACCGTCGCCACGCACACTTCGGCCACGCCGTCCGGTTCGCGCTGGCGAAAGGTGCCCGGCAGCGTCAGCACGCACTGCCCGGTAGTTCCGCACAGATCCTGATCGACCAGGACGCGCATCTCAGCCCCCCTGCCCATGCAGCCGCACCGGCAGCGCGCGGAACGTCCTAAGGAACGCGGAGGGCTCCCGGGTCGGCTGCTCGGCCAATGCCAGCGTGGGGAAGCGCGCCTGGATCCGCGGCAGGCTCTCGGCCAACTGCACTCGGGCCAGTTGCGCACCCAGGCAGAAGTGGATGCCGTGGCCGAAGGTCAGCATGATCTTCCCGTCGATCGACATGCCAGGACTGGTGCCGTAGAACCGCACGGGATCGAAGCGGTCGGGATCGGCGAAGGCGTCCGGGTCGCGATTGCCGGCCGCGATCAGCACGCGCACGTCCGCGTTCTTCGGGATCACCACGCCGCCCAGTTCGATGTCGCGCTGGGCGATACGCGGAATGGAGCTGAACATGGCGGGCGCGTCGTAGCGCAGGGCTTCTTCGACGAATGCCTTCACCCCCACGGCATCTCCCTTCAGCCAGTGCCGCTGTTCGGGATACGCCAGCATCGCCAGGACCGCATGGCCGATGGCCGCGGCAGTGGTGGCGAAGCCGCCCAGCAGCATGCCCCAGAGCATGCTGATCAATTCCGCATCCGACAGCATGTCGGCATCGTCGTCGTGTGCGCCGACCAGCATTGACACGATGTCGTGGCGGGGATCGGTGCGCTTGCGCTGTATGAGGTCGCCGAAGTAGGCCTGCACCCTGGCGCTGGCCGCGTCGGCCGCGGCGAGCTGGGGATCGCTGGCGTGCGGGCTCAGGCCTTCCAGAATGGCGCTGATGCCGGCGACGAGCCCGAACGTGTCGTCCTGGGGCATGCCGAACAGTTCGCCGAAAACCAGCATGGGCAAGGCCAGCGCGAATTCCTGATGCAGGTCCACCGCCTCCCCGCGCTCCAGCGCGGGCGCCATGCCGTCCAGGCGCGCTGCGACAATGCGAGCGATGGTCGGCCTCAGGTTGTCGATCTGGCCGATGGTGAAATCGCGCGAGATCAGCCGGCGCAGACGCGTATGCGTCGGTGATTCCTTCATCGCTAGCGTGGAGGCCAGCAGCTTGAGTGACAGGCTGGTCGCCGCACGCGGGAAATAGCGCGCCAGTTCGCCCGGCGCCGGTCCTCGAAAAGCATCGCCCGTGGCCTTGAGCGCCCAGTAGATGTCGGCGTGGCGGCTCAACAGAAAGAGGCCCGACGCCGCGCGATGCACCGGATCGTGCTCGCGCAACCACCGCATGAATGGATACGGATCGTGGATGCACGCTGGCGACGCCAGTTCGGCGAAGGCGTCCCGGCATGCTGCCGTGGTTTCTTGCACGTCCATCTTGGTTACCTGTTGGCTGGCTGATCTGACCGGCGCGCGCCAGGCGCGCCGGCAAATTGCGGAGAAGATCGCGATTCCCGGCGGCGTCCGCGCATCACCAGAGCACCGGGAACTCCTCGAACCCGCCAGTGATGATCTCCTTGCGCAACTTCAGTTCTTCGGGCGCCACGGCCAGGCGCAGCGCGGGAAAGCGCTGGAAGATCGAACCGAACACCACCTTGAGTTCCAGCCTGGCCAGCGCCGCGCCGATGCAGTAGTGCGGCCCGTAGGAGAACGCCAGGTGCGGGTTTTCGTCGCGTCCGATGTCGAAGATTTCCGGGTCGTCGAAATGGCGCGCATCGAACGACGTCGCCGGCAGGCCGACAAGCACCTTGCTCTCCGCAGGAATTTCCACGCCCGCGATGGTCACGTCGGTACTCGGATAGCGCATGATGCCGTCCCAGCCCGCGCCCGGCGGGTACATGCGCAGGATTTCCTCCACCGCCTTGTCCACCAGGCATGGATCGCCGACCAGGCGTTCGCGCTGTTGCGGATGGCGGAACATGGCCAGCAGGCCGAATTCGATCTGCGCGACGGTGCTCTCGTGCCCCGCCACCAGCATGCCCGTCGCCAGGCCGATCGCCTCTTCCTCGGTCGCCTTGCCCTGGTCGACCGCCGCGAGCAGATCCGTCAGCAGGTTGTCGCCAGGATCCTGGCGCTTGTCCCGCATCTTGCCGCGAATGTAGGCGCGCAGTTCTTCCCAGGCCAAGCGCGACGCGCTGCGCGGGCCGCTTTCATGCTGGTGCGTCATCACCTCGTCGGACAGCCCGGCGAAAAAGGCGTGATCCTCGTAGAGCACGCCCATCAGCGCGCTGATGACCATGGCCGGAAGTGGAAAGGAGAGGTGGCGCCGCAGGTCGGCGGGCTGGGGCTGGGCCGCCAGTGTCTCGAACAACTGCGCGGCGATCACCTCGACCTGCTGCGCGAGCAGCTTCACCCTGCGGTTGCTGAAGGCCGGCGCCACGATCGTGCGTAACCGGGCATGCTCGCCCCCCTCGTGCGAGACCAACCACCCCGGCGATCCGAGAATCACCGAATCCGGGGTGAATGTCGCCGGCGGCATTCCCGAGGGCCGGAACGCCGCGTCGGACAGCACCGCCTTGGCTTCATCGTAGCCTGTCACCCACCAGCCTTCGTGCCCGGACGGGAAGCGCACGCGGTGGATCGGACCGTTGGCGCGTTGCGCCAACATCTCGGGCGAGGGCTCGATGTGATCGACGCGCCACATCGGCAGCGTCGGCAAGGGTTGTTCGGACATGGTGGCACTTGATCTCTAAGCGATGGAAGGGCGGGAGGTGACCGGCAGGCGCTGCGGGCAGCGAATGGCTTAGGAAGGCATGTAGACGACGTCCTCCGCAGCGTAGCCCGATTCGATTATCAAGGTCGGCCAACGTGTAACTGCCTAGGCATACCGCGCGGCGAGATGCAGAACGTTATCCTGCGCCTTCGAGTTCAGGATAAGGCGAGTGTGGCGGGCCTTTGAGTCGCAGCCGGCCATCAAGATTTCCTGCGCAAGGGTCGACAAGGGCGGCGAGCCTGTTTGGTAGGGGGCGGTTTCGCCGAGGCCCCTTCCCATAGAAGGCTATCTGATGCGGATTTGACATTTTGCTTTTCTCTCTTCGTTCCATCGATCGCGGTGCCATCCACGAAATGAAGGTCGGTCGGCGGCTCCCGGCCCGCAACGAAGGAGCTTCAAAACTCGTGCCAATTTGGCCGCCCCAGCAGAAGAAAAAAATTGTGATTGCTTTTCATTGGGTTAGCCTGAGGCCAGACAAGAGCTCGGCGAAATAGGCCGGTGCCGCGGGCCAACAAAGGCGACAGAACAGTGTCGGATAGTACGCCTCGGCGACCTTTCGGTCGGGCTTGCGACATTCTGGTCCAGTTTCGAACATAAGAGGGTGGCAAACAGACACGATTGGGGAATTCGATCCTCACGGAGTCAGGCGCTTGCCGAAGCGCGCGCTCATGGTTGCTGCGACAGGCGCATGTTCGCGAAAGCCGAGCCTGCGCACGCAAGAACACGTTTGCGGCAGACGCTACGAAATCGCTGCAGTGCCCGCCGGTGTGAGGTAGGGCATCGGCTCGGCTTTCGGTTCGTCTTGGTCCAGCCGGTGCGGAAGCGCCGCATATCCGCACCATACAGCACCCTTGTCGAGCGTGCTGACGAGGCGGTTATAGGGCGCGCCCGGTCTTGAAGACACGGTCCTCCCAGGAAAAAGGATCGCTCCAAAAGCATCTCTATTTGAAATGGCACGCCGCTTGCTGCTCCTGGTCAGAGCCCATCAAAACACGATGAAAGCGACTTGCGCCATGCCCGACACGCGAAGCTCTAGACCGTGGCCTGAGGAGACGGTGCCTGTTCCCGCTGAACATCGGTACATCATCTCCTCCGGAGGTCCCTCCTCGGCAGCCGCTTTGCGCACGGCTGGTCCGATGGCGGCACGCCAACACATGGCGCTCGCGCAATTGCCGTCTACCGGTTCTGATCAGCATGTGAGTGCCCAACAGCCCCATCAAAGAGCCACCGAAGCCAAGGTCGTGTCACTGGCAAACTTCGACAATACGCCGAACCAGCTCAGTAACGCGGGTCTCTTGCGTGAAGTCACATTTGAGGCCTCCACACGCGTTCGATATTGGCTACTTCGGGCCCGCTATCACTTTGTCCCGGGCACGAGCGCGAGCGATGGATGCCGCTTCCGGCGCCATAGCCGTGGAAAGATTGCCCCAGCGGCTCGACAGCCTCCACTTGCTCAGATCGATGGCGTTCGGGTGACGAAGACCAGCAGCCAAGACGTTCCCCTACATCGGGATGGAAAAAGGAGGGTGCGAGCCGCGAGGGCCTCATTTCATGCCCGGCATACGAGCCTTTGCTCGGTATTGCGCCAGCCTCTGCCAGAATCCGGCGCGCCAGTTTTTTCCTGAGGAGCAAGTTGATGACCGTTCAAAAGAAGGTTCCCTTCGTCACCTTTCTCACGCGTGTTCGCGATGAGTCAGTCCAGGGCCCAAATCCATATCGCTGGGAAGAAAAGACATCTGACGACTACTTTGCCGGCAAGCGCGTCATCCTGTTCTCGCTGCCTGGCGCCTTCACTCCGACCTGCTCGACCTACCAACTGCCCAATTTCGAAGAGCTCTATGATGAGTTTGAGAAGGAGGGAATTGACGCGATTTACTGCGTCTCCGTCAACGATGCCTTCGTCATGAATGCGTGGGGGAAGTCCTTGGGCCTGCAGAAGGTCGAGCTCATCCCCGATGGCTCAGGCGAGTTCACACGCAAGATGGGCATGCTGGTCGCAAAGGACAATCTCGGCTTCGGGATGCGCTCCTGGCGCTACGCCGCCCTGATCAACAATGGCGTGGTGGAGCAGTGGTTCGAGGAGGAAGGTTTCTCCGACAACTGCGAGGCCGACCCCTATGGCGTCTCATCTCCGCAAAACGTTCTCGAAACGCTGAAAGCCGCCGCATGACCTAGAAAACGTCTCACTGGTGCCATTGCCCGCCCCAAGAGGCTCCCTCGACAGGATTATCGCGCTCACCATGCAATCCTCAGCAAGCCTGCTTCAGCGCCAGAAGCAATCCATGGTCGCATCGCCTCAACTCATTGAGTCGATTCGCTTGCTGCAACTGGCGCATACTGAACTGCATCAGTTCGTGGAGCGGGAAATCGAGAAGAACCCGCTCTTGGAATCTGCGTCAAACGATGGCGGGCCTTTTGGCGATGTTTCGATTTCGGGAGCGGATCAGCGTGTCGGCCCACGCGCAAACGCCGTTGACGGACCGACCGGGGCCGGCTCGCCTGAACGGCTCGGGCAATGGAAATCACTTCGCAACACGACCAACAACCCGCCGGGTAATGGCCCTTCCCTCGACGAGTTTGCCAGCCTCGCCGAGACATTGCACGACCATGTCGCTCGTCAGATCGCCCTCACTGCGTTCACACCACAGGAGCGGCTGATCGCTGGCCAGCTTGCCGCCGATCTGGAAGACACTGGCTATCTTCGGGCAAACCTTTTGGAGCTGGCCGAGAGCCTGAATGTCCGGGAGGCTGATGTGGAACGGGTTCTCGGAACCTTGCAGCACTTTGATCCACCGGGAATTTTTGCCCGAACTCTCGGAGAATGCCTTGAAATCCAGTTGCGCCAGCGAGACCGGTTCGACCCGGCAATGGCAGCTTTGGTTGCCAATCTTGAAATGCTTGCGCGACGCGATTTTCAGGCACTGAAGCAGCATTGCGGCGTCGATGAAGACGACCTTCTCGACATGATGCATGAGATTCGGGCGCTCGATCCCAAGCCTGGAAACCGATTCCAATCCGGTGCGTCTGAATCGATCATACCCGACATCTGGGTCACGCCCTCGCCGGAAGGCGGGTGGCAGATCGAACTTGATCCGGCCACACTCCCCAAGCTGCTGATCAACCAAACCTACTATGCCGAAGTGTCGCGTCAAACTGTCCAAAATTCGAAAGATCAAGCATTTCTCAACGAATGCTTGCAAAACGCGAACTGGCTAATCCGCAGCCTCGATCAGCGCGCCAAGACGATTGTTAAGGTTGCGGCTGAAATCGTGCGCCAGCAGGATGCCTTTTTGGAACATGGCGTCGCCCACCTGCGGCCTCTCAATCTCAGAACCGTCGCTGACGCGATCGGCGTGCACGAGTCGACGGTAAGCCGGGTGACCTCGAACAAGTACATGCTTACCCCGCGCGGAGTCTTCGAACTCAAGTATTTTTTCACCGTCGCGATCGCGTCCTGCCAAGGCGGCGATGCGCACTCCGCCGAAGCTGTCCGCCATCGGATCAAAGCGATAATTGCCGCAGAATCTCCCGGCGACGTGCTTTCCGACGATGACATCGCTGTCCGGCTGAAGGAAACCGGCATCGATGTTGCGCGCCGCACCGTCACAAAATATCGCGAAGCAATGAACATCCCCTCCTCCGTGCAACGCCGCCGCGAAATGCGCTTGTGTCTTTAATGTGGGTCAAGGCAGCCAACCTCATGTTGCAGTGCATCCAAAGTGGAGACTTCGTTCATGACCCGATCCGCGGCAGGCGTCATGGACGCTGTTCTGCACGACCCAGAAAAGCCCGACCAACCGTCTGGTCCCGCATGGGGTGCGGTCATTTCGCTTTCCTTGGGCACCTTCGGGTTGGTGACGGCAGAGTTTCTGCCTGTCAGCCTGCTCACGCCCCTCGCGCATGATCTCGGTGTCACCGAGGGTGCGGCTGGACAGGCGATGACGGCGACCGCTATCGTCGGGGCGATCTCGGCGCCGACGGTGGCCATCATCACAAAGCGCCTGGACCGCAGGATCGTCATGTGGGCGATGACGCTGCTGCTGATCCTATCGGACGTTCTGGCGGCCGGCGCGTGGTCGCTGGCGGTTCTCCTGACTGCACGCGTCGTGCTCGGCATAGCGCTCGGAGGCTTCTGGTCGATGTCGGCATCACTGGCGATGCGGCTCGTTCCAAGCCACCTCCTGCCGCGCGCGATGTCGATCATCCTCACCGGCGTTTCCGTCGCTACCGTTTGCGCAGCTCCAATCGGCGCTTATGTCGGCGATATTTGGGGATGGCGAAGCGCCTTCATGCTCGCCGCAGCCTTCGGCGCCGCTACACTGCTGGTGCAACTCATAACCATTCCGAGGCTGCCTCCGGTCGGAGTGGCTAGCTTCCGCAGCCTGCTGGATGTGGCCAAGATTCCGATGGTCAAGGTCGCGCTTTTGGTCGTCCTGCTGGTCGCTTCCGGCCACTTCGCCGGAATCACCTATATCCGCGCCTTCCTCGAGAAGGTTCCCGCGCTGGATGTCGACACGATCTCGCTTGTGTTGCTTGCTTTTGGCATCGGCGGATTCTTCGGCAATTTGGCCGGCGGGCTTCTGGCCGAGTACAGTCTCAAGGCAGCCGCGGCCCTTGCCCCGCTGCTCATAGCGATAGCCGCTGTTTCGCTGCTGACGGCGGGAGCATCGGCCTCGGGCTCGGCGATTGCGGTTGCCGCGTGGGGCTTTGCCTTCGGCGCGGTGCCAGTGGGATTGCAGACGTGGATGGTGCGGCGCGCCGTTCCCGAGCAGGCCGAAAGCGCCGGTGTGCTGATGGTCGTAGCGTTCCAAGTGGCAATCGCAGCCGGCGCGATTTTCGGCGGACTATTGGTGGACAATGCCGGGATTGCCAGTGCCATTGCCTACAGTGCTGTTGCCACGTTCCTCGCCGCCCTGACAGTGTTCCTGCTCGGCCCGAAGCGCGAAACCTAGACCGCCTGACAAAAGAGGCCTCAGCAGCGCAGCGGGACGAGAGATGCAATGGCATGCACGGCGCGGCGCGATCCTCCGCATGATGACTTTGGCGGTTACAGGCTTCGTTTCGCCGAGCGTATAGGCCGACTGGATCGCCGCCGCGGCAGCCTGTTCCGTGTCGGCTCCGATCTCGCATGGACCAGCGTCAGCGCCTCGCCGGCTTCACCTCCGGGCCATGGCGACCTTCGCCGCCAGACAGGCGAACCTCACCGGCACCGATTTCCATCTGGCGACGATGAGCGCTGCCAGCGCGATGGAACCCTTGCTGGCGGTCATATCCTTCACGAAGCCGGCATTCTGGGCGAGCGACAGCTACGCGCCGGCCATGCCCGTCAGAACGCCGGTGAAGATGCCGCACGACAGCGCAGCCAAATCACCGAAATACCAAGTAATCAACGGCGGCCGGATTTTCGCCGACCGCGCGAAGCCCTAGGCCGAAGCGGGTGCTAAACAGCACCAACCAGGTAGATGGCACCATCAGGGACGCAACGTAGACCAGCAGCGAATGGTCGGATAGACCGGCCCGAGCACCGGCACGCTGCGTACCGCTTCGGCGCTGGGCACAACGATCGAATCGCGAGTCTTCAGAGAGCGCCGGCGCGCGCCCTGCCGGAACCAGGCCTGGACGAGAATGATGGTGGAGCGCGGCAGCGATGAAACTGATGACGCCGAAGACGATCTGGTCGCCGCGATGGGTGATCGAGGCGAAACCGTGCACCAGCGCGAAAAACACGGCGGTGGCTACGGCGGCGCCCAGGCCGAGCCGAGCCGAGCCTGTAACCGCGGCCGCCGACGCGCCGGCAAAGGTGCCGGCCAGCATCTTGCCCTCGAGCCCGGTGTCGAAGACGCCGGCCCGCTCCGAATAGAGCCCAGCCAGGCAGGCGAGCAGCAACGGCACGGAGAACACCAGTTGCTCGGCGGCGATGGTGCGGGTCGGGTCCTGCTCCGCCATGATGACGGCGACCGCCGAAGCGAGCATAGGCGCAACCGGACAGCAGGCACAGCATTCAAATCCTCGAAGGCGAAAGTTCGACATTCGACAAGAGACATATGGTGCGGCGCGAGCCCTGGCGCTTGTACGAGTGACGAAAGCGGCTCTTAATCCAAGGCCATGCCGTTCTTGATCCGTGTGAGGCGGCTTTCGCCTTCCTCCGGGCCGAAGCAGCTTTCGAAATCATTGCATTCCCGGCAACTGGGCGCGCTGCACAGCGAAAAACCTTCGGCCTCGCAGAGCTTGCGGTAAAAGTACTTCTTCCATTTCATATTTTGGGTGTTGCCGGCCGCCAGCGTCGGAAAATGCGAGGCGAGCAGGCGGCCGAGCTCGGTCCGATTAAAAAGGCCGAGGTCCTGCCAGAGATGGTCATTGCGCATGGCACGCCGGGCGATGATCTTTGCGAAGCGGGCGCTCGCCTTGTCGCCCGGCCGGGCATGCTCCAGCAGCAGCCCACGCAGAAGTTCTTCCTCCAGATCCGGCTCGGGCTCGCTCACCTCTTCCAAGGCAAACGCGTTGATTGGAATAGCAGGGAAACTGCGGGCCAGGACATCGCGCAGCTCGGCGCGCGAAAGGCCGGTTGCCTCCGTCGCCGTCGCCTCGCCGGCCTCGATCTCCTCGAGCGCACTTGAAAGCACACAGGCAAGCACATGCTGGTCGAACCTCCTCTCCAGCTCGATCTGCGGCCATTGGCCAGTGCTGAGCCGGGCATAGTGTTGGGCAAACATGTGCCGTTCTCCTGGTTTGTCCTATCAAGTCATGCAGCGACCGGGCGGCCGCAACATGGGTCGGGCAGTTCTTCGGGCAGAAGCGGGCGCCAGGCTCCGCAGCCAATGCAAAGGTCGGCAATGGTCGAGAACCATGATCATGCGATCGAGCTCGCCGTCGAAATCGTATCCTCGCCGCCGCAGACGCTGAGGATTTCACCGAGCGGGCGCAGCCGATCCAGGTCCTGCCATCGATAGCGGTCAGATATTGCGCATCCGTCTGAAGCCCTCACAAGTGACGAAAGGGGGTGTCATCATGAATTCTCCAACGCAAGCGAGCTATTGCAGCTGCTGAGCGCACGCATGCCAGCGCCATGCTGAAGCTGCATCCTCACTGTGCGACAGCAAGGTGAACGCTGCGCTCCGGCCGGAGGCCATCGGAACAGCGATTAAAGCCGGGGCAAGGCATGTCTGATCGAATGTTCGTCTTCGCCTGTCCGGCGACCGTCTTGATCCGTCCGAACCGCCTCCTCAATGCGCTTGCGGATGCGCTGGCTGACCGCATAGTCGCTGTGCCGCATCGTGCGACCGTCGATCGCCGAACGGCGCCCCGTTGGTGTTCAGCGCCACGTGCGGCGTCACCTTCATCAAGCGTAACTCGTAAAGTCCTGCGCATCGTAGGCCTTGTCGGTGGCACTGGACGTGGCGCCCACCCTGCTGGCGCGACTCCCCATCAGGTCGTCGGGGTTTCGCTGGCGAAAAAACTTCCGCGTGTCTCTGCGCGATTCATCCCGCTTGCGCGTGCCTAGTCAACCAAAAAACTGACCATCTGCAGGATCAGGATCAGCAAAAAAAAGCCAAAGGCAGACGCCAAAACAGCTGCCTGCAGGACGATGCGTTGTTTCTTACCCACAGTTCCCCCGGGAGAGAGTCTGATGATAACCCTCAAAAAGGGCGCCCGGGAACAGGGCGCCCTTCTCATCGACGAAATGCTCGGACTGGAGGTCCGTGATCAAGCAATTCGCCGAAACCTCTACAAGCCTCACCACAATGGTTCGGCCGCAAATTAGGCTCGCAGTTACCGCTCCGAACGCGGCAACGGGCTCTTC